>NZ_DASRSY010000398.1:0-6349 GCF_035656215.1 Paraburkholderia sp.
CAGTTGTGATAGCGACTTTGCAGGTCGCACCTGTATAAATATACAGTATAGTATCCCCTTGCAACCCGGCCTTTGGCGTGTCCTTCCGCTAGCCGGGTGTCCCGAACTTGCGCGGTCGCGAGGCGTCCGTGAGAGGTGCTCCACTCATTCAGACGGTCGGAAAAATTGGCATCTAACGGAATTATCCGCATTCGCGGCGCGCGCCAGCACAACCTGAAGAACATCGATCTCGACGTACGAACCGGCGAAATGACGGTCGTTACCGGTCCATCCGGTTCCGGCAAATCGAGCCTCGTGTTCGACACGTTGTACGCGGAAGGGCAGCGGCGCTACGTCGAAACCTTCAGCGCTTACGCCCGGCAGTTTCTCGACCGCATGGACCGGCCACAAGTCGACCGGGTCGACGGGGTGCCGCCCGCCATCGCGATCGACCAGACCAACCCGGTGCGCAGTTCGCGCTCCACCGTCGGCACCATGACGGAACTCAACGATCACCTGAAGTTGCTCTACGCTCGCGCGGCCGAACTGTTCGATCGCAAGAGCGCGCTGCAGGTGCGCCATGACACGCCTGAAACGATCTACGCCGAGCTGCTCCAGCGCACTGCGGAACACGATCCGCGGCTGGTCGTCACGTTTCCGGTCGAGTTACCGGAAACGGCGTCGGAGCAGGAAGTCGAGCAATGGCTCTCCGCGAGCGGTTACACGCGTGTGCAGGCGCAGCGCGAGGTCGATTCGCCCACCGGCAGGCGCAAGCTGCTCGACGTGGTGGCCGACCGCTTCCGCTTGACCTCGGTCGACAAGCAACGCGTGGTCGAGGCCATCGAGGCGTCGCTCAAGCGCGGCGGCGGCCGCGTCAACATCTACGTGCTGCCTGCCGCGCCAGAGGCACCGGAGGCCAAAGAAGCCGAGCCGCAAATCTGGCGTTTCTCCACCGGTCTGCACAGTCCCGAGAGCGATCTGCGCTATGCGGATCCGCAGCCGGCGCTGTTCTCGTTCAATTCGGCTTACGGCGCATGCGAAGTCTGTCGCGGTTTCGGCCGCGTGATCGGCGTCGATCTCGGCCTGGTCATTCCCGACGCGCGCAAGACGCTGCGCGACGGCGCGATCAAGCCGATGCAAACACCGGCCTGGAAAGAGTGCCAGGACGACCTGATGCGCTATGCGGCGAAAGCCGACATCCGCCGCGGCACGCCTTGGGGCGAGCTGACGGACGCCGAGCGCGACTGGGTCATCAACGGTTCGCCGGATTGGAACGGCAAGTGGCAAAGTCATTGGTACGGCGTCAAACGCTTCTTCGAGTATCTCGAATCGAAAGCGTACAAGATGCACATCCGCGTGCTGCTGTCGAAGTACCGCAGCTATACGCCGTGCGAGACCTGTGGCGGTGCGCGTCTGAAAACGGAATCGCTGTTATGGCGCCTCGGCAGTAAAGCGAATGCGGACGAGGGGCTGGCGCCCGAAAAGCGCTTCATGCCGCGCGGCGTCGACTGGACGCGTGCGCAACTGGAGTCTTTGCCGGGTCTGACTGTGCACGACCTGATGCTGATGCCGATCGAGCGCATCCGGCGTTTCTTCGACGAGATCAGCCTGCCGAGCGCACTGCTCGACGACGCGCTCAAGCTGTTGCTGGCCGAAGTGCGTACGCGTCTCAAATATCTCTGCGACGTCGGCCTCGGATATCTGACACTCGACCGGCAAAGCCGCACGCTGTCGGGCGGCGAGGTGCAGCGGATCAACCTGACCACGGCGCTCGGCACGTCGCTGACCAAAACGCTGTTCGTGCTGGACGAGCCGAGCATCGGCCTGCATCCGCGCGATCTGAACCGGATTGTCGAGGCGATGCATCGGCTGCGCGATGCGGGCAATACGCTGGTGGTGGTCGAACACGATCCTTCGGTGATGCTCGCGGCGGATCGTCTGATCGACATGGGCCCGGGGCCAGGCGAGCGCGGCGGCTCGATCATTTACGACGGCGCGCCGGAGGCGATCCGCTCATCTGGCACGCTGACCGGTGAGTATCTGGGCGGTGGCCGGCACGTGGCAGACGCGGCGCACTGGTCAAAGCGTCCGGTGAATGACAGCACGCCGCGCATTGTGCTCGAAGGCGCGACCGAACATAATCTGCGCGACGTCACTGTCGAGATTCCGTTGCAGCGGCTCGTCTGCGTGACAGGCGTGTCGGGCTCCGGCAAGTCCACCTTGTTACAGGACGTTTTGCACCCGGCCATGGCGCGGCACTTCGGCCTCGCCACCGAATCGCCCGGCGCATTCAGGAGCCTGACGGGCGCCGACCAGGTCACGGACGTGGTATTCGTCGACCAGTCTCCGATCGGCAAGACCGCGCGGTCGAATCCGGCCAGCTACGTCGGCGCGTTCGACGAGATCCGCAAGCTCTTCGCCAAGGCGCCGCTCGCGCAGCAACGCGGTTACGGACCTGGCATGTTCAGTTTCAACTCGGGCGACGGGCGCTGCCCGACCTGCGGCGGTTCGGGATTCGAGCACATCGAAATGCAGTTCCTGAGCGACGTCTACCTACGCTGCCCGGATTGCGATGGGCGCCGTTATCGTGCAGAACTGCTCGAAGTGAAAATCGAGCGCGGCGAGCCGGCGCGTGCTTTGAGCATTGCCGACGTGCTGGAATTGACGGTGAGCGAAGCTACTGCCTATTTCTCGAAGGATGCCGAAGTATTGCGCGTGCTGCAGCCGATCGTCGACGTGGGTCTCGAATACGTGAAGCTGGGCCAGCCGGTGCCCACGTTATCCGGCGGCGAAGCGCAGCGGCTCAAGCTCGCCGGCTTCCTCGCGGAATCGGCGCAGGCGCGCACGGCGCGTAGCGCGAAGCAGCCGGTCGCCAAGCGCCTGTTCATGTTCGACGAGCCGACCACCGGCCTGCATTTCGACGATATCGCCAAGCTGATGCAGGCGTTCGGCAAACTGCTGGCGGGCGGACATTCGCTGATCGTGATCGAACACAATCTCGACGTGATCCGCGCGGCCGACTGGCTGATCGACCTCGGTCCCGAAGGTGGTGATGGCGGCGGCAGGGTGCTATGCGCGGGCACGCCGGAAGACGTCAAGCTTTGTCTGGAATCGCATACTGGCGAGGCGCTGCTGCAATACGACCGCGCGATGAACGCAGCGGCCGAACCGGCGGCGCAGGGCATTCCGTTGCAAAAGGCGCTGAGCGCGGCGCGGGCCCGGCGGGCGATCGAAGGCGAGGACGTGGTGCGCATCGTCAATGCGCGCGAGCACAATCTGAAATCGCTGGACGTGGATATTCCGCACGGCAAATTCAACGTGATTACCGGCGTATCCGGTTCGGGCAAGTCCACGCTGGCCTTCGATATTCTGTTCCACGAAGGGCAGCGCCGTTACCTCGAATCGCTGAACGCGTACGCACGCTCCATCGTGCAGCCGGCCGGGCGGCCTGAGGTCGACGCGGTATATGGCATTCCGCCCACCGTTGCGATCGAGCAGCGTTTGTCGCGCGGCGGCCGCAAGAGTACCGTGGCGACTACGTCCGAAGTGTGGCACTTCCTGCGTCTGCTGTATGTGAAGCTTGGTCTGCAACATTGCATCCACGACGGCACGCCGGTCACGTCGCAAAGCATCGAATCGATTGCAGCGCAATTGCTGCGCGATCACAAAGGGCAGCACGTTGGCTTCCTCGCGCCGCTGGTCGTGAACCGCAAGGGCGTCTATACCGATCTCGCGAAGTGGGCGAAAGCGCGTGGCAATACGCATCTGCGTGTGGACGGCGAGTTCGTGCCGGTGGACCCGTGGCCCAAGCTCGATCGTTTCCGTGAGCACACCATCGAATTGCCGGTGACCGACCTTGTCGTGTCGCCGGACAACGAAACGGAACTGCGCCAGGCGCTCGACCAGACGCTGGAAATCGGCAAGGGCGTCATGCATCTGTTGGCACCGCTCGACGGTTTGCACGCCGCTATCAGCGGTGGCCGTCCCACGGCGAAACTTGGTACGGTGAAAGTACTGTCCACCAAGCGTGCCTGTCCGGTATGCGGCACGAGCTATCCCGAACTCGACCCGCGCATGTTCTCGTACAACAGCAAGCATGGCTGGTGTACCACGTGCGTCGGCACGGGTCTCGCATTGACACGCGAACAACGCGCGGCATACGACGACACCGTGATTGTCGACGACAACCGAGGTCGTGAGCAGAGCTTGCCTTCCGAGGAGCAGGAACCGGAAGGTCTCGTCGACGAACCGTGCGCGGATTGCGCCGGTACGCGTCTAAACCCAATCGCGCGCGCCGTTACGTTTGGCGAGCAGGCCATCGTCGATGTTGCGCAATGGACAGTCTCCGACACGCGCGCATGGATCGACACGTTGGAGATGAGCGGGCGCGACGCGGAAATCGCGCGCGACGTGGTCAGCGAAATTGGCAGCCGCCTGCAATTTCTGGAAGAAGTCGGGCTCGGTTATCTGAGTCTCGATCGCGCCGCGCCGAGCCTGTCGGGCGGCGAAGCGCAGCGCATCCGGCTCGCCGCGCAACTGGGCAGCAACCTGCAGGGCGTGTGCTACGTGCTGGACGAGCCGACCATCGGCCTGCATCCGCGCGACAATCAGATTCTCCTCAATGCCTTGCGCAAGCTGGGAGAGAAGGGCAATACGCTGGTCGTCGTCGAGCATGACGAAGACACGATTCGGCGTGCCGATCACATCATCGATATCGGGCCCGGGGCGGGAAAGCGTGGCGGCACGCTGGTCGCGCAGGGCAGCGTGGCCGATCTGTCGGCGCAGCCCGATTCACTGACCGGGCAGTTTCTCGCCCATCCGATCGTGCATCCGTTGCAGCCGCGCCGCGAAGTAGTTGCGCCGACCAAACGTGCCGCTGCGGTGCCGGAGAACTGGCTGACGGTGCATGGCGGCAAGCTCCACAACCTGCAAAACGTTACCGTCGGCATTCCGCTTTCACGGCTGGTGGCGGTGACGGGCGTGAGCGGGTCGGGTAAATCGACGCTCGCCCGCGACGTGCTAATGGCCAATTTGCTAGATGCTGTGGGGCGCTCGGTGCTGTCGTCGCCGGCCACGCGGCGTGCGCGTGCAGCGGCTGAGACCCAGCCGGCGGCGAACCGTCGTTCGAGTGTATTGGCGCGTACGGCGCCGCGTGCGCCGCTGAACGTCACGCATTCATGGCAAGGATGCGATGCGATCACAGGCTGGGAAACCATCGACCGTGTGCTTGAAGTCGATCAGACACCGATCGGCAAAACACCGCGTTCGTGTCCGGCAACCTACATCGGCGTGTGGGACGCGATCCGCAAGCTGTTCGCCGGCACGCTCGAAGCGCGTGCGCGCGGCTACACGGCATCGCGTTTCTCGTTCAACACCGGCGAGGGCCGTTGCCCTGCTTGTGAAGGGCAGGGTGTGCGGACCATCGGCATGAGCTTCCTGCCCGACGTGAAGGTGCCGTGTGACGTTTGCCACGGGCAACGCTTCAACCCCGAGACGCTGGCGGTTACGTGGCGCGGCAAGAATATCGGCGACGTGCTGACCATGGAAATCGACGAAGCCGTCGAGTTCTTCGCGCCGATTTCGAACATCGCTCATCCATTGCAATTGATGAAAGATGTCGGGCTCGGTTATCTGACGCTTGGGCAACCGTCGCCTACGTTGTCGGGCGGCGAAGCGCAGCGCATCAAGCTCGTCACAGAGCTGAGCAAGGTGCGTGACGACATCACGCGCCGTGGTCAGAAGCCGCCTCACACGTTGTATGTGCTGGACGAACCGACTGTCGGCCTGCACATGGCAGACGTCGCGAAGCTGATTCGCGTGCTGCATCGTCTCGCGGACGGTGGTCATAGCGTGGTCGTCATCGAGCACGATCTCGACGTGATTGCCGAAGCGGACTGGATCATCGATCTCGGTCCGGAGGGCGGTGTGGGTGGCGGCACAATTGTCGCTGCTACGGATCCCGAAGGACTGTCTCGGGTCGCCGCCAGCCACACAGGTGCGGCGCTGCGCTCCGTGCTCGCGCGAACGCGAACGCAGAACGACACGGCGGTGGTCGCGAGCGAAGGAACTAACGGTTGAGGCAGTGGAGCGGCGCAACGGACTTTGCGCCGCTCCACGCTGGTCACTCAGTCTGATGATTCGTACGCGCCCAGATTACCCGCGGCCAACATCCGCTTGAATGCTCCTTCCAGCTCTCACGGTAGGCAAATTATGGCGCGGCCTCTCTTAACCCATGTCGTTATACAGAAATGTCGGCATCACCGTCATCGCGCAATAAGCGTATGGTTTCCGCGGCGATATGAACTTTTGTGAGCCCCTTCCAGATTGTCTCCGCGCCGGGTTCGCCATCGCCCTTGCGAGCGAGGAAACC
>NZ_DASRSY010000399.1:0-25619 GCF_035656215.1 Paraburkholderia sp.
CCACGTCGATAAAGACAGCATAATGCTGCGACCACAGGGCATCGTAAAAATGGCGGTCCGGATGACCGTCGTCCCGCCATTGCATGGGCGAGCGGAGCCGCTTCAGCGCGGCTGACCGCGCGATTCTAAAGTTCGCTGAGCGCGGACCAGTTGCCGCCTTGCAGCTTCGACCCTAGCAGTGGAGCATCGGCCGTCGCACCGCGAACCATCAAGACCGGCTCGGCACCCGTATTTCGAACGAATTGGGGCGCACCTTTGACGGGCCCGAGGTCGGTCGAAACGCCGTCTTTCCAGACGCATAGATTCGGATATTCGCGTGTATATTTATCATGATATTCGAACCATTTTTCAGGTCCGCAATTTCCCGCGACGATCAGCTTGTCCGCTGCGAAGGTCGCCGTCGCATTGGTCCAATTCTCTCTTAGGCCGAGTGCGGTCTTCGTCCAGGTCGTGTTCGCCGACAACGCCCCCGGCGACGACTGCCGGTAGACAATGAAGTCGCTGACATTTCGTCCAACCACATCTTTGGTGATGACGGTCACGCTGCCGTCCCCGGCGGTTAGCATGATCGGGTCCATGTGCGACCCGGCCGTGATAGCGACGTCATGAAAAATGGCCTGCCCGGGTTGAACCTGCGAGCGGATCAGGACCGTCCCGAGCGGCGCAGTCGCCCTCACCGCGATGGCGAGCGCCCCGGATGCATCCTTCGCGAAGGCCGGCTCACCGACTCCGACCAGGCCCGTCAGTTGCCACGGGCTCCACGCTCCGCCAACACTGACTTCCGCGCGGTAGAGTACGCTTCGGTCGGCCGATCGGGCCGCCACGGCGACGCGTCCGTCGCTGTTAGCCATGGCTTGAGGTGATGAAACGATGATCTGGTCAATCCATGTGGCAGTCGGCCGCCATGTGCCGCCCTCTGATGAAACATGGAGCACGTCGTTCTGCGCCGTGCGCACGAAAATAGACTGCCGCGCATCGCCGCCTGCGGCAACCGCCGGCACACCCGCGAATCGTCCTTCGATCGATGAGTCCGCGCGCGATCGCCCACTCCAGACATGCAACTGATTGTCCTCGCCGCCCACGTAAGCAACGACCTGCCCGCCTTGGGCATCGGCCGTGCCCGACTGACCGGCTTGTGCGCCGGGTCCGTCCGTGTTGCGTATGAGGATGTACTGAGCGCGCAGCCATTTCGATTCCGGATTCGCCGGCCACGCACACGCAGGCTGTGCGGTGGAAGAAGCGCGGGAACAACTATATCGGCTGTCGTGAATGCCGTACCACGCCGCTACACGCGATTTCGTGTCGGCCTCACCAGAAGTCAGGTTCGCCGTTCTCCCTGCCGCTGGATCCCCCACATAAAACTGGGTCGCAGCAGGCTGCCCGGAGATGCGCAGAGCCTCCAGCGCTAGTTTTGCACTGGCGACGCGATCCGCATGATCGTTACTTTCACCACATAGCTCACACAACTTGTCATAGGCGGTCTTGATGAAAGGATCGTGCGTGAAGAGGATGTTCGGTTGATAAACCTTTATCAACTGGCCAAGCGTCACCTGAAAGCCTGATCTTTTATAAAGTTCAAGGCTGCTTTCAGTCGCCGCCTTATCCGCCCCTCTCACCGGATAGGCCCGGACCTCGTAATTCACGTCCGACTGCATGCGGCTCAATAACGTATGGCCACCCCGACGACCGTCCTCCCAAGCGCTGTCCACGCCAAGATGGATATGCGTGAGGCGCCCATCGGGATGGGTGTAGCGAACGGGCCTGTGCCCGTTCGCCTCGACCCTGTCCTGCGTCCACTGGACAGATTCCGGCGCCGCTGCGCCGCTCATCGACGACCATGCGATCATTGCTCCCTGGTCACGCCTTGCCGACTGTTCCCAAGTGGCTTCGCCGAACGTGCCATTTGTCAGATAGACCACCTGCGCGCAAGCGCCGCGCGCCAAGTGGCGTTGCAAGTCGTTCTGCATCAGGAACAGATCATCGTCCTGATGCGCGACTATAGCCTGAACTTTGTAGGTGCATGATGGAGCGATCGGAGTGTTCGCCAGAGCATCACGACATAAAGCAGTACCAACTATTAGTACGATCAATGTATAGCGCATAGCTCACCTGACTTCGTGAAACTTCGTTAAGGGAAGTCGTAAGCTAACATCGCTCACAGCGATTTACATTGCCTTACTGTCGCAGACCTTCGGTTAAGATCACGCCTGGCCGCCGCCGTGTACAGTCGTCGAAATCCGACCTTTTGCCATTCGCGTTGACTTCATTCATGACTGATAGTCCAAGCCCATTTTCGGTTCGCGTCGAGCCGCTAGGTCAAAGCTTCGAAGCACCCGATTCACTCACGATCCTCGAAGCGGCCGGCTTTGCGAATCTGCGTCTGCCACGCTCGTGCCGCAACGGCACATGCCGCACATGCCTGTGCAAAATGACGGCGGGACGCGTGCGCTATACGATCGAATGGCCGGGTTTGAGTCGCGAAGAAAAAGCGGAGGGATACATCCTGCCGTGCGTGGCGATCGCGGAAACGGACGTGGTGATCGAAGCGCCCGATGCGGTTGAATTACAGCAGCCCGGCGCACGACCGCACATTCAGCCTTAACGACCGCTGCCCATTGCCCGGGCGATTTTCTTGTCAGTGGTGTACTGGCTCAACGCATACACCGACCAGATCGCGGCCGGAATCCAGCCGATCAGCGTGATCTGCAAGATCAGGCAGATGATCCCGGCAAACGGCCGCCCGATCGTGAAGAACTGAAACCACGGCAGAATGATGGCAAGCAATAGACGCATTCAGATTTCCTGTTTGTATTGACCTGGCAGTACGCGTTCAACGGGTGCAGTCGCGCTTGCGATCGCTTGAACGAGGCCGCCTAGTTGATCGGTGCGAAGCGCGGCATCTTGACGCCGTCGAGTTCGACCAGCTCAAAAAACACCGAAGCCGGACGCGTCCAGATCGTACCATTGCTGGCTTTGTAGACGATCATCGTGACCGTCGGGTCGGACTCCAGCGTGGCCTCGCAAACCAGCTCGTAAATACCGCCTTTGTAGTGTCGATAACGTACCATTCAACTACTCCTGTCCCGATCAACGGAATTTTTATACGCGGGCCGACGTCCTCCCAAGCAGAGCACGTGGTTGTGTTGCAACCGTCATTTTAAACGCCTGCCGGCGCATGAAAGATCACTGACACAGGCCACGCTGTCGCCATCGCGCAGTCTTTTCGCGTCGTGCCAAAACAGTGGCATGTCAGTACGCCAGATTTTCTGACGACAATGTCGATTTCGGGCATTCCGATTCGTCGTCGTTGTAAGAGCCCCCCGTGGATACTGAACCAGCTTCGGGGCCGTGCGGCTCCGACAACTCAATTAAGGAGAAGGACAATGCGCGTCATGGTAATGGTGAAAGCTACAAGCGATTCCGAGGCCGGCACAATGCCCAGCACGGAACTGCTTGCGGCAATGGGCAACTTCAATGAAGAACTCGTGAAGGCAGGCGTGATGCTCGCGGGCGAAGGCTTGCACGCGAGCGCAAGAGGCAAGCGGGTGCACTTCTCAGGCAGCCGGCGGACCGTGATCGATGGCCCCTTCACGGAGACCAAAGAACTCGTCGCAGGGTTCTGGCTGTGGCAAGTCAAGTCGATGGAAGAGGCCGTCGAATGGGTCAAGCGCTGCCCCAACCCCATGATCGGCGACTCCGATATCGAAATTCGCCCACTATTCGAAGCCGATGATTTCGGCGCGGAGCTGACACCCGAGTTGCGGGCCCAGGAAGAGCGCCTGCGCGCTGAGGCCGAAGGCGGGGCGAACAGGCCACGCTAATGCGGGGTGCGGGGGCGCCAACTGCGATCTGAGAACCGTCAGCCGCCTTCTTTCATCTGCTTCAGAATTTTGTAGACGGTGGCGCGCCCCATCGTCAGTACCGCGGCTACATAGTTCGCTGAACTGCGGCCGCGAAACGCGCCCTGCGCGTGCAGCGCCTCGACGATTTCCCGCTTGTGTTCGCGCGTAAGCGCATTGATGCCGATTTGCCGCTCACGCAGCCAGGTGTGCAGGAACGTGTTGATGCGGTCCTGCCAGTCGTCGCGGAACAGTTCCTCCGCGGGCGCGTCCGTCAGATTGCCGCCTTTGATGAACAGATCGAGCGTGGAGCGCACATCTTCGAACACCGCGATGTTGAAGTTGATGCACAGCATGCCGGCCGGCTTGCCCTCGTCGTCAAACAGGATGTTGCTCACGCAGCGCATGCGACGGCCGTCCCAATTGAGCTTCTCGTACGGCCCGATCGTCTGGCCGCGCGCCGCGTAGTGGACTTCGTCGAGCACCGAGGGGCCGCCGACTTCGAGCTTCGACAGGTTGTTCACGAGATACGCGATGGTCTGATCGCGCAGGTCGTGAATCACGACTTCGGCACACGGATAGAACAGCGCAGCGATGCCGTCCGCAATGGGTGCGTAGCGGTCCAGCAGCAGGTCTTTCACAGGAGAGACGGTTGTCTTGCGCATTGAGAAATCGCTGTGTTCGAGGGATGCGGCACTGCTTTCGCCCTGATGGGCCAAGCGGGGTGCCAAGGTTATGGCCAGCAGGCGAGGCAGACATAACGATGCCGGGCAGCCGCGCGCTGCAACTCGCCATTGTAACGACCCCAATCGGTGGCGGCGACCGCAATGGCACGGCGACCGTGCGGCAGCGATTTTATTGCGGGGCCGCATCGCACGCGGGGCTTTGATGGGCACTTGACGACATGCTGCCTGCACGTTCCGGTTGTTGCATCCGCACACAACGAATTTTGTCCGCTTGGCGAGCGCTTTTTTTTCGTGCGATAAAAGAACCAACTATTTCACGGAGCAGCAGATGGCCACGCTCGAAGCGTTTCGCGCCGTGCTCGATGACGAAGGCACGCCGGAAATCATTCGCAATCACATCATCGATTCGTTGCAATACACGCTGCGCAATCACGGGCAGATTTTTACGTCGAAGGAAGTCGAATGGCTTGCCGGCTGGGATGATGCGCGCATTCCGCTCGCCGCTTCACGCGAACTGCAGAAGCGCATCGCCGAAACCACCCGCTGAAGCTCGTCCGCCTTCGCCGCCACGACGCTCCCTCATATACGGCGTGCCAGTCACACCCCGGCGCGCCGTCCGCGGCAGCCCTTTCTTGCTCAAAGCCCCACCGGCTGGGCGATTTGCCCGCGCGCGGAAGTTTTTGCTATCCAATTAGCCCCATTTAGTGCATCATATTGGAATAGCTGTATTCCGCATTCGAAGCACCGGCAGTACAAAGCAGTATCAATCGGCGTCTCCGCACCACCCCCGACTGTTCGACCGCTGCCTGTCGGCGATCCCGTCACTCCGGCAATGCGCCGCCTGCATTCGCCGTCGCGAGTTGTGCAGCTGAGTGGTTCATTTACGCGCCCGATGTCTGCGCGACATCAGCGTGTTTCTTCTCCATCGAATCCGCGATTTTGCGCGGCCGCGCTCATGCCCTTGCCATCGGGCCTGTGCCAACCTTTTTCCCATGGCTGCGCGCCCCAAGGTGCTGCGCAGCCGGGCCTGTTGTGCCGCGCGTAACACGCGTGACACGGGGGCCACGTAATACAGGACACATGCTTCATGAATTCAGTTGTCAAGACGTACAAGGGTTACGAAATTCACCCGCTCGTCTATCCGCGCCGTCCGGCGGACGGTCAGACGACCCGCAATCCGGACGCAGGTTACGACGCGTCGGTGCGCATCTGCCGCGTAGGCGCCAATCCGGCAGCCGACGGGCGTGTGTTCCGTCTGCAGTATCTGTTTCCGTTCGACGGCACGGGCAAGGCGCGCATTGCGTGCATGGCCCACGCCGAGCAATTGATTGACGGCCGTGTAGACGGCCAGTCCGTCGCCGATCTTTGAGCGGTACTATCAGCGAATTCGCTGGTGCCGCAGCGCAGCTGGCCTGAAAGCCAACTGTCAACCGTATCAGATGTTGCGCCAGGCTTAGCTGCGCGGCCAACACCCACTTATCCCATCGACCAGGAGTTATGCATGGCGAAAGAAGAACTGCTTGAACTTGACGGTATCGTCGACGAAGTACTTCCGGATAGCCGTTACCGCGTGACGCTCGACAACGGCGTCGTGGTTGGCGCTTACGCGTCCGGGCGCATGCGCAAGAATCACATCCGTATTCTCGCGGGCGACCGCGTGACGCTGGAATTGTCGGTTTACGATCTGACCAAAGGCCGGATCAACTTCCGTCACAAAGACGAGCGCGCCACCGGTGGCGGCGGTGCTCGCAATTCGCAATTCCGTCGCCGTTAAGGCTGGCGGCACGCTGACCGCGTCTTAGCGGTTGTTGCGTGGCCTATTGCTGTTCGTTGTTCGCGAAGCCTTTCGCGCGCCTCCTCCGGCTTGATCTCCTTGACTCGAGCCTGAGCGGCGCGCTGCGGCGTCGTATGAATTGCATGCTTTGCAACCGTTTTGCAACCGCTTTACACCCAACACGCGCTGTGTCTGGTCGACCGTTTTGCTGAGTCGTCTTGCGCATAGCCGCAACTAGCGCCCGCCTCAGCGGCTTGCGCTGTCCTTCCGCAGTCGGGTGTCTCGCACCCATGCGCACTGCACTGCTTCTTTTTTACCCCCCGAACACCGCACCGATATCCTCTCCGGCGGCGCTTTTGCGCACCTGCTCGACCACCCGCTCCTCCAACTCCGACAGGTGCTCGCGCATCGCTGCCAGTGCCGCATGCAGGTCTCCCGCGTCGAGTGCTTCGATGATTTGCATGTGCTCGTCCGCGGAGCAGGTCGAACCCTTCGAGGGATCGAACAACGCCTTGTACAACTCGGTTTTCGCGACGAGTTGTCCAACCAGGCCGAGCAATTCCGTACCGCCTGCGAGTTCCGTCAACAACACATGAAACTGGCCCGCGAGCCGCACGGAGTCCTCGACTGCGCCAGCGCGTGACGCCTTCTCCTCGCCACGAACGTGGGCGCGCAGGCGGCGCTTGTGAGCCGCACTCAAACTCCCGCACAAAGCCGCGACAATGCCCGCCTCGACAATTTGCCGGGCGCGATACACCTGACGGATATCTTCTTCCGATGGCGATGGCACAAACGCGCCGCGATTCGCCTCGAGCACCAGCTTGCCCTCGAAGCCCAGCCGCGCGAGCACCTTGCGCAATGCGCCGCGCGTACAACCGAACGCGGCGGCGAGATCGCGCTCGACCAGTTGCGCACCCGGCCGCAGACGGCCCTGCAACAACGCCGCGGTAATCGACGCGTAAATACGCTCTTCGACGCTGATCGCGTCGTCGCCGATCGCGGTGTTAAGCGGCGTTTCTGCATCGGCAGACGATGCACTTCGGGAACGTGGGGTCATGGAACTCAGTGACGGGAATGGAGCGATGTCGCCCGGCATTCTAGCGGCGGCGGACCGCAAACGCCATGCGCGTATAGCGCCATCTATACCGGACATCAGCTAAATGGTTAACCATTTTAAGTTATTATGGTTGACCAAAATGAGCAACGAACGGATTTTTTGCCTCGTTCGACACTCTTTTCCGGCCATGCCGCCAAGGTCGCGCAGTTTCTTTCGCGCTTGCGGGCGGCGCCCACCTCTCACACTCAGGTCCATCGTGAATTCGCACTCCAGCGCCACTCCCGCCCGTACCGACGCCAACGATACATCCCATGCGCTGACGTGGCAGGACACCTTATGGCTGTGCGTGATCGTGGTGATCGGCATCAATCTGCGGCCCTTACTGACGTCGATCAGTCCGTTGATGACGACGATCCGCACGGCAACCGGCCTGAGCTTTTATGGCGCTTCGTTGCTGACGAGCTTGCCGGTCGTCGCGATGGGTATTGGCGCATTCGGTGCCGGCGCGTTGACCCGCACGATCGGCGAAACGCGCGGCATCGCGCTCGGTTTGCTGGCGATCGCGCTGGCGTGCGGCGCGCGCTGGGCGACCGGAAGCGGGGCTGCCTTGCTGTTGACGGCGGCTCTGGCGGGTGTCGGCGTCGCGGCGATTCAGGCGCTGCTGCCCGCCGTCATGAAGCAGCGCTTCAATGCGCGGGTGCCACTGGCGATGGGAGTCTTCTCGGCGTCGATCATGGGCGGCGGCGGGCTGGGGGCGAGTTTGAGTCCGTGGGTGAGCAACGCGATGGGGTCATGGCATGCTGGGCTCGCGGTGTGGGCCATTCCTGCTCTGATTGCACTGATCTGCTGGTTGAGCTTGAATCTTCAATCTTCGGCCGGCGCCGCGGCACCGCCCGCTCCTGCAAACCCCGTGGCTCTTCCGCTGTGGCGCAAGCGGCGCGCGTGGACGCTTGGCCTCTACTTTGGGATCGTCAACGGCGGATATACGACACTCGTCGCGTGGCTGCCGGCGTTCTACCAGCAGCGCGGCGTGAGCGTCGCGGATAGTGGGTCGCTGCTCGCCAGCATGACCGGGTTTCAGGCTGCGTCTGCTCTATTGCTCCCGCTGGCCGCGGCGTCGTTCCGGGATCGGCGGCCGTGGTTGGTTCTGGGTTTGTCTGCCCAGTTAGCCGGGTTGCTTGGCCTGATCTTGTGGCCCGATGCAGCACCGTTGGTTTGGGTTGGTATTGCCGGCGCCGGACTTGGCGGGACGTTTTCGTTGACGCTCGTAACGGCCATGGATCATTCGGCCGATCATCGCGTCGCGGGAAGGCTGGTCGCGTTTACTCAGGGTGTCGGATTTATCGTGGCCGCGGTCGCGCCCGTTTTTGCCGGGATCGTGCGGGGTTGGAGCGGCGGGTTCGGGGCCGCCTGGGTCATGCTGGCAGTAAGCGTGGCTGCCATGCTCGCCGTCAGTTGTGTGTTTTCGCCCCGGAATTACGGGAAGTGGTATTGATTGGTGCGCTTCTTTCCTCCCGCTACCCCGTCTGACCGGGCGTAGCACCGCACTGCCAGACTGGCTGAGTCGATTCGTTCGCCCCGCGTGACTCGCGCCACTTGCCCCACTTGCGTGACCTGCGTCACTTGCGTGGTTCGCGCAACTGCGCGACGCCGTGACTGCGCAAGCAAACCACACCTGCAGTCTTACGCGCCAGGTAACTTATCCGACGAACAAATAGCCAAGCCTGATGGTTTATATCAATCAGGCTATTTATTATCCTGTTCACGCCATTCACCGAGCGCAACTACAAGAAATCAGAGAGCTAATTGACAACGTCGGAAGGTGGCACACAGCACAAGACGCCATCCACATTGATTAGTTAGGAATCTTAAGACAGTCGAAACATAGCCGGTGCGAGAAGAGCAAGGATTTGGCGCGCGGCTCGTGGATCCGGCTTATGTCCGCAGTACGACTACTTCATAAAAACAGGGGCAATCATTTCTATATGTCGTACGAGGTAGAAAAGAGATGCAGAAAGAGAGACGCGAGGGCAAGTGGCACGACTCCCTCAACGCCGTAACAGGTATCGGCGCGTTGTGGTCACACATTAAAACGCGCCGCCTGCTTGGCGGTGCGGCCTGTTTATCCTTTTCGCTGGCGCTCGCAGCGTGCGGCGGCAATAGCGGCAGCGATACAACTGCCGCCACAACACCGCCGACACTCGAGAAGACAGCAGCATTGGCAGCTTCATCGAGTAGCGTTCCACTGCAGATGTCGTTGAAGATGAACACCAGCGGCCTGTCATCAGAAGCGTCCAACGACCGCTTCATCATCAAATATAAAACCGGCACCACTGAAGGCGGATCAGCCTCCGCGGTCCAATCGAGACTGGACCGGCTTGCGGGTGCATTCCCTGCGAAAGCACGCCATTTGCGCCGTATGAGCATCGGTTCCGACGTGGTGACCACAGCGAGAAAACTGAACGGCAAAGACGCCAGAACGTTCATGCGTGCCATTGCCTCGGACCCAAACGTCGAATACATAGAAGCCGATACGGAAATGTCCGCGGCGATGGTTCCGAACGATCCGGAATATAGCAAGCAATGGGGCTTAACCTCCAACCAGAAACCCGGCACCACGACAGCGGGCATACGGGCAGAGGGCGCATGGGACATGGCAAACGGTGCGGGCTCCGTGATCGCCGTGGTGGATAACGGCGTCACCAGTCACAGCGATCTGAATGCCAACATCCTGCCCGGTTACGATTTCACCGCAAACAACCGCGGTGGCAACGGCACCAATCCAGGCATCACCACGGAGAAATGTTCGGTTCAATGGCATGGCACGCACGTCGCAGGCATCGCGGCTGCGCTGACCAATAACGGCAACGGTATCGCCGGTGTTGCGCCTGCGGCAAAAGTCGTCCCGGTCCGGGTTTTGAATGCGTGCGGAACCGGTTATACCTCCGACATCACCGACGGCATTGTGTGGGCAGCCGGCGGAAGTGTTGCGGGCGTGCCAGGCAACGCCTACCCGGCGAAGGTGATCAATGTGAGTCTCGGCGGCGGCGGTTCCTGCGGCACGACGTTTCAGAACGCCATCGACTACGCCACCAGTCGCAGCGCGGTTGTCGTCACAGCAGCCGGCAACAATAGCTTTAGCGCGACGAAATTCTCGCCGGCGAACTGCCGGAACGTGATCAGCGTCGGTGCGATCAACCGCCCAGGCTTAAGGTATGTGGAGTCGAACTTCGGGCCGGCAGTCGATCTTGCCGCGCCTGGCGACTCGATCTGGTCTACGTATAACAATGGGACCGCCGCCCCAGGGACTGAAGGGTATGGATACAGCTCCGGCACGTCGATGGCGGCACCGATGGTTAGCGGAGTTGTCGCGCTTATCCAGTCGGTGGCGCCCACGCCGCTAAGCCCAGCGGAAATACGAACCCTGCTCACACAGAACGTGCAACCGTTTCCGAGCGGCAAGCCGGATCAGCCGATCGGGGCGGGCATTCTGGATGCGACGGCAGCGGTCATGGCCGCCAGATCCGGAAAGATTCCAGCGGCAGCGAATTTTACCTGCTCACAAAGTGACCAGCTCATGCACGTGTCATGTACAGACCTCTCCACCGCCAGAGGCGCGCCGATCAGGTCGTGGGCCTGGAATTTCGGCACGGGTGGCGCTGATACTGTGTCCACGCAATCCGTTAATCCGGAGATTGACCTCGAGCAGCCCGGCACTTACGAAATCACGTTGGCAGTGACCGACAGCAACGGCGCCGTTAGCAGGTTGACGCGACGATTCGACGTCGCACCGGTGCTCGTCACGGATATCACCGACAACGACTACGGCGTGAGATTTCCGCTTCAACCTTCGGACAAGCTGTATTTCTCGGTGACTGTTCCGCCAGGTGTAAGAAGCCTGCTGGTTCCCGTGGGCATGAAGAGCCTCGCATTTAACCTGCTGCCAGCGGCATCCGGCGACGTCGCGACGCTTTACGCCAAGCGATTGACGGCTTCGATGGTCGATCCAGACTGTACGTCCGTCATGTCGGGAGGTAAGACCGCCACCTGTACATTTCCCGGCCCCGTGCCAGCAGGGACGTATTACGTCATGGTGAGCGCTGCCAAACCAGTCGACGACGTTCGCATCCAGTCTGTTGCTACTTACTATTTTCCATAAGTCGGTTGCGCACGAATGACACCCCTGTACCGCAGCGATGCAGCAGGGGCGTACTTCCCACAATCCATAGGCAAACGATGAATGACAATCACACAGCCGTGGACGTTCTCGTCGCACGTGCGGATGCGGATTTTTTCGCGCGCCGTATGACTGATGCGATGAACGCCTATCAGGCGGTGCTAATCCGACGCCCGCGCGACGCTCATGCGTTGCACCGCATGGGACTTGCCTGTGTTCATGTGAACGAGATGAGTCGGGCGCGCGACTATCTGGAGCGGGCCTTGCAAGCCGCCCCTGAGCGGGCTGAGTTGTGGGAACACGCAGGCCTGTTGGCGGCATTGAAGCGTGACCACGCATCGGCTGAAGCGTTCTATCATCGCGCGCTGCTTTTGACCGGGGGTACCGCCAGTCTTCACAGGAATCTGGCCGACTGCCTGCGATTGACCAACCGCCTAGATGAGGCAATGGTCCACTACCAGAAGTCCCTTGAAATCGAACCGCTTTTGCATCACGCCGTTCGCGCTCTGGCCAGGATCAGTGCCCAAATCGGGAAGATCGACGACGCCGCGAACTACTGGCTACGCGCGTGGACGCTCGACCCCGCCAGCCTGCAAGACGCGCTCGACCTGGTGACGGCCCTGGCAACCACTAACCGCACGCGCGAGCTTGACGACGTTATCAGGCGGACAAGAGCCCGCTTTGCCGGCGATGTCGAAGCGCTAAAGTCGCTGGCGTACGTGTTAAACACCAGCGACTGCTTCCGCGACGCGCTCAGTGTCGCCAGACAAGGACTCGCCCTCGATCCGCACCACCCGCTCCTGCATCACAACGCGGCACGCGCACTCAGCATACAAGGCAATCTTGCCGAAAGCCGGCGGCATAGTATGGAAGCGGCGCGGCTCCTGCCGGACAACCCCTACCTGCAGTTTCATCTTGCGGGCGTGCAGCTTGGCCTTGGCGAATTTGACGAAGGCTGGAAGCGGTACAGATGGTTCTACACACTCCCCGGCAAGGCAGAAGAACAGGTTCGACCTAACTTCCCCGAGTGGAACGGAGAGTCTGTCACCGGGTGCCAGTTCCTCCTTGTTGGTGAACAGGGACGTGGCGACGAAA
Source organism: Paraburkholderia sp. (assembly GCF_035656215.1). Lineage (GTDB taxonomy): Bacteria > Pseudomonadota > Gammaproteobacteria > Burkholderiales > Burkholderiaceae > Paraburkholderia. The sequence goes on from NZ_DASRSY010000399.1 coordinate 12,629, forward strand.
TCCAGTTCCTCAGATTCGCCGAATGGCTACATCGGCAAGGCGCAACAGTTGATGTGCTGGTTAGCCAGCCGATCGCGGAACTGGCTAGCAGCATGAAGAGCGTGCGGACCGTATTCACCACCCTGCCGTCCGGCCCCTACGAATACTGGTGTCACATGCTAAGGATACCGGAGCATATGAAACTCGATTTATCCATGCTCCCAATTGCAATGCCGTACCTCACGGCAACGCCGAAAAAGGTACGGCGCTGGCAGACTCATATCGATGCTATTTCACGCGGCAAGACGCAGGCGAAAAACAAACGCATCGGCATCGTCTGGGCAGGCAGCCCTCACCACGTTCTCGACCGTTTCCGGTCAGTCCGGCTCGATGCGCTCAAGTCCCTCTTTTCGCTTGCGGCGACGACCTGGTATTCGGTGCAGAAAGGCGACCGCGAAGATGAGAGCAAAGACCTCGCGAACGAATATGATCTGCACACACTAGGCCCCGCAATTGACGACTTTACCGACACGCTAGCGATACTGAATACGCTCGATCTGCTCATTACGGTCGACACGTCGGTCGCTCATCTTGCGGGCGCAGCGGGGCTGCCAGTTTGGGTACTCGTGCCTGCCTACTCGGAGTGGCGATGGTTGACCGGCAGGACGGACAGCCCGTGGTACCCATCGATGCGCCTGTTCCGGCAGCGCGAGTTAGGCGAGTGGGTCCCGGTGATCGAAGAAGTTCGGAATGCGCTGCGCGAGTGGCGCGACGCGCCCACGGTCCGGCTTCGCCAACCCGAGCACGCTCAATAGCCTCGCTCCATGCGCTGCTTCGGTGCATACCTCGCGCATGCCCCGTACGGGTGCAGCCCTATCACCCTCGCCGTTTTGTAAGCCCGTGATTGTGCTGCTTTCCGCATAACTGCCATCGCTTGGCATACCTGTTGCTTTATCGCTATTCAGTCGTCGATAAAACACACTCCATGCTGCGCGTCCTGCTCGTTACCGATACCGATAAACCCATTGGCGATCTGCGCGATGCCCTCGCACGCCTCGGCTATGAGATGCTGGCCGGCACGGCGACACCGCAAGCACTGCACCGCGTGGTTCAGAGCGAACGGCCGGATGTCATCATCATCGATACGGAATCGCCTTCGCGCGACACGCTCGAACAACTCGCGGTCATGAACGCCACTGCACCACGTCCCGTGCTGATGTTCAGTCACGACGCGAACCAGCAATTGATCCGCGACGCGGTCGGCGCCGGGGTCACGGCCTATCTCGCCGAAGGTCTCTCCACGGAACGGCTCGCGCCGATACTCGAAGTCGCGCTCGCACGATTTGCACAGGAGTCGCAGTTACGCGAGCGCCTCGCGCAAGTCGAAAGCGAACTCGCCGAACGCAAGCTGATCGATCGCGCCAAACGTCTGCTGATGGATCAGCAGAAGATCACCGAACATGCTGCGTACGCGATCCTGCGCAAGCGCGCGATGAATCAGGGTGTCAAACTCGCCGAAGTCGCGCGTGCCGTCGTCGCGTCCGCAGATTCGCTCAAATGAAGCGCAGATCATGAACTCTTCCGCCTCCCTCACCTCATCTTCCGCACCCACGCGGCTCGAGAAAACCCATCTGAGACTCGGCTTCGTGGCGCTGTCCGATGTCGCGCCGCTCGTCGCCGCGAAGCTGCTCGAATTCGGTCACGCACATGGTTTGACGCTGGAACTGTGCCGGCAGCCTTCATGGGCCGCCGTACGTGACAAGCTGCTGTCGGGCGATCTCGATGCAGCGCATGTGCTCTACGGACTCGTCTACGGCGTGCAGTTGGGCCTCGGCGGTCCGCAAACAGATATGGCCGTGCTGATGGTGCTCAATCGCAACGGCCAGGCTATCACGCTGTCGAACCGTCTCGCCGATGCATTGGCCGAACATGGCACCCTGCCCAAGGCTCTGGCTACGCTGGGCCGCAAACCGGTGTTCGCGCAGACCTTCCCTACCGGCACGCATGCGATGTGGCTGTACTACTGGCTCGCGTCGCAAGGTGTGCATCCGTTGCGCGATATCGAGAGCGTCGCGATCCCGCCGCCGGAAATGGTGGCTGCGCTCGCGAAAGAAAGGCTCGATGGCTTTTGTGTCGGTGAGCCGTGGAATGCCATGGCCGAAGCGGAAGGTGTCGGCCGCACCGTCACGTATACGAGCGAGGTATGGCCCGATCATGCCGAGAAAGTGCTGGCGTGCCGGCGTGACTTCGTCAGCGCCAACCCGAATGCAGCGCAAGCGCTGGTGCAAACGATGCTGGAAGCCTGCCGGTGGCTCGATGGAGTCGGACACCGCAAAGAGATTGCGCGCTGGCTCGCGCGGCCCGAATTCATCGGCATCGATGAAGCATTAATTGCGGAGCGGCTCGGCGACGAGATCGCGGCCTCGGCGCCGCGCGGGCTGCCCATGCGGTTCTTCGACAAGGGCACAGTCAATTATCCGCGAGCAGCCGAGGGTACCTGGTTTCTCACGCAGTTCGAACGCTGGGGTATGCTCGACCCCCGCGCGGATTACGCGGAAATCGCGGCGCAAATCAATCAGACGCAGTTGTATCGTGACGCCGCGGCACGCGTCGGGATAGCGGTACCAGGCGACGACATTTCGCAGGTGTTGATCGACGGCAAAGAGTGGGGCAGCAGCACGCCATCCACAGGTTATGCGCAGAGCTTCATCATTCGTAGGTAGCGCATACTCAGATCAGGCTTATGGCGAGCAGCGTTACATCGCTTTTAACGCCGGAAACAGCACGCTGACCACGAGTCCGCCGCCGGGTGCATCGCTCAACGCGATCAGCGCGCCATGCACGCGCGCGATTTCCCGCACGATCGACAAACCCAACCCGCTGCCCTCCACCGCCGGCGTCGCTTCGCTGCGATAGAAACGCTCGAAAACCACATCGCGTTCACCTACGGCAATGCCCGGTCCGTTGTCGATGACCTGCAACAGCGCCTGCTCGCCTTCACATGCAACGCGTACGGTAATCACCGCCCCATCACCCGAATAACGAATCGCGTTGTCAATCAGATTGCCGACCAGTTCCGCAAGCAGATCGGTCTGACCCATCACGTCGATACGCAGGTCCTGTTCGAAGCCGAGATCGATGCCACGCGAGCGCGCCACCGGCGACCAGTCGAGCGTCACGCTACGCGCCACCTTGTGCAGCGGCACGGCGGCATGCCTGACCGTGTAACCGCTGTCCGCGTCGAGCCGCGAAAGCGAAAGCAATTGCTGCACGATGCGCACCGCCTGCTGCACCGCGCGACTCAGCCGCCGCAAATGCACGCCCTGCCGACGATTGCCGCTCGAAGTCTCCTCACCACCGTCGATATCGCGCAGCGCCAATTCGGACTCCGCCTGAATGATCGCAAGCGGTGTCTTCAACTGATGCGCGGCGTCGTTGAAAAATCGCCGGCGCGACAACTGCATCAACTGCGTGCGCCCGATGTACTGATTGATCGAATCGACCAGCGGCGCGACTTCACTCGGCAGGCCCACCGTATCGAGCGGCGTTGGATCGTCTTCAGTACGCGCTGCAACTTTTGCCGACAAGCGGTTCAGCGGCCGCAAACCGCGCGCAACACCCAGCCATACGATGCCTAGCGCGAGCACGACCAGCAGGAATTCCTGTTGCAAGGAGCCGGTCAGAATCTCGCGCGCCAACGCCTGGCGCTGCTCGATCGTTTCGCCGACCCGCACCATAACCACGCGCGTCTGCGCTGACGGCACGTCGTGGACCGGCAATCGCAGCATTGCGATACGTAACGGCCGTCCGCGAAACACATCGTCATAAAACAGCACGCTGTAGGGTTCTGCAAGCGTCTTCGTGCCTGACGGCAGATCCGGATAGCCCGTCACCACCGGGCCACCCTCCTCGCGAATCTGATAGTAAATATTGCCGCCGCCGTTCGATTCGAACATCTCCAGCGCGAGATACGGCAGATCGACTTCGATCTCACCGTCGCGCAAACGGATGCCGTCGCGTATCGACCGGAGCGAGAACTCCAACGTGCGATCGAAGGCCGCGTGCGCCGCGTTCATCGCGCGTTGATACGTGAGCCATGCATCGAAGGCGAGCAGCAGAAGCAGCGGCAGCAACAACCAGAGCGCGACCCGTACGCGCAGATTCGGCCGCGTCATGCGTCTTTCGCTTCCAGCAGATAGCCAAGTCCGCGCAGCGTCACGATGCCGACCGAACTGCGCTCGAGCTTTTTGCGCAAGCGGTGCACGTAGATCTCGATGGCATCGGCATTCACCGATTCATCGAGCCCAAAAATTTTCTCCGAGAGCGTGTCCTTGTTGATCGCGCGGCCGTTGCGCAGGATCAGTACCTCGAGCACCGAACGTTCGCGTGGTGTTAGCGCGAGCGGTTCGCCGTCGAGCGTAAAGCCGCGATCGACACTGTCGTAGAGCAGCGTGCCGCATTGTGCGTGCAGCGGTTCCTGCCCATGACTGCGACGCAGCAGGGCCCGCGCACGCGCCTCGAGTTCGGTGAGCGCAAATGGCTTGGCGAGGTAATCGTCCGCGCCGAGATCGAGACCGCGCACGCGCTCTTCCACCGAACCATGCGCGGTCAGCATCAACACCGGCACCGCGTTACGCCGCGCGCGCAGACGGCGCAACACTTCGAGGCCGTCTAGCTTGGGCAAGCCGATATCGAGAATGACCAGCGCATAGTCTTGCGTGCGCAAAACGTGGTCGGCGGACTCGCCGTCATGCATGCAATCAACGGTGAGTTTCGCGCCGGTCAGCGCATCGGTTAGCGAACGGGAAAGGATTGGATTGTCTTCGACGAGCAGCACACGCATAACCAGAATCCCAGGGAAATCCATGAGGCGAATTCGACCATTGTGACGCATTTCTTTCGAAAACTGAAAGCATTCAGAAAGCACACGTCTCTTACCATTCGCCTACACAAAACAAACACAATGTTTTCTGGAGGAAGACGTGCACATCTCTTTGAAGTATCTTGCCGCAGCCGTTGCATTCGCCGCAAACTCAGCATGGGCCGCCTTTCCGGCTGGTTATCCCAGTGACTACCAGGCCACCGTCGATGGGGCGAAGAAGGAAGGCAAGCTGATCGTTTATTCGGTCACGGACACCGCCCTGGTACGCCCACTCATCAAGGATTTTGAAAGCCTGTACGGCATCAAGGTCGAATACAACGATATGAACAGCACCGAGCTGTACAACCGCTACATCAGCGAAAACGCGGCCAGCAGCACCAGCGCCGACGTGCTGTGGAGCTCGGCGATGGACTTGCAGATCAAGCTCGTCAACGACGGTTTGATGGCCAGTTACGAATCGCCTGAGGCGAAGCAGTTGCCGCAGTGGGCGCAGTATCAGAAGCAGGCCTACGGCACCACGTACGAGCCTCTTGCGATCGTCTACAACAAGCGCCTCCTGCCTGCCGGCGAAGTGCCGCAAACGCGCGCCGATCTGATCAAGCTGCTACAAAGCAAGCCGGATCAGTTCAAGGGCAAGGTCACCACTTACGACATCGAAAAATCCGGTGTCGGCTTCAACTATCTGACGCAAGACGCGCGCGTCAATCCGCAAGTCACGTGGGACCTCGTGAAAGCAATGGGCGCAACCGGTCCGAAACTGCAATCGAGTACCGGCGCGATGATGGAGCGCATTTCTTCGGGTGAAAATCTGATCGGCTACAACATTCTCGGTTCGTACGCGCTCACCAAAGCGAAGAAAGATCCGTCGATCGGCTATGTCTATCCGAAGGACTACACGCTGGTGGTGAGCCGCCTCGTGACGATTTCGAAGAAGGCGCAAAGCCCGAACGCCGCGAAGTTATGGGTCGATTATCTGCTGTCGCAACGCGGTCAGACCTTGCTCGCAAATCAGGCCAGCCTGTTCTCGATTCGCGCGGACGTCGAAGGTGAAACGTCGATGGCCGGCCTGACGAAGCAGCTCGGCGACTCGCTCAAACCGATTCCGATCGGCGCCGGCCTGCTGGTCTATCTCGACCAGTCCAAGCGGCTTGAATTCCTCAAGCAATGGCAACAGTCGATCAAACGCTAAGCCTCGACTGACCTGACGGTGTCTGCGCTGAAACGCGCGGACGCCACGCCATCCTTCACTACCTGTCGATATGCGGCTTCCACGCCGCAGGGGGACACTCATGCTTTCCACTAGCGCAACCGGACACCGCGATGCACGACCACTCGCGGCCGACGGCGGCACGATAGGCGCGCTGCCGCGCGGCGGTCTGCAGCCGTTTGCGGGGCTGCTGCGCTGGCTCGTCGTCGCGGTGCTGACCGTCGCGGTGGCGCTGCCGCTCGGCTTCATTCTGTTCCAGAGCGTGCTGAACGCGCCGTTCTTCGACGCCAAACGCACATTCGGTCTTGCCGGTTTCGAATTCATTTTCAGCGACCCTGACTTCTGGTCCGCGCTGAAGAACTCTTTCGTCATCGCGGCCGGGATGCTGTTCATCTCGATCCCGCTCGGCGGCGTTCTCGCGTTCCTGATGGTGCGTACCGATCTGCCCGGCCGCCGCTGGCTCGAACCGCTGCTGCTCACCCCCGTGTTCGTTTCGCCGATGGTGCTCGCGTTCGGCTATGTGGTCGCAGCCGGCCCGGTCGGCTTCTATTCGGTCTGGTGGAAGGAACTTTTCGGCACCGCCGAAGCGCCGTGGAGCGTGTACTCGATTTTCGCGATCACGATTATCGTCGGACTCACGCACGTGCCGCACGTGTACCTGTATTCGTCGGCGGCGTTGCGCAATCTCGGCTCGGATGTCGAAGAAGCGGCGCGCGTCGCCGGTGCGCGGCCGTTCCGTGTCGCGCTCGACGTCAGCCTGCCGATGACGCTGCCCGCCCTGCTGTTCGCCGGCGTGCTGGTGTTCTTCCTTGGCTTCGAAGTGTTCGGCCTGCCGCTCGTACTCGGCGACCCCGAAGGACACCTCGTGCTGGCGACGTATCTGTACAAGCTCACCAACAAGCTCGGCGTGCCCTCGTATCACCTGATGGCCGCAGTGGCCGTGTGCATCGTCGCGATCACGTTCCCGCTGGTGCTGCTGCAACGACGCTTGCTGAAGAGCGCGAACCGCTTCGTCACGGTCAAGGGTAAAGCGGGACGGCAGACCGTTCTGCCACTCGGGGCATGGCGTTGGGTTGCGCTGGCGATCGTCGCGCTGTGGCTGCTGCTCACGGTGTTCGTGCCGCTCTCCGGGATCACGCTGCGCGCGTTCGTCACCAACTGGGGCGAAGGTGTGAATCTGGCCGAAGTGCTGACACTCGCCAATTTCACCGAACTGTTCGAACAGGACAACCTGGTTCGCGCGATTCTCAATACGCTCGGCATCGGCGTGATCGGTGGCGCGCTTGCAGTGGGCTTCTATTCGCTGGTGGCATTCGCCGGCCACCGCCGCAACGACTGGGCCACACGCCTGCTCGACTACCTCGTGCTGCTGCCGCGTGCAGTGCCCGGCCTGCTCGCCGGTCTCGCGTTCCTGTGGATCTTCCTCTTCGTGCCCGGCTTGAAGGAACTGAAGAACTCCATGTGGAGCATCTGGATCGCGTACACGGTCGTGTGGCTCGCGTACGGCATGCGTCTGATTCAAAGCGCGCTGCTGCAAGTCGGGCCTGAACTCGAAGAAGCGGGACGCAGCGTCGGCGGCACGCGGGCGCGCGTCAGTCTCGACGTCACGCTGCCACTCGTGCGTTTTGGCTTGCTCGCGGCATGGCTCCTGATCTTCATGATCTTCGAGCGCGAATACTCGACTGCCGTCTATCTGCTCTCGCCCGGCACGGAAGTGATCGGCGCGCTACTGGTGTCGCTATGGGCGACCGGCGCGGTCGATCAGGTCGCGGCGCTTTCTGTCATCAACATCGCGATGGTCGGCGCCGGACTCGGTGTCGCCCTGCGCTTCGGAGTGAAATTGCATGGATAAGCTCTCGGTCGACAACCTGTTTCTCAGCTATGGCGACAGCCCGATCCTGAAGGGCGTGTCGTTCGAACTGAATCCCGGCGAAGTGGTATGCCTGCTTGGTGCATCGGGCAGCGGAAAAACCACCTTGCTGCGCGCGGTCGCGGGACTCGAGCAGCCCTCTTCGGGCCGTATCGAACTGGACGGCAAGGTGTTCTTCGACGGCGCTTCTAAAGCCGATCTGCCAGTAGAACAACGCTCGCTCGGTCTCGTGTTCCAGTCGTATGCGCTGTGGCCGCATCGCACCGTGGCGGACAACGTCGGCTATGGATTAAAGTTGCGGCGCGTGTCCGGCGCTGAGCAAAAGAAGCGCGTGCAGTCTGCGCTCGACCAGCTCGGCCTTGGTCATCTCGCCTCGCGTTATCCGTATCAGCTTTCCGGCGGCCAGCAACAACGTGTGGCGATTGCGCGGGCGCTGGTCTACAACCCGCCCGTCATTCTGCTCGACGAACCGCTGTCGAATCTCGACGCCAAGCTGCGAGAAGAAGCACGCGCCTGGTTGCGCGAACTGATCGTTTCGCTGGGCCTCTCTGCGTTGTGCGTCACGCACGACCAGACTGAAGCGATGGCAATGTCCGATCGCATCCTGCTGTTGCGCAATGGCCGGATCGAACAGGAAGGTACGCCCGCTGAACTGTATGGCGCGCCCCGCTCGCTGTACACCGCCGAATTCATGGGCAGCAATAACCGGATCGACGCACGCGTAGCCGCGGTCGACGGCGAACGCGTGCTGCTGACCGGCGACGGCTGGCAATTGCAAGCCCAGGCGCGCGAAGCGCTCACCGCAGGGCAAAACGCGCAGGCCGTGATTCGCCTCGAGCGCGTGCAGGTCGCCGATGGCCCGGGCGCGAACCGCCTCGAGGCCGACCTCATCACGTCGATGTATCTCGGCGACCGCTGGGAATACCTGTTTCATTGCGGCGATCTGCGCCTGCGTGCCTTCGGCCATGTGCCGCGCGCGGCCGGTCGTCACTGGATCGAATTCCCCGCCAACGACTGCTGGGCGTTCGCACAGGCGAGCTAAAGCGAGTTGCATCGGGCCGATAGACCCAGCAGCACCATATCCCCAACCGAAGTAAAAAAACCAACCACAGGAGACTGTTGATGAAGTGGAGTATGACGAAGGCGACCCTCGGCGTGACGTGCGCCAGCCTCGCCGGATTTGCAGCAACGGCGCATGCTCAATCGAGCGTGACCTTGTACGGAATCGTCGACGCGGGCGTCGAATACGTGAATCATGCGAGCAAGGACGGCGGCACCGCGCGTCTCGTCTCGGGCGGCAAGAACACCTCGCGCTGGGGCCTGCGTGGCGTCGAGGACCTCGGCGGCGGATTGAAGGCGGTCTTCCAGTTGGAGAGCGGCATCAACGTCGCGAACGGTCAGTTCGATGACGGCCCGGGCGCAATCTTCGACCGCCGCGCCACGATCGGTCTGAAAAACCGTTTCGGGCAAATCACGCTCGGCCGCAATTTCACGACCACCTACGACTACATGTTGCAGTTCGACCCGATGGGTTACGCGCCAAACTACTCGTGGGCGACATCATCCACCGCGACGGGTGGCCGCAAAGACGGTCTGTTCTCGCGCTCGGCCAACGCCGTGCGCTATGACGGCACGTTCTCCGGTTTCAAGTTCGGTGCAATGTACGGCTTCGGCAACGTGCCAGGCAGCATGAAGTCGAGTTCCAAGTACGACTTCGGTCTGGGCTATGAGAACGGTCCGTTCGCCGTCGTCGCCACATTCGACCGGCAGAACGGCGCCAACGACAGCGTGACGCCCGCGGATACCACCAACTACATTCAAGGCATTCACGCAGGCTTGAGCTACGACTTCGGCACGGTGAAGGCGATGGCCGGCTATCGCAACTATCGGCGCACCTTCCACACTGCCGCGCCGACGTTGCGCAGCGATATGTATTGGGTCGGCGGTCAATACGACGTGACGCCGTTCTTCTCGCTGTTTGCCGCGGTGTACCATCAGGACATCAAGAACGCGAGTGACGCCGATCCCACGCTGTTCTCGCTGCGCGCGCAATACGCATTGTCAAAGCGGACGGTGCTGTATATGGCAGGCGGTTACGCGATGGCCAGGCATGACAATGCGGTCAGCCTGTCGCGTGACCTGACCGGTGCGGCGGATACGCAAACGGGTGTGACCGCAGGGATTCAGCACCGGTTCTGAAGCATCTGGAGCGGATAACGCACCTCAAGCACCAAAACGTCCCAAACAGGGCGATGCGCGACGAAGGATTGACCTTCGCCGCGCATCGCTCGTTTGCTTTTAGATAGCTCCAGGCAATCCAGTCGTCTAGAATGAATCAGACAAGCAGCACAGCCGCTCGAGTCATATTTAGGCTGACGCATGTGTAGACCGGACCTTGCCTTGTCGACACATGCATAAGATTTCAAGCGGGGCCGACTGGGAGTCAGCATAACTAGCCCGCATCACTAGCCGATAGTGAGGAATGCCATGTCACAAACAAGCCGTGATACCGGTAAGACGTCTCGCCAACGCCTGCTATGGTTCATTGGATTATGGCTGCTCGGCGTCACCGGAACGGCACTCCTCGTGCTCCCGTTTCATCTTCTAATGTCGGCAGCAATGCATCACTAGCGTCAACGCCTGCCCTGACACCTATGCATGCGGGCGTAACGTATCGCAGTCAGCGCTGCTCGAGCGTTTTGGGTAACTGTCCAAGTTGCCGGAACACCGATAGCCAATCCTCAAGATGCCAGGTTTTCGCAATCAAACTTCCGCGCATCTGGTGGAAGGAGTGAATCGCGAAACTAATGTGTTTGGAACTTGCATCAATACCAAGCAGTTTCCCCGTTTGAGTGCCACTGATCTCCGCACGAACGCCCGCTCGGTCTCCGTGAATCAGCAAGTCGAGAATGGTGACTTTCATATCGGGAAGTGCGGTAGCGATGTCGGCGAACACCTGAACCATCTGGTCAGGTCCCGGAGTCGCCCCGGCGGGCTCCGGGATATATTCCCAATCAGCGGTGACGACCTTTCGCAACAACGCCACGCTTCTCTGCTCGATGGCGCGATAAAACGCTTCAATCGCTTGACGCGTTATATCTTCGTTGGGCGTTGTGGTCATGTTCGGATACTCCTGAAGAATGCTCACAGCAAAGCCTGGACCGAACCATCCTGCACGCGTGCCGGCATCAACGTTGCTAGCAGGCATCCGGGATGGTACGCGTCTGGTTTGCTCTGAGAAGTCTACATCGATGAGCATCCGCGCGCTTCGCGCGCTCGATCAGGCAAGGTGTCGGCGAAAAACGTGCCCGCCATAACCGAGCACGATATTGTCGACTTCAAACGGTGACGCCTCCTGCGCCTCGAGGATGAACGCAACGCTGCCGGAGGTCAGCTTGCTGGATATCGACGCGACCAATTCGTTGTCGAGCGTCTCCTTGACCGCATGCCCAGCCAGTCCACCGCCTGCCCCTATCGTGAAGCCGAGCATCGCACCAACCGGTCCACCAAGCATCCCGATCAAACCACCCGTTAGCGTACCGATCACCGTGCCCCAAAACGGCCGGGTTTGCATGTCCAGCAGGATCAGTTTGCCTGTGGCGTCCTTTTGAACCAGCACGCCGCTCTCGATTTTGAAACCAAGATCTTTTTCCTCAAAATTCCTGAAATCTCGACCGGCTCTTTCGGCAACGTCAACGCTGTCGAAAATCGCGACAATCAACTGTTGTGCCATTTGATAGCTCCTCGTATCGCTAACGTTATCTATCAAAGATAGTGATTTTCGCAGCGCGCGCCATTTGTTTATTTCCGATTCATGGTATCGGTCGAAGTGGGAATCGACCGCCGCACGTGCTCTAGCAAGAATTGCCGGCATGCAATTGTTCAGCATCGTCACAATCAGCCGTACCCGTGCGGGTATCTGGCGTTGTGTCTGACTCAGGAGATTCAGTTCGAATGGCGGCAGGTCGAAACCCGGCAGTATTCGGACCAGCCGGCCGTCTGCTAACGCATCGACGCAAGCCGGCTCTTCAAGCACCCCGATACCGACGCCCGAGAGAATCATTTCATACATGGGCCGCCAATGACTGGTCTTGACAGCGGTGCGGATCGGCGCGCTCTCCACCACGCTCACCCCGTGTCTGAGCGGCAATTGGTCCGAGCCGAACAGGCCCTGGACCCGAATGAACGGATGTTTTACCAGGTCAGACGGCTCAGTGATTGGACCGTCCTGGCTCAGATAGCCTGGCGCGGCAACAAGAACGCGCCCAACACCTCCGGCACGACCGTCTCGCCAAAACAGTGAGGTGCCGCGATGCGAATCGTTCCCTTGAGATCCTGCCCGTCGTTCGATACCTCGGCGACCGCTTGCTCCACGGCGTGCAGAATTCTCTTGCTGCGCTCGTAAAAGGTGGTGCCTTCGGGGGTGCAATTGAAAGCACGTGCGCTACGGAGCAGAAGCCGGCAGCCAAGATACTTCTCAAGCCGCTCGATGCGTTCGCTTGCGGCCGGCTGCCCGATATTGAGGTCCCTTGCCGCGCCGGAAATACTCTCGCGCTCAACCACCCTGACGTAAATCCGCATGGCTTCTAGCAGATTCATAGTGCCCAACCTCCCTTGTGCCGATCTCATGTAATTCGAGCCCATCCTTACGCATCGAAAGGCCCCAACGTGGTGACCCGGCAATGCGCATTCGATGAAGCACAGCGTAAGGCCGGGCCATCAGGCGCAGAGTGTACAAATCGGGGCGATTCGAGCCAGTACAGTTCTGCTACGATCCCTGGACCGGGCGGCGGCATGGCGATTCGAGCGCGTGTAAACCGGGGAAGAGACCGACACAACATGCCGCAGCGAAACGCAAAGGGAATCGTCCGATGAATCTCTATGAGAAGCTTGCAGACGACATCGAGAAACTGATCCGGCAAGGCGTGTACGGCCATGGCGAACGTCTGCCGTCGGTACGGCAGACCGGCCAGCAGCACCGGCTCAGCGTTACTACGGTCATCCGCGCCTATTTGCTGCTCGAAAGCCGCGGCTTGCTAACGGCCAGGCCCCA
>NZ_DASRSY010000400.1:0-13484 GCF_035656215.1 Paraburkholderia sp.
AGTCGACGGGTCGTCGGTGCGTGACGATATCGGGCCGCTGCGGCAAGCCGTTTCGTCGACGCTGGCGATTCTGGTCGCGGCCGATCTGGCTGCCAGCGAACCGTCGGGGCGACTGCCGGCATCGTTCGCCGCGCCGATTGCCGGGACGCTGGACAACATGGCCCGAATGCTCGAGGCAGGCGGCTATCCGGTCGACATCGAACTCAAGCTGCCCAACGTGGCCGAACTGACACCGCTCGCGCGAGTCGTCGTTGAGGATCTGCATGATGTGATCACCCGCTTCGCCGTAGTCGAAGCGCAAACCGAAGGCGAAGGCCAGATCAAAACCGGCGCGCAAGCCGAAGCACGAACCCAGGCTCAAGTCGAAACCAGGTCCGCGCTGCCACCCGCGAGCAAACGCAGTGGATTCTTCCTACCGGATGCATTTAAGAATCCCGACCACGTCCGCTACGCACTGAAAACCACCGTGGCGGCGATGTTCTGTTATCTGCTTTATTCGCAAATCAACTGGCCGGGTATCCATACCTGCTTCATCACGGTCTATATGGTGTCGCTCGGCACCACCGCCGAGACCGTCGAAAAAATGACGCTGCGGATCGCCGGGTGTCTGGTGGGCGCGGTCCTGGGTACTGCGGCGATCATCTTCGTGACACCGGTGCTGACCTCCGTCGTCGGATTGATGGCGCTCGTGCTGGTCGGTGCCTGGTTGTCGGCGTGGGTCGCTTTTGGTTCGCCGCGCATTGCTTATGCCGGCTTCCAGATCGCTCTGGTGTTTTTCATGTGCGTGTTGCAGGGCGCGGCGCCTGGCTACGATCTGACGCTCGCGCGGGATCGTACGATCGGGATTTTGATCGGCAACGTGGTCGTCTATCTGGTTTTCACGCGCGTGTGGCCGGTCACCGTGGCCGCGCGCATCGACACTGGAATCGCCGCGCTGCGGCAGCAGTGGGAGCGGCTGGCGGCGCTGCCCGATGCCGTCACCCGCCGGGCGCAGGCCGCGAGCGCCATGGCTCAGTGCGGCGCGCTGGAACAGGACCTCGCGCTGATGCATTACGAGCCATCGTGGGTCCGCCCCGACGCGCAGTGGATCGCAGAACGCCGCAGTGCGCTGGCCAAGCTCGACGCGCTGGAGGGACCGATGTTCCTGCTCGCCGAACGACGCCCGCGCGACGCCGCGATCGACGGCTGGCTTAAGCGGGCCATGGGCGAGTTGCCGCTAACGTCGGCCGAAACCGGTGCTGGGGTCGCGCAGGCCGCGCGGGACTCAGTTTTGCGCGCTGCGCAGGACCAAGCTTTGCCTACCGGCCCGGACCAAACCTTGCCCGCCGCGCAGGACCCACCTTTGCCATTTGCACCGGACGCAGCTTTGCCGGTTGTGCCGGGTCCAGCTTTGCCGGTCGCGCCCGACGCAGCTTTGCCGGTCACGCCAAACGCGACTTCACCGGGCTCAGCTTCCCCAGTCAAGCCAAACGCGACTTCACGAGACGCGGCGTCCGACGACGACATACGCACCACTTTGCTCAATCTCGGCAATACACGCCTCACCCAAATCGAACACGCGGCGTCGAACGACGCCGCCAAGGAACTCACGACTCATGCGCCGGCTTAACCCCTCATTCGCACTGGCGATCCTGGCCGCGGCGGGTTTGGCCGGATGCGCCACGTCGTCCATCGACATGGCGCCGGACAGCCCCGACCGTCCGTGGCAACCGCGGACGGACGCGGCCGGTGCCATCGTGCCTGGGCCGGCGGCAATCTCGTCGACTTCGACTTCGACTTCGACTTCGGCTCCAACTGCCTCAGCTAACTCGGCTCCCTCAACTAACTCAGCAACTTCGACTGCATCCCCTCGCGGCTACCAGCTACCCGCGAATCCCGCGCTCGCCGCCGTGCCGCCTCCGCCGGCCCTGGAGCAGGCGCATGCCTACGGGCTGCCCGAACTGATCGATCTGGCGGAATCGGCGAACCCGCTGACCCGCATCGCCTGGAACGACGCGCGCAACGTGGCGCTCGCGGCTGGCATCGCGAAGAGCGCTTATCTTCCGCAACTGTCGGTCGCGGCGATGGGGCAATACGCCGGCGTTCATGATTCGAGCTCGTCCGTACTCGGCGATTCCTCGGCGAGCGCAACAGGGCATGGCATGACCTCGGTGCTATCGCTGCAATGGCTACTGTTCGATTTCGGCGGACGTGCCGCGCGCGTCGAGGCCGCGTCGCAGGCATCGGTGATGGCGAACATCGGCTTCACCGCGGTCCACCAACAGGTGATTTTCGACGTCAGCATCGCGTTCTACGCGTACCAGGCCGCGCACGCCCGCATCGTCACAACGCAACAGGGCCTCGACAACGCCGACGCGATCCTGGTTGCGGCACAGTCGCGCTACCAGCATGGCATCGGCACCGTCATCGAGGTGGCGCAGGCCAACCAGAATCGCGCGCAGGCGAAGCTCGCGCTCGTCCAGGCCCAGGGCGCCGAAAGCAACAGCTATCTCGCGCTGATCTCCGCGATGGGGATTTCTCCATTGTCGAAACCCAGAATCGCGGAGATGCCGGCGCGCACGCTGCCGGCCCCGACGAGCGACTCGATCGAGCGGATCGTGTCGACCGCCATCGCCCGACGGCCGGACGTGTTGAGCGCCTATGCGGCCGAGCGGGTCAATCTGGCGAAAGTGAAAGCTGCCGAGTCGGACTTCATGCCGAAGGTATTCATCTCCGCGACAGGCGCGTACAACACCGGTAGTTCGTCGATTTCGGCGGTTCCGGCCATCGGTCAGCAACTGCCGACGGTGAACCTGAGCGGCGGCCGCTACGGCGGCAGCGTGATCGTCGGCGTGACGATTCCTCTGTACGACGGCGGCCTGCGATCAGCGGTGCTCGCGCAGGCACGTAACGATGCCGACAGCGCGTCGACGCGTCTTACCCGAAGCCGCGAAGAAGCAGTTCGGCAAATCGTCACTGCGCAGAATACGCTGCAGACCAGTCTTGCCGCGCAGGCTGCCGCCAAAGAGCTGCTTGCTGCAGCGCAAACAACGTATGACGCCGCATTCGATGCGTACCGGCACGGTATCGGCTCGGTCACCGACGCGCTGCTTGCGCAGAATCAATTACTGGCGGCAAAAAACGCGGATGCGGATAGTTACAGCGGCGCGTTGTCCGCTGCGGCGGCGCTCGCGCTGGCAACTGGATCGGTCGAGTCGATTCCGATGCGGGACAATGGGTGAGCGAACGGTTGACGGTGTCGGCAGCCCTTTCCCAGCGCGGAACCACGGGGCTTGGCGGGCATTAATTTCCCCAATTTTTTTCGATTTTTGTTGGTATTTTTGTTGCTTAACGCGGAGGTAAGATCGTCGCAGCCTGAATAGAAGAAGGGGCAAAAAATGGCGATCACCTTGAATCTGTCAGCGTCCGCAAATCTGAACAAATCCCTGAAAATAGACGCCATTCGATTCCTCGCGGCTGTCTGGGTTTTGATGTATCACTTTCGTCCGCCCGCGTTTAAAGAACTCCTGCCACATCGGCTTGCCTTCATGGGCGGCGCATTGTGGTCAGGATCGACAGCACTGTTTGCGGGTCCCGCCGCCGTCATCGTGTTCTTCGTCATTTCCGGCTACTGCGTCCACAACGCATATCAAAGGGATGTCACGCTCAAGCCGATCAACTATTACGCGTCCAGATTCATCCGCATCGGCTTGCCGCTGATCATCCTGCTGTGTCTCGTTCAACCTTTGCCGACGGGACAAAATTATCTGGAGTCCGTGCTTTGGTCGCTCTACTGCGAGATGGTGTATTACGCCGCTTATCCGATCTTGCGCCCACGGTTTCGCTACATTGGCGAAATGATCGTTGGCTGCGCGCTTGCGGCAGGTTTGATGGTGGCCGTGGTTCGTCTGATAGGACACCCGGTTTGCCACAGTTGCGTGATTGAGACGTATGGCGTTCCAGGTACGGCTTTACTGTATGCGGCCGGATGGATTTTTGGCTGTCTGATTGCGGAAATCCAGCGCAACGCGGAGCAGTTCCACGTCCGTGGTGCGTATTCGCCACTCACCATGATGATCAAACGCGGCCTTGATCGGAGTACTCATTACCTGGCAAACCATCTGGTTGCGCTGAGAGTGACGGTTGTCGCGGCCGGGGCGACAGTGATGATTTTGCTATCCGAATCGAATCTCAAACCGGCAGTTGTGCCCTTGATTACGCCCGATATCACGCTCCCGCTATTCCAGTTCCTTGCTGCAATCTGGATCGCGGCGGAGACAGCCACACCTTCCAGAAGCAGCGTGTGGTCCCGGCTGGCTACTTTCGGAGCGTGGTCGTATAGCCTCTATCTTTGCCACAAGATGGCGCTTGCACTGCTGGAAATGACCCGATTCGACGACACATCGCGATTCGCATGGTTCGTCCAGGTGGCGTTGGCGTTCGCTTTCAGCTATGCGTTTTACCGGATGATAGAGCGACCTTCGCATCTGATTTCCCAGCGACTGCGGAAATACACGCCGAATGCACCGGCTGCCCCGGCTGCCTAAGCCCGGCCTTTGCATTCATGCTGCATGCTCCGGATCGAAATCGGGCATAAGGCGGCTATCAGTTGGAACAACCATCGCCGTCGCGACAAACGCCGGCCAGATCAAGACAGGGTCGCTTTCTCGCACGGACCGCACCGCAAAGTACAACCAGTTGGTCCGTATCGAACGTGAGTTGGGCTCGCAGGCAACGTTTGCCGGCGCGGCACCGTTCGCGTCGCGCCGCGGACGACCTGCGCCGTAAAGGCTATACTGGATACACCGTCGGCACCTTGTCGTGCCACGGCGACTTGAAGATTGTGGCGTGCGACTTGACTACGCTTGTTTCCGTGACCGATGCGTCGAAGATGCGTCGCACCGCCACCAAACGTTTGAAGCGTGTCCCACCAAGCCCGCGCGCAGGTGTGCCCGGCGAAAGGGACATGACATTGTCGCCGGCCACCAGTCAGTTCGCCGCGCGCAACCGAATCAGGCAACGCTGCCTTTTTGGACGGACGAATAGAGCCGTGGATCAGAAAAAAGGATATGTGCGATGGCCAATCAAGTGATTTTCAGCGGCGCGCCGTCGCAGGCCTGCAACCTTCCGGCGCTCCTGAAGGGAGGCGCCGTCATCGCAATGATCGGCGCGATACATGTCTGCGCGTCGAACGCTTTCCCGTTTCAGTGGCATGTGCTGCTTGCACAAGCCGGCGCGGTCCTGATCGGTGTCAGTTTGCCGTTCGTCAAAACCGCGTTCACCCGAATCGTCATTGATACCGCACGGATTACCTGGACGCAGGGCATTCTGCATCGACGTGCGTCGATTCTCGAGCTTTCCCGGATTCAGCACATTACATCGATCCAGCCCTGGTGGCAGCGTCTATTCGGCACCAGCACGCTCATCCTGATGACCGACGATCTGGCTCATCCTGTGAGGCGTTTGCCGGCGATCAAAGATGCGGACCATCTTCGCAAGTTGCTTGACGAAGCGGTCGCTGCGCGTCGCGAACGGCTGACGACCGCCAACACATTTGATCCAGACGCCCCTGGTTATTCTCAGGCGCGCAGTGTTTGAACAGGTTATTCGAGCGGCTGGGTCAAGGCGCAACGGTAACTACCCCGCACGCTGTTCAGCCTTGGGGTGGGTACTTTGGCAAGCTAACCGATCGATTCGGTGTCCAATGGATGTTCAGTTGTTCCAACGGAATTGGGATGCGGTGAACTGTGATCGTGAAGTGAACTACTCGCGGTCAACGAGTCACGCATAGCGCGCAAGAAACATATCGGCAGCAGATTCCGCGACTTGTCTTTGTTCATCCACGCTGAGGGTTGGCTGGCCCATCGTCACCTGCGGCCAGAAAGCGAACGCTTTCACCAGGCCCTGCAACTGCTGCGAGGCGAACATCGGGTCCGACGTCTTGAGGCGTCCATCGGCAGCGGCTGCGCGAATCCACACCGTCAAGTCTTCTTCGCGCTCGCCCATGCGAGCCACCATGTCGCGCGCGCGCTCCGGCGAATGAATGCCCGCCGCGATCGCAACACGCGCAAGGGACAGAAACGCCTCGTCATTCAAGAGGCTCAGCTTTTTTAACAGAAGCTGGAGCAACTGCTCACGCAACGGATGCACGGAGGAATAAGCCGGCGCCTCCTCCGTGTCACTCGACTCCCACAACTGCCGCAGGATCGCTGCGAACAGTGCTTCCTTGCTTGGAAAATGGTTGTAGACCGTACGCTTCGAGACGCTTGCGCGCGCTGCAATGCGATCCATGCTGGTCGCGTCGAAGCCGGCCGCGAGAAATTCTTCGATAGCGGCCCCAATTACGGCGGCGCGCTTGCGGTCGGTCAGGCGGAGAGGGGTATCGCTGGTGTGCATCGTTAAATTTTACACCGGGGAGTTTACTTTTCTCGAAAATAAACTACACTCAACAGTCTACTTTCTGTTTCGAGGCGGTTTGCATGACTTCGTTCACCGGTTCCATTCGCCGCGCCTTGGGTCTGACGGCGGCGCGATGCGGGCGTGAATCGTTCGACACGTCGGCTCAGCACGACGGCGAGCGCTTTCGTAACGTCAAACCGCGTCCTGTCGAAGGAATCCGCAAGACCTTGAGCATCGTGTGGAATGTGCTGTTCAACAAACCGGACGGCACGGCGCCGGCAGCGGCTCTGCCCGTCGACGCACTGTCGCGTGAACAGCTTCAGGCCGCGCCTGACCGGAGCCTGTATCGCCTCGGGCATTCGACCATGCTGCTCAAGCTGCGTGGTCAGTTCTGGTTGACCGACCCGGTCTTTGCCGAACGCGCGTCGCCGTTCCGGCGATTCGGCCCAAAGCGCTTTCATGCACCGCCCCTTGCGCTCGAAGACTTGCCGCCACTGCGCGGCGTGATTCTGTCGCACGACCACTACGACCACCTGGACCGCGAGACAGTGCTGACGCTCGCTGCTACGACGGATGTGTTTCTGACACCGCTGGGTGTCGGCGACCGCCTGATCGAGTGGGGTATCGACGCGTCGAAGGTCCGCCAGTTCGACTGGTGGCAGAGCGTTGAGATCGACGGCCTGGCGTTCACGGCAACACCGGCGCAGCATTTCTCCGGCCGCAGTCTCTTTGACGGCAACAGCACCTTGTGGGCCTCGTGGGTCATCGTCGATGACGCGTTGCGCATGTTCTTCAGCGGCGACACGGGCTACTTTGATGGATTCAAGACCATCGGCGAGCGGCTGGGTCCATTCGACGTGACACTGCTCGAAACCGGCGCCTACGATGCCCAATGGCCGTACGTGCACATGCAGCCTGACGAGACGGTACAGGCACACGTCGATCTGCGCGGCCGCTGGTTGGTGCCGGTTCACAACGGCACGTTCGATCTGGCGATGCACCGCTGGCAAGAACCGTACGAGCGCGTGGTCGGGCTCACCGCCGCGCGCGGCATTCCGCTTGCGACGCCCCGCATGGGAGAGCGGCTGGATCTGAGCGCGCCGCACCGCGGCGGGAAGTGGTGGCGCGAGGTTGCGGAGAGTGTGCAGAAGCCCGTGACGCCGCGGCGGCGCTTTGGCCGGCTGTCCTTTTGCACCGGCAAGAAGGAGCACGTTTAGGCACTGACGGCTGCGGGTCTAGTCCCGATACCCCGAACCTATCTAGTCGACAACATCGAAATCGGCAGCGGGCATTCCTTGATCGCGACGGTCGCCATGCTCGCGCGATGCAAAATTGTCCTCCTGATGTCGGTCGCTGGGCCTATGCGTCCCGCGGTCCCCATCGAGTAGCCCGTCCCTGAATTCGCGGTCTCGACGACGGGGGCAGATGCTGTGCTGCTTGGGGCGATTGTTCTAGGCGTGGAACGGGGACGACTCAGGGCTTTTGAGCGGCTTGGGTATGCGACTTCGTAGGGTGGTGTAGAGAGCGCGCCTTGAGCTGAGGGCGCAGCAGCAGATAGAAGGCGGCAACATGCGTAATCATCAGCGCAGGCACGTAGATGATCGGAATCGCGTACGTAGCGCCCAGTTCTCCCGCACGCGCAGGAAGATCGGACTGGATAGCGTGGTAGTAGTCGAGGATGAGGTCGGTCGCTCCCACAAGATTGAAGGCTACGACGAACAACCAGAAGAGTGGGCGTGTTCGTGCTGTGAGCAGCGCCAGCGTCGCCAGAACTCCCGTTGCGAAGTCACCGTATGCGGCGAACACGGCGAAGCTGACAGGCAGATGGGGACCGACGGCGCCCGGCAGAATGAAGACCAGCCCGAAGAAACGGAAGCTGTGCAAGGTGGCGATGGCGCGTTGCGCGTCGAATGGGCCCATCAACTCGAGCCTGGGCCAGACGTATACGCGGAAGCAAAGCAGCCAGGCGACATACCCCAGAACGAGATGCAATAGGAAGATATATTCCGGTGACATGTTGCCTCCTGTCGGGTGTTGTCTGGTGGATTATTCAGGGCTTGCGAGTCGACATCGGCGTGACTCCCCATCTGTAGGCGTAGGTGTACCATGGCCTCTCGCGAGTGACTATTCATCACAATGTTGACAGGCTATGAAGCAGAACTTCACAGTCAGACAGGGCGCGCTCGACGGCGTGGAGGTGTTCCTGAGCGTTGCTCAACATCGCAGTTTTCGCCGGGCAGCCGCAGAACTCGGGGTGACGCCGTCGGCCGTCAGCCAGACAGTGCGTGTACTTGAAGCGCGCATTGGCGCAGCGCTCTTCATACGCACCACGCGTAGCGTCGGCCTGACCGAAGCTGGCGAACAGTTTCTTTCGCGGGCAAAGCCTGCCTTCGAGGAGCTTGTCGCGGCTAGTGAGGTTGCGCGCGGACTTGGCCAGCGGCCCGCCGGACTGTTGCGTCTATCAGTGCCGCGCGCGGTGGTGCCCATCCTGCTGGAACCCCTGATTGCATCCTTCTGCCAGGCTTATCCCGAGGTCGAAGTGGAGATCGCGGCAAGCAAGGAACTGATCGATCTTGCAGCGGAAGGGTTCGACGCCGGTATCCGGCTGGGCCAGTTCGTCGACGCCGACATGGTCGCGGTACCGTTGACGCCACCGTTTCGTCTCATCGTCGTCGGCAGCCCTGCCTACTTCGCAGCGCGCAGCCCGCCCAGGCACACGGACGATCTGCGCCAGCACGCATGCTTGCGATGGCGCCGCTCCAGCGGCGCGCTCGCGTTATGGTCATTCAACGACAATGGCCAGGCGCTCGAGATCGCCGTATCCGGCCCTCTCATCGCCAATGATTTTTCCACCATGCTTGGCGCGGCAGTCGAAGGCATGGGCCTTGCCCAGCTGCCTGAGCCGATGGCCACCGAAGGGTTGAGAGCGGGAAGACTGGTGCACGTGCTGGAGCCGTTCGCGCCGGTGATACCGGGCGTGTTTCTCTACTATCCAGGCCGCCGGCAGATCATGCCGAAGCTGCGCGCCTTCATCGATCATGTGAAGAGCCGCCCGGCAGGCCATGGCAAAGTCCCCGGTACGAGATGACTATTGGCGTGCCGGGTTGCGGAAACTCAAGCCTCCGCGGTTCCGTGTCCCGCAGTACTGTCCGGGGCCGCTAGCCCTTCGGCGTCGTGTCGTGAATTCTGGCCGCCCGCAAGAAATCGAAATCGACACCCTTATCGGCCTGCAATACCGTGTCGAGGAACAGTTTCCGATAGCCGCGTTCGGCTGTCGGTATTTCTACGGGCGCGGCTGCGGCGCGGCGTGCCAGTTCGGTGTCCGATACAAGTAGCGTGATGTCGCGGGCAGCTACGCTGAGCCGGATACGATCGCCGTTTTGAACATAGGCTAGCGGCCCACCGACAGCCGCCTCAGGCGTCACGTGCAACACGATGGTGCCGAAGGCCGTGCCACTCATGCGCCCGTCGGAAATACGCACGATATCTTTGACGCCGGCGCGCGCCAGCTTTTTCGGAATCGGAATATAGCCGGCCTCAGGCATCCCCGGCGCGCCTTTCGGACCGATGTTTTTCAGTACCAGAATATCGTCGGCCGTGACGTCGAGGTCGTCCGAGTCGATGCGTTCGGCCATGTCCTGACCGTTCTCGAACACTACAGCGCGTCCCTCGTGCTCCATCAGTTTGGCATCGGCGGCGGATTGCTTGATGATCGCGCCGCCAGGTGCGAGGTTGCCCTGCAAGACGGCAATGCCGCCTTGCGGATAGATCGGATCGGTGATTGTGCGCACCACGTCCTGTTCGAAACCAGGACCGGCCAATTCGATCTCCTCGCCCAAAGTGCGCCCGGTGACGGTCATCGCGTCGAGCTTGAGCAGCGGCTTGAGTTCGCGCAGCAACGTCGCCATGCCACCGGCGTGGTGGAAGTCTTCCATGTAATGCTGGCCGGACGGTTTCAGGTCCAGCAACACCGGTGTTTCGCGACCCATGCGGTCCAGTGCCTTCAGATCGACATCCAGTCCCATGCGTCCCGCAATGGCGGTCAGGTGCACGATGCCGTTGGTCGAGCCGCCGATCGCAAGTAACACGCGGATGGCGTTCTCGAATGCATCGGCGGTCAGGATCTTGTCGATGGTCAGGCCGCTGCGTGCCATCTGCACCGCCTGGGCGCCGGTCTCCTCGGCGATACGGATACGATCGGCCGTCACGGCCGGCGGCGACGCGCCGCCCGGCACTGTCATCCCCAATGCTTCGGCCACGCAAGCCATGGTGCTGGCGGTGCCCATCACCGAGCAGGTGCCGACGCTCGCCACCAACTGGTTGTTCACTGCGGCAATTTCCGCGCTATCGATCTCGTCGGCGCGGAATTTGCCCCAGTAGCGGCGGCAATCGGTGCACGCACCCACGCGCTCGCCGCGGTGCGAGCCGGTCAGCATGGAGCCTGTGATCAGCTGGATCGCCGGAATATTCGCCGATGCAGCGCCCATTAACTGCGCCGGCACCGTCTTGTCGCAGCCCCCGATCAGCACAACCGCG
Source organism: Paraburkholderia sp. (assembly GCF_035656215.1). GTDB lineage: Bacteria > Pseudomonadota > Gammaproteobacteria > Burkholderiales > Burkholderiaceae > Paraburkholderia. Next base: position 10,915 of record NZ_DASRSY010000400.1, read on the forward strand.
TCCATCGGTTGAGCGCGGATCATCTCCTCGGTATCCATCGACATCAGGTTGCGCAGGTACATGCTGGTCGGCTGCGAAAAACTCTCATGGATGGAAATGGTGGGGAAATCCATCGGTAACCCGCCAGCCAGCATCACGCCGCGCTTGACCGCCTCGATCAATTGCGGCGCGTTGCCGTGGCACGGGTTGTAGGCGCTGCCGGTGTTGGAGATGCCGACGACCGGTCGATCCAGTGCTTCGTCGGTGTAGCCCGCCCCTTTGATGAAAGCTTTGCGCAAGAACAGGGAGAAGCCGCTGTCACCATAGTTGGTGAGACCCTTGCGGATCCCGGTGGCCGGTGCGGCGAGCGAATCTTCTGGTTTGGTCTTGGACATGGAGAAACCCGGCATAAGATGAATGAAAAAGGGGCATCGCAAGTGCGGGAAGCGGTGCTGCGCACATGCTCTGCGGGACAACGTTCACATTCATTATGGAAAATTCGGGACAAAAAAAACCCGTTTTTGATATCTTCAAACAACAAAAAATTTTCTATCCGGCGAGCGCGGTGCAACACCTTCTGGTCTATGCAGGTCGACAGGGAATTGATCCATCGTCAGTCCGTTCCGTCGCCGTTCTACGACTGCTTCAGCGTGTTCCTTGAAGGGCGGCCAGCGGAATTCCTGGGCGGCTATATCGACAGCAGACGAAACCTATCGGCGCCTACGGGTTTTTGCTGATCTCAACCTGTGTCGATACAGGCATCGTCGAATCGTCGTAAGGGTATGTCCAACTTCTTAGTGAAAGGCGAACACACCATGACTACCGGAACAGTCCATCTCCAACGCGTCTTGCGCGCGACTCCCGAACGCATCTATCGGGCCTTCCTCGAACCCGATGCCATAGCGAAGTGGCTTCCTCCTTACGGGTTCACCTGCCAGGTCCACCACATGGAAGCCCACGTTGGCGGCACTCACAAGATGTCCTTCCGTAACTTCGGCACCGGCAATAGCCACTCGTTCGGCGGCGAGTACGTCGAACTGGTGCCGTTCGAGAAGATCCGCTACTCGGACCGTTTCGACGACCCTAACCTGCCCGGCCAGATGCACGTCACCGTTTCATTGCTGCAGGTGTCCTGCGGAACCGAACTCACCATTGTGCAAGAGGACATACCCGAGGTCATCCCTGTGGAGATGTGCTACCTCGGCTGGCAGGAGTCGCTTGTTCAGCTGGCAAAATTGGTCGAGCCCGTCATCCCTGACTGAAACCGCAGGCAGAGGCATGCATGCCTCTGCTTGCAGTGCCGCACGTCAGTCGCGATCGCGACGCACCTCAAACGAGGGGGAGACGGTACGTGATCCGTACCTTCAAGACATCCCTCCTGTCGCGCCGTGATCACGGCGCGATTCGCACATTCGCGCTCGCTTAAACCATGACAAAACGCCCCTCGCCAAACCTCAAATTCGATGGGATGTCAGCGTCTTGCGTTGCAAAACACCATCCAGCCGCGTAACGAGCTGTTGTAGTTTTTTTACTCGGGCAATAATAACTTCGTCGGATAGTCATGTGGATTGCAACGGTGACTTTGCGATGGCGCCCATCGTGCGCGGTAGTGGGCGATTAGTTCGCGCCAGCATGCATCTCGATCAGGGTTAACCCATCGAAACGATGCGGCGCAGCACATACGGTTTTTGCATACCAGTTGGCCTCAGACGCGGGAGCATCTCCACCCAGGAGTGTCCAGCGGTGTTTCCTCGGTTCCACGAACTCAAAGGAGATGACAGATGGAAATCCGCGATCCTTCCCCCGGCCTCTACAACGAAGATCTCGCACCCGCCAGGCAGCGCAACTGGGGGGCCTTTAGCATCTTCAACGTGTGGACCTCGGACGTGCACAGCCTCTGGGGCTACTACCTCGCCGCCAGCCTGTTCCTGCTGTGCGGCAGCTTCATCAACTTCGTGCTGGCAATCGGGCTCGGCTCGCTGGTGATCTTCGCGCTGATGAACCTGATCGGCTACGCGGGCGAGAAGACCGGTGTGCCCTACCCGGTGCTGGCGCGCGCCTCCTTTGGCGTGTGGGGCGCCAACCTGGCCGCACTGGTGCGCGCCGTGGTGGCCTGCTTCTGGTACGGCGCGCAGACGGCAGCCGCTTCGAGCGCGGTGGTCGCGCTACTGATCCGCAGCGACAGCCTGATGGCTTTCCACAAGGGCACGCAGTTCCTCGGCCACTCGGGGCTGGAGGTGATCTGCTACGTGGTCATCTGGGCGCTGCAGTTGCTCATCATCCAGAAGGGCATGGAGACGGTGCGCAAATTCCAGGACTGGGCCGGTCCGGCGGTATGGGTCGCAATGCTGATCCTGGCGATCGGCTTGTGCGTGAAGGCCGGCGGCTTTTCTTTCACCAGTGGCATTCCGATGAACGTGCTGCTCGACAAGACCAGGGACGCCGGCGTCAGCGGCGAGCCCGGCTCGTTCTGGGCGCTGATGGCAGTGGGCGCGACCTGGATCACCTACTTCGCGGCGCTCTACCTGAATTTTTGCGACTTCTCGCGCTACGCGAAAAACCGCGACGCAGTGAAGAAAGGGAATCTGTGG
>NZ_DASRSY010000401.1:0-33366 GCF_035656215.1 Paraburkholderia sp.
TTATCTGATATCGGTGCCCCTCGGTATAGCCAAAGCGGTGCGCAACGGCTCGCGTTTCGATATCGCAACGAGTCTCGTCGTGTTGGTCGGCTATGCCATTCCGGGCTTCGTGCTTGGCGTGCTGTTGCTGGTGCTGTTCGGCGGCGGCAGCTTCCTGCAACTCTTCCCGCTGCGCAATCTCACCTCGGATAACTGGGCTCAGTTGAGTCCTGGCGGCAAGATCGTCGACTACCTGTGGCATATCACGTTGCCGATCACGGCCTCGGTGGTGGGTAGCTTCGCCGTCGTCACGATGCTGACGAAGAACGCTTTCCTCGACGAAATCCGCAAGCAATACGTGTTGACCGCGCGCGCCAAAGGTTTGTCGGAAAAGCGCGTGCTGTGGAAGCACGTGTTTCGCAATGCATTGCTGCCCCTGATCGTCGGTTTTCCGGCGGCGTTTATCGGTGCGTTTTTTACCGGCAGTCTGCTGATCGAGACGCTGTTTTCGCTCGACGGACTCGGCTTGTTGTCGTACGAATCGGTAGTGCGGCGCGACTATCCGGTCGTCCTCGGCACGCTCTATCTATTCACGCTGATCGGTCTTGCGACCAAGCTGATTTCCGATCTTTGCTATGTGTGGGTCGATCCCCGCATCCAATTCGAACAACTGGAGCGCCGATGAATCGAGCCCGTCTTTCAGCCGATGCGGCGGCGCGCACCGAACCGGCTCGCGCGTTCGTGTCGCCAACACCGGCGCGTCGCGTCTGGCAGCGTTTTCGTCAGCAGCGTCTTGGCTACTGGAGTCTGATCATCTTCGTTGTCGCGTTTGCGGCGAGCCTCGCCGGGCCGCTGTGGTCGAACGACAAGCCACTCGTGGTGCGCTACGAAGGCCAGTTGTATTTTCCGATGTTCAAGGCCTACGCGGAGACCACCTTCGGCGGCGACTTCCCAACACCCGCCGATTATCTCGATCCGTATATCAAGCATCGTTTCGACACGCCGGGTAACTTCGCGGTGTATCCGCCGAACCGGTACTACTACGACACGCTGAATTATTTCTCGAAGGCGCCGAATCCTGCGCCGCCGTCGCGCGATAACTGGCTCGGCACCGACGACCGCGGCCGCGACCTCTTCGCGCGTCTTCTGTACGGTTTTCGCGTGTCGGTCGAATTCGGGTTGGTGCTGACCTTGATCGGCACCGTACTCGGGATTGCCGCGGGCGCCGTGCAGGGTTACTTCGGAGGACGTATCGATATCGTCGGGCAGCGTCTGATCGAAATCTGGAGCGCCATGCCGGAGCTTTACCTGTTGATCATTTTCTCGTCGATCTTCGAGCCGGGGTTCATTCTGCTGATCGTGCTGCTGTCGTTGTTCGGCTGGATTGGTTTGTCCGATTACGTGCGCGCGGAGTTTCTGCGCAACCGTCACCAGGACTATGTGCGCGCCGCGCGGGCGATGGGGCTCTCGAACTGGCAGATTATGTGGCGGCACGTTTTGCCCAACAGCTTGACGCCTGTGATCACGTTTCTGCCGTTCCGTATGAGCGGTTCGATCCTCGCGCTCACCAGCCTCGACTTTCTCGGCCTCGGTGTACCTTCGCCGACGCCGAGCCTGGGCGAACTGCTTGCGCAAGGCAAGGCGAATCTCGACGCATGGTGGATTTCGTTATCCACTTTCGGCGTGCTGGTCGCGATGCTGTTGCTGCTGACCTTCATGGGCGATGCCCTGCGCAACGCGCTGGACACCCGCATTTCCGATGCCATGCGCGCGGGAGGCAACCAGTGAGCGCCATGGTGGAAAACAACGCAAAACACGGCATGACGCCGCCGCTGCTGGAACTCGATCATCTGCATGTGACCTTCGGCGACACGGTGGCGGTGAACGACGTGACGCTCGGGATCCAACGCGGCGAGCGTGTCGCACTGGTCGGCGAATCTGGCTCGGGCAAGAGCGTGACCGCACTGTCGATCCTGCGTCTGTTGAGCGACGCACAAGTGAGCGGGTCGATCCGTTTCGACGGCGAAGATCTGCTCGCCAAAAGCGAGCGCGAGATGCGCGGCATGCGTGGCTCGGATATCGCGATGATCTTTCAGGAGCCGATGACAGCGCTCAATCCGCTCTATACGGTCGGTGACCAGATTGCGGAGACGATCGTCGTGCACGACGGCGTAACGGCGAACGAGGCGCGTAAGCGCGCCGTGGCGTTGCTGGGGCGCACGGGCATTGCCGAGCCTGGCAAGCGTGTGAACAGCTATCCGCATCAGCTCTCAGGCGGTCAGCGGCAGCGCGCGATGATCGCGATGGCGCTCGCATGCCGCCCACGCCTGTTATTGGCCGATGAGCCGACAACGGCGCTCGACGTGACGATCCGCGCGCAGATCGTCGATCTGCTGCTGGCGTTGCAACGCGACGAAGCCGAGAAACGCGGTATGGCCGTGCTGCTGATCACGCACGACCTGAATCTGGTGCGGCACTTCGCGCAACGCATCGCGGTGATGGAGAAGGGCGTACTCGTGGAAAGCGGGCCGGTCGAGCAGGTGTTCGAGTCTCCGCAGCATCCGTACACGCAACGTTTACTGGCGAGCCGTCCGCAGCGCACGGTGGTCCCTGTGCTGCCGATTTCACCGGTGCTGCTCGAAGCGCGCGCTGTCTCAGTCGATTTCAAAACGAAACTGCCGGGCTTGAGCGGCTGGTTCCGCTCGGGACACTTTCGCGCGGTCGCCGACGCGAATGTGTCGGTGCGCCAGGGCGAGACGCTGGGGATCGTCGGCGAATCGGGTTCGGGTAAATCGACGCTCGCGATGGCCTTGCTCGGTCTGCAACGCACCGCGCACGGCGAAATCGAGTTTCAGGGCAGGGCGCTCGGCAGCTATCGCGGTGCCGAACAGACCGCCTTGCGCTCGAATATGCAGGTTGTCTTTCAGGACCCGTTCAGTTCGCTGTCGCCTCGCCAGACCATCGAACGGATCGTCGGCGAAGGGCTGGCGCTGCATCGGCCGCAAATGAGCCAGGAGGCGCGGCACGATAAGGTGGTTTCGGTTCTGCGCGAAGTCGGTTTGGACCGGACGGTGCTGTACCGCTATCCGCATGAGTTCTCCGGCGGCCAGCGTCAGCGGATTGCGATTGCGCGCGCTCTGGTGCTGGAGCCACGCATTCTGATCCTCGACGAACCGACCAGTGCGCTCGACGTGTCAATCCAGCAGCAGGTGCTGAAGCTGCTCGCCGGGTTGCAACAGAAGTACAACCTCGGTTTCGTTTTCATCAGTCACGATCTGGCCGTGATCGGGGCGATGGCGCATCGTGTCGCGGTCATGCAAAACGGTTCGATCGTCGAAAGCGGGGACGTTGAGCAGATTTTTGCGACACCGGCGCATCCTTACACTCGAAAGCTGCTGAAAGCGGCGCTTGACCACTGATTTTGCACTCTTTCACCAATTGGGTGCGTGTCTCGATTGTATTTTTCTATTTGTTTTGACACGTGAATACTTACTGGCTAGTATCGACCAAACTTTTTCCGTAGCCCACTGATTTTTAGGCAAAAAATACCGACCAATGCAGCACAGAAACCTAACCCAGGCTTGCACGCGCGTCGTCGCCGGGATGTTCATTGGCGTCTTGATGGCAGCAGCTCCCGGCGCTTTCGCCGACGAAGTAAGCAGTTTTAATCAAAATGCCTCATATTCGACCCCGAGCGGGTCGAATTCTTTGTCACCCCTCAATTCGCAATCCACCGCTCCCGACAGCGACGGCGGCGCCAAATCGTTCCTGTCCGGCATGGCCGGAAAAGCGGGCGACGTGGTGGTCGGCGCGCTGAACATGATCGGCGTTCGCTACCGTTGGGGTGGTAATACGCCCGATTCGGGGCTCGATTGCAGCGGTTTCGTTCGCTACGTGTTCCAGGACACGCTCGGTATGGCGCTGCCGCGCCGCGCCGAGGAAATGAGCCGCGTCGGCGAAAAGGTTCGCGTCAGCGACCTGAAACCGGGCGATCTGGTGTTCTTCAATACGATGCGCCGTACGTTCTCGCACGTCGGCATCTACATCGGCGACAACAAGTTCGTGCATTCGCCTTCCACGGGCAGCACGATTCGCGTCGACGATCTGGATAGCGGCTACTGGGAAAAGCGTTTCACGGGTGCACGCCGGATCGAGACGTCCTATCAAGACGGTGAAGATCTGCGCAAGCGCGTGAATGCCTCGATTGGCGGTAATCAGTAACTGATTGAGCCCGCACCGGCGGTTTGGGTATGAAAAAAAGCCTGCTTCATTTGAAGCGGGCTTTTTGCATTTGAGCCCTTGCCAGTGTGCCGGTGAATCATCCGCGCCATACCCAGGCTGTGTCGGCGCTGCGTGCGTGAAGACAGCCGTCGCGCCGGTCGTTGTAACGGCGCCGTCCTGACGGATTAAGTCGCGATGCGGCTCGCCGCCAGTTTGCGTTGCAACTCCGGCATCATCTTTGCCACCGCTTCCTCTCCGGCCAGGATCGCTGCGTTGCGCTGCGAGAAATCGCTACCGCTCATGGCCGCCAGATTCGGCCGGATCACGATGTCGGCGTACTTTTCGAGTTCATAGGTCTTGATCGTCTGGCCCATGATCGTGAAAGTCTGCATCAGCACGTCGAACGAACTGACCGTGAGGCCGCTTTCCGGGCGCTGCGAGATGTCTACGGCGATCACGAAATCCGCGCCCATTTTGCGCGCGAACGAGGCAGGCACCGGGCTCACCAGGCCGCCGTCCACATATTCGTGTCCGCCGATTTTCACCGGCTCGAAAATCGACGGCACGCTGCATGATGCGTGCACCGCAATGCCGGTATTGCCGCGCTGGAACAGGATCGGCTGGCCGGTCCTCAGATCGGTGGCGACCACGCCGAGCGGCTTGACCATCTTCTCGATCGGACGATTGTTGAGCGTCGTATTCAGGTAGTTCTGCAGCGCGACGCCTTGCAGAAAGCCGCGCGTGCGAAACGGCATGGCCCAGTCGCTGATCGACGCTTCGTCCATGGTCAGCGCGAGCTTGTTGAGCGCAAAGCCGTTCATCCCCGAGGCGTACAGCGCACCGACTACCGAACCCGCGCTCGTGCCGGCCACCAGATCGATCTGGATATTGCGCGCCTCGAGCGCCTTGATCACGCCGATGTGCGCGAAGCCGCGCGCGGCGCCGCCCCCTAGCGCGAGCCCGACGCGGATCGCTCGCTGCGGTTTGTCGAGCGGTGGCGTATTGGTGGTGGGCGTGGTGGCAACCGGTGTGCTATCGGTCTTGCTGCCGCCGGTCGTGGTGCAGGCGGCCAGTACCGCGGAGGCGGCCGCCAACGAAAAGTTGCGACGGGCGAGGCGAGGGGATGACGGTTTCAACGGGTTCTCCAGCAACGGCATGGGTGACGCAATCGGCGCCGCCTGTGCCGCGATCAGGCGGATAGTCAAACGGACAGAATCGCCGATGGCGATTCCGTGCGCTATGGTTCTATCCCCACCCGCAGCGCGCGCACATCATAAATCAAAGCGCAGGATGCGCGTTGGCCCGGTAATGAAACGTTGCAGAGGAAGGTCTTGGGCGTCCTGAAGCACGCTTCGCGAGTGTCTTGTGTGCTGCCATTGGCCATTTGGACGAGGGCAGGCAACACGTATTCGGAAGGTATAATTCGGCTCTCGTATTTATTTCCTTCGTGTCCGTGCAAGGCGTTTTCTGCCACGGACGCGGTCCGCTGCCGCGCTTCACTGGCGATTTCTGCTACAGCGCCGGCGCCTGTCTTCCGAGTAACCGCTAATGACCACCTCCGTCCGTACCCGTTTCGCACCGAGTCCCACCGGCTTCATCCACCTCGGCAACATTCGCTCCGCGCTTTATCCGTGGGCGTTCGCGCGCAAGATGAAAGGGACCTTCGTGCTGCGGATCGAGGACACCGACGTCGAGCGCTCCACTTCTGAATCCGTCGACGCCATTCTCGAAGGCATGGCGTGGCTCGGCCTCGATTTTGACGAAGGTCCGTTCTACCAGATGCAGCGCATGGACCGTTACGGCGAAGTGCTCAAACAGATGCAGGACGCAGGGCTCGTGTACCCGTGCTACATGTCCACGGAAGAGCTGGACGCACTGCGCGAACGTCAGCGTGAGGCCGGCGAAAAGCCGCGCTATGACGGCACGTGGCGCCCGGAACCCGGCAAGGTCTTGCCGGAGCCGCCGGCGGGCGTGCAGCCCGTGCTGCGCTTCCGCAATCCGCTCACGGGTGTAGTCGCATGGGACGACGCCGTGAAGGGACGCATCGAAATCTCGAATGAAGAACTCGACGACCTCGTGATCGCGCGCCCGGACGGCACACCGACCTACAACTTCTGCGTGGTGGTGGACGATCTGGACATGCGCATCACGCACGTCATTCGCGGTGACGATCACGTGAATAACACGCCGCGCCAGATCAACATCCTGCGCGCGCTAGGCGGTGAGCCGCCGGTCTACGCGCACTTGCCGACCGTGCTGAACGAGCAGGGCGAGAAGATGAGCAAGCGTCACGGCGCGATGAGTGTGGTGGGTTATCGCGACGCAGGCTTTCTGCCGGAAGCCGTGGTCAACTATCTGGCGCGTCTGGGCTGGTCGCATGGCGACGCGGAAATCTTCACGCGTGACCAGTTCGTCGAATGGTTCGATCTCGAGCATCTGGGCAAGTCGCCGGCTCAGTACGATCACGACAAGCTGAACTGGCTCAACGCGCACTACATCAAGGAAGCGGACAACGCGCGCCTCGCGGAGCTTGCAAAGCCTTTCTTCGCCGAACTGGGCATCGACGAAGCCGCCATTGCACAAGGTGCCGATCTGACGTCGGTGGTGGGCTTGCTGAAGGACCGCGCGTCGACGGTGAAGGAAATCGCCGAAAACGCCGCGATGTTCTATCGCGTGCCGGCGCCCGAAGCCGATGCGCTAGCGCAGCACGTCACGGATATCGTGCGTCCGGCGCTTGCCGATCTGGCGGCTTCGCTCAAGACGGTTGAGTGGACCAGGGAAGCGATCGCTGCGGTATTGAAGGCAACGCTCGGCGCGCACAAGCTGAAGATGCCGCAACTGGCCATGCCGGTTCGTCTGCTGGTGGCGGGCACCACGCATACGCCGTCGATAGACAGCGTGCTGATGCTGTTCGGTCGCGATGTTGTAGTGAGCCGTATCGAAAAAGCGTTGGCTTAAGCGCGTTCGTGCGCGCCTTGAGATTGTTTGCATGCGACTTGCGAAAAAAGTCGCATGCAATTGCTCAAAGGGTATTTACAAAGCGCAAATTGGCCTCTAAAATCTCGTTTCTGTTCTGCAAGGGGGGTATAGCTCAGCTGGGAGAGCGCTTGCATGGCATGCAAGAGGTCAGCGGTTCGATCCCGCTTACCTCCACCATCAGAGCAGAGTGAAGTGGTTCCGAAGTCTGGAGCTTGTAGCAAAAAAGACTTCACAAACGGCTGTAACGTAGTTAGAATATTGGTCTTTGCTGCTGACGAAACGAAGTTAGCGTAAGTTAAAGTGAGTTAGCAGCAAGATAAAGACAGATCTGAAAAGATTATGTCCCCTTCGTCTAGAGGCCTAGGACATCACCCTTTCACGGTGAGTACAGGGGTTCGAATCCCCTAGGGGACGCCAAACATCAGCGTCGCTTGGAAGTAATAAAGCAGCGCAGCTTGCAGAGAAAAAACCAACGCTCGCAAGTCATGATAGGCAAACTGGAGTGGTAGTTCAGTTGGTTAGAATACCGGCCTGTCACGCCGGGGGTCGCGGGTTCGAGTCCCGTCCACTCCGCCAGACAAAGCCCGTTCATACAAACTTGAACGGGCTTTTTCATTAAAGGTGTAAGCAGTACGTTGTCCCCTTCGTCTAGAGGCCTAGGACATCACCCTTTCACGGTGAGTACAGGGGTTCGAATCCCCTAGGGGACGCCAGGACATCGGCGTCGCTCAGTGCGCAACATGAGTTAGCAGCTGAGCGGTGCAGTTGGTGAATGAGCAAAGCTCAGAAGCCACGGTGCAAAAATCTGGAGCGGTAGTTCAGTTGGTTAGAATACCGGCCTGTCACGCCGGGGGTCGCGGGTTCGAGTCCCGTCCGCTCCGCCAGATTTTAGAAAGCCCACTTCGAAAGAAGTGGGCTTTTTTTATTTCTGCCGTCAGTTTGCCCGGGTATCGTCTGGGTATGCTCGGGACAAACAGCCATTGCCAGCGCGCGCGGCCTGTTTTACCGTTGACCCGACTCATCTTCGTCGTTCCATCATGTTCGATCCAACCGAAGCTCCGTCACTGTTTCATCTGCGCAGCGCCAGCATGGACGATTTCGAGTTCGCCGAGGCGCTGACTCGCAATAACATGGGTGGCTACTATCGTCGGCACCATCTGGTCTGGCGTGGCGATCTGTTTCTTGGCAGCTGGCGCGAGTCGGAGAATTTCATTCTCGAAGTGGACGGCCAGTCGATCGGCGTGCTGCGCATCACGCAAGAAGGCGATTCCCTGCATATTCGCGACGTGCAGATTGCTGAAGGGCATCGGCGGCTCGGCGCCGGCACGTATCTTCTCGATATGTCCCATCAGTGGGCGCGCGAGCGCGGGTTGCGCGAGTTGCAGTTGCGCGTGTTCGTCGACAATCCTGCCGCGCGGCTGTATCAGCGCAAGGGGTATAAGCTGACTGGACCGCGTCTGGCGCAACTCGGGGCGATCCGTCATCTGGCGCGGCGTGTCTGACTCAACGCGTCTGACTCACTGAGTTTGCCCCACCGCATCTGACGAAACGCGGCTAGCGGTTGCGAACTATGCCGTCATTTTCGCGCGGTCTCTTCGTCAGCCTCTGTATCACTACGATCCCCGCTCTCCACACGATGCTCCGAGCCACGTTCGATGAACGCGCGTGGACTTTCGCCGAACGCCCGCCGGAACATCGCCGAGAACGCACTCTGGCTCTGGTAACCCAGTTCCTGCGCGACATGTGAAAGCGGCCGCCCTTGGCTCAACAGCGGAATCGCGCGCGCCAGAACCGCCTGCTGACGCCATTGCGAAAAACTCACGCCCAACTCCTGACGAAACAGCCGCGCAATCGTGCGTGTGCTCGCCCCCGCGCTCGATGCCCATTGTTCGAGCGAATCGCCGTTCGTCGGGTCTGCGATCACCGCCTCGCACAACGCGCGCAAGCGCTTCTCGTTGGGCATCGGCACGGACAGAGGGAGCGGCTCCGAACGCGTCAGTTCGTCGAGCGCGAGCGCGCCTAGCAACTGTTCGCGCGTCGCCGAGATGTCAGGCGTATCGAGCGCGGCGATGACTTCGCGCAGCAGATCTGATACTTCGACCACGCGCGGCGTATCCAGTCCGGCCGGGACGGTGCTTTCGGTAATGTAGAGCGTGCGCAGAAATGCATCTTCGACTGCGACCACTTCGTGTGTCACATGCGGCGGCACCCAGATCGCCCGGGACGGCGGCACCATCCACGTCGTACCGGTCGTCGCGACCCGCAGCACGCCGCGCGACGCATAGGCCACCTGTGCCCACGCGTGCGTGTGTCGTGCGATACGCCAGCCCGAAGGCATCAGCCGCGAGCGCACGCGGATCGGGTGTGATTGCGTCGGCTGGAACTCGGGCGGGATGTCGGCGAAGTGGCTCCGGCTCGACTGGATTGAGTCAGTGGGCGAATTCATGTTGAAGAACGATCCAATGGATGGAACTCAAAAACGCAGAGCCTGCAAATACGGAGCCCACGAGCACGGAGCGCCCGGCACCGAGTCTTCAGGCGCAGAGCGCTGGGAGCACAGACCCGAAGGCACAGACCCGAAGGCACAGACCCAGAGGCACAGACCCAGAGGCACAGACCCAAAACCACCTTAGGCTTCCCATTGTAGGTGTTACGCCGGTGTCAACGTTGCATAATGTCCTGATTGCACGGATCCCGAGGAGAACGCCATGAGCTTTGCAACCGCTGACCTGTGCGACGCGCACGAGGACCAACTGGCGCTCGGAACGCTGCGCGTCCTCGAACCGGTCTTTCATCTTTTCAGCCGCGCCGAGTGTTTCAGCGGCGAGGCGGTCACGCTAAAGGTGTTCGAAGATAACGCGCTGGTCCGCGCCACGCTCGAGGAGAAGGGCACGGGCCGGGTGCTGGTGGTCGACGGCGGTGGCAGTCTGCGTTGCGCGCTGGTAGGCGGCAATCTCGCGCAAATTGCCGAGCAGAATGGCTGGGCGGGCATCGTGCTGAACGGCTGTGTGCGCGATACGCTGGAGCTCAATGAAGTCAATGTCGGGGTGGCGGCGTTGGCGACCTGTCCACGGCGTGGCCAGAAGCTCGGCACGGGCGAGCGCGACGTGCCGGTACAATTGCCTGGCGCCCTGGTACGTCCGGGCGAATGGATCTATGCGGATATCGACGGCGTGCTGGTAGCGAGCGCGTCGCTGAACTGAATCCTCGGCAACAGCCAAGGTATCAACCCGTAATCAAGGAGAGCAAACGACGATGCAGACCGTCTTTGTATACGGCACGTTGCGGGCCGGTGAAGTGAACGACCTCGGTGAGGCTGCGGCGCGCAACGACATTGCCGCACCGAATCTGCTCGGCACGGCCACGGTGCGCGGCCATCTATTCGACTTCGGCTTGTATCCGGGCCTTGTGGTCGATGAAGCGGGCGTGGACGTCGTAGGCGACGTCTACGAAATCGACGATGAACTGGTTGCGGTGCTCGACGAGATCGAAGCCGTGTATCCCGGCGTCGAAGATCGTTTCCTCGCGCGAGAAGTGATAGTGAAAGTAGACGGTAACGTCGTGAATTGCCGCTTCTATCCGGTCGCGCCCAATGCGGTGAAGGGCTTACCGGAAATCAGATCGGGTGATTGGGTCGAGTATCGCAGCGCGCGTTGAGGAGACACGCAACTAGCCGACTGCACGCTCGCCACTAGCACATGACGAACGCATAACGGGTGTACGGCGAGCGCATAAAAAAACGGCCCGGCAGGCATACGCCTGTCGGGCCGTCCGGTCGGTCAGCCTTGCGACCCGGGCCGCTCTTTCATCTTGCGTGGCTGGTGAAAGCGGGCCTGGTACGACGTCGTTATTGCGGGCAAATGAGGCTGATGCATGAGGCCGTTCAGACGCCTCAGATTTCCTCGTACAGCGGCAGCGTCAGGAAGTCGGTGAACTGCTCCGACGTCGACATCTCCTCGAAGATTTGTGCGGCACTATCGTACGGCTTCGTATCGCCGCCGACTGCCTGCTTCACCTTGTCGAGCTCTTGCGCCGACAACTCGCTCACCAGCTCGGCCGTGACCTTGCGGCCGTCTTCGAGCTTGCCCTTCGGTGAGCGAATCCATTGCCACACTTGCGAGCGCGAGATTTCCGCGGTAGCGGCGTCTTCCATCAGGTTGTGAATCGGCACGCAGCCGTTGCCCGCGAGCCACGAACCCAGGTAGTGAATGCCGACGTTGATGTTGTTGCGCAGACCGCCTTCGGTGATCGGCGCTTCCGGACGGAATTCCATCAGGTCGGTGGCCGTGACGAGCACGTCGTCGCGTTGCTTGCCGATCTGGTTCGGTTTGTCGCCGAGCACCTTGACGAATTCTTCCATCGCGATCGGCACGAGCCCCGGATGTGCGACCCAGCCACCGTCGTAACCGTCGCCGGCGTCGCGCGCCTTGTCGGAGCGCACACCGCCCATCGCCTTGTCGTTCGCCGCCGGGTCGTTCTTGATCGGGATCAGCGCGCTCATGCCGCCGATTGCCGGTGCGTTGCGGCGATGGCAGGTCTTCAGCAACAGCAGCGCATAGGCACGCATGAACGGTGCGGTCATCGTGATCTGCGAGCGGTCGGCGAGGCAGAAATCGCGGTCGTTCTTGAACTTCTTGATCGCCGAGAAGATGTAGTCCCAACGGCCGGCGTTCAGACCCGAGCTGTGTTCGCGCAACTCATACAGGATCTCGTCCATTTCGAACGCGGCGACGATCGTTTCGATCAACACCGTCGCGCGAATCGTGCCACGCGGCACGCCGACGGCTTCCTGTGCGGCGAGGAAGATGTCGTTCCACAGACGCGCTTCCAGGTGGCTCTCCATCTTTGGCAGATAGAAGTAGGGCGCCGTGCCGCGCGCGACCTGTTCCTTCGCATTGTGAACCATGAAGAGCGCGAAATCGAAGATGCCGCCGGAAACGCGATTGCCGTCCACCGTCACGTGCTTTTCGTCCAGATGCCAGCCGCGCGGACGCACGATCAGCGTGGCGACCTTGTCGTTCAGTGTGTAGGACTTGCCGTTCTGTTCGAGCGAAATCGTACGGCGCACCGCGTCTTTCAGATTGATGTGGCCGGTAATCTGGTTATCCCAGCTCGGCGCATTCGAATCTTCGAAGTCGGTCATGTACGAATCCGCGCCCGAATTCAGCGCGTTGATGATCATCTTGCGCTCGACCGGCCCGGTGATTTCCACGCGGCGGCATTGCAGATCGTGCGGCAGCGGGGCGATCTTCCAGTCGCCTTCGCGCACGCTTTTCGTTTCGGCGAGGAAGTCGGGACGCTCGCCGGCGTCGAGTCGCTTCGTGCGTTCCACACGCGCCTGCAACAACTGCTGACGGCGCGGTTCGAACGTGCGATGCAGCGCGGCGACGAGCTCGAGCGCTTCGCGGGTGAGGATTGCTTCAAAGCCCGGCTTGATCTCAGCCGTGATTTCCATGCCCTGCGGCAGCTGCAGCGATGACTGCGATGACAGCGGATTCGCCATGGTTTCTCCTTGGTCGGTCAGATTGCAAAGGTGCAAATGTTGAGATGCGGTTGAATTGCGTTGCGGGATCCAGGTGGTAGCCGTCATGCGCCAGGGCTGTGGCGCGTGCGGTTGCCTCCGGGATTGCCGGTGCCGCTATTGCGGTCGGGCGACGCGAGGGACTTCAGAAAAGCGAGCAGATCGTTCATGCCTCCGCCCGTGCCATGCGGCGTGACGCCCAGTTCTTCGACTGGTGCGTTTTGCCGGTTAAGCCAGAAAGTCGTGAAGCCGAACCAGCTCGCGCCTGCCACGTCCCATCCGTTCGACGACACGAAGACAATCTCGCGCGGCTCTACGTTGAAGGCTTGCGTGCCGAGCGCGTAAGCCGTGGGTGAGGGTTTGTAGGCGCGCACTGTGTCGACGGATAGAACATGGTCGAACAGACCCGTCATGCTGGCGCTCTTCACGGCGATATCGAGCATTTGCGGATTGCCGTTCGAGAGGATCGCGAGACCGGGCCGTGAGCCGGGTTTGCCGTACGCAGACGCAGACGATGCCGAAGGCGTGCCGCGCAACTGGCGCAGCGCGGGCACGGTATCGGGGAAAGCGGACAGGCACGCATATTCGTCCATCAGACGCTTCTCCGCCGCGCGGCTCAGCGTCAGATGCAGTTTCTTGGCGGCGAAGCGCAAGGCGTCGAGCGTGATGTCCCAGAACGGCCGGTAATGCGTGCCGGGTGCGTCGGCCGGATCGGCGAGCGTACGCAACTGCGTGTATTCGATCTGTTTTTGGCGCCACAACTGCGAGAGCGCATCGCCGTGGCCGGGAAACATCTGCTCCGCGGCAGCGATCACCGAATGCACGTCGAAAAGCGTGCCGTACGCGTCGAAAATCACTGCTTTAGGGAAAGGTGTCGTTGTGGCCGACATTGCCGTGCACTCCTATCAGAGGTCAGGACGAATTGTATTAGTGATGCTATGCGCTAAAAAAGAGGCTAAAGATCACTTGATCTTTTACTTTCATACACATAATCTGACGCGCACCGACCACTTTCCCGCGCAATGCCCGAGGGACTTCCTTCGAGGCGTTGCGGCTCCGCTACCCATGGATCGTTTCAAGCAGATCGAGACTTTCGTTACCGTCGCGGCCAAGGGCAGTCTGTCCGCCGCGGCTCTGGCCGAGGGCGTGGCGCCCGCAATCATCGGCCGTCGCATCGATGCGCTCGAAGAGCGTCTTGGCGTCAAATTGCTGGTGCGTACCACGCGCAAGATCACGCTGACCTTCGAAGGATCGGCGTTTCTCGAAGATTGTCAGCGCGTCATCCACGACATGCAGAACGCCGAGGCCAGCGTGTCGGCGGGCGGCGTGAAGGCGAGCGGCCATTTGCGGCTGTCGGCGCCGGCCGGCTTCGGGCGCCGGCATGTTGCGCCGCTGGTGCCGGCCTTCACCGTCGCGCATCCGGATGTGTCTATTACGCTCGACCTGTCCGACCGGCTGGTCGACCTTGTCAACGAAGGGTTCGACTGCGCCGTGCGGCTCGGCGAGTTGCCCGATTCGTCACTGGTGTCGCTCAAACTCGGTGAGAACCGCCGCGTATGCGTGGCTTCCCCATCGTATCTGAGCCGGCGCGGTTCTCCGCACACACTGGCCGATCTCGCGCATCACAACTGCCTCGCGCTCGGCGCGAGTGCCAATCAGCAGCGCGGCTGGATGTTCCAGCAGGGCGACAAGGTGGTGTCGATCAAGGTGTCCGGCACGATGGAATGCTCGGACGGTGCCGTGCTGCATGAGTGGTGCCTCGAAGGTTATGGGCTCGCCTGGCGTTCGTGGTGGGAGGTCGGCACGGATATCGCGGCTGGCCGGCTCGTTAGCGTGCTCGACGAGTTCGCCGCCCCGCCGATCGGCATCCATGCGGTTTTTCCGCAACGCCGGCATTTGCCGCTGCGGGTTCGGCTGTTTCTGGACTTTCTCAAACATACGTACGGGCATCCTGATTACTGGAACTGAGCATGGCGGAGCCGTGCCCGCCGTCCGGCGATCGGGTGGGAGGATCTTGCCCCGCTCTGCACAACCGTCGCGCAGGCCCGCGCAACGGGTTTCCGATATGCGGAAAGACCCGCACGACGGCCTTACCCGCATTTCTGCGAACTACAATCGATTGAAGCGGCTTCTATGCCGAGCCTCGTGGAACGCTGACGCCGCGCTGCGCAAAGCCGGCGACGGAGGGCATCATGTTCAGGCACATCCTGGTTCCGACCGATGGTTCAGACCTGTCACGCAAAGCGATCAACGGCGCCATCGATCTCGCGCAGGCCGTCGGCGCTCGCGTCACTGCCTACGCCTGTCTGCCGCAATATCCCTACTCGCCGTTCTCCGATGTTGTGATCGAGCCGCCGCTCGAGTTTCTGCAACGCAGCGAGCGTGAAGCGCGCGTGCATCTGCGGGAAGTGGAGTTAGCCGCGCACCGAGTCGGGGTTGCGGTCGAGAGCCACACCAGCGTGCATCCGGCACCCTATCTCGGTATCATCGAAGCGGCCGAGCAGGGCGCCTGCGACGTGATTTTCATGGCTTCGCACGGACGGCGCGGCCTCGGCAGCTTGCTGATCGGCAGCGAGACGCAGCGGGTCCTGACGCATACGAAGATCCCGGTGATCGTGTATCGCTGAGGTGCACGCTCGCGATTGTCGTCGCGGGCAGGTACGACATAGCAAAAAAAAACGCGCCGGCGATGAGGCCGGCGCGTCCTATGCTCGCCGCACAATGCGTTGTGCTGGCTTTGTCTCCGCTGTCGACCAGAGTTGGCGCTTTAGCGCTTACTCTGGTCACATGCAAAGCGCGTTACTCCGCTCCCATGCAAGATGGTGCTGCTGCCATCTCTCCCAGATCCAGCCATCAGAGCAGACCCGCGTACTCCAGCCCTGATGGCTTTGCTCCTCCCTGACGGCGACCCTCTACGGGGTCGCTTTTTGTCTGCCTTGCCGTTCTCGCGATCAGATCGCGGGGTGTCTTAAGCGACCTTCTTGTCGAAGAACTGCTCGTCTTCCGTCGAACCGTGCAGCGCGGTCGTCGAAGCGTCGCGTTCGACCGTTTGCGTCACAGCGTCGAAGTAACCCGTGCCAACTTCGCGTTGGTGCTTGACCGCGGTGAAGCCCTTTTCGGCCGCTGCGAATTCAGCCTGCTGCATTTCGACGAAGGCGGTCATCTGGTTGCGGGCATAACCGTACGCCAGGTTGAACATCGAGTAATTCAGCGCGTGGAAGCCGGCCAGCGTGATGAACTGG
Organism: Paraburkholderia sp.; assembly: GCF_035656215.1. Lineage (GTDB taxonomy): Bacteria > Pseudomonadota > Gammaproteobacteria > Burkholderiales > Burkholderiaceae > Paraburkholderia. The sequence goes on from NZ_DASRSY010000401.1 coordinate 15,943, forward strand.
AACTTGTAGCCCATTGCGCCGAGTTCGCGCTGGAACTTGGCGATGGTTGCGTCGTCCAGGTTCTTCTTCCAGTTGAACGACGGCGAGCAGTTGTACGACAGCAGTTGGTCCGGGAATTCCTTGTGGATCGCGTCGGCGAATTTCTTCGCGAACTCGAGGTCCGGCTTGCCGGTTTCGCACCAGATCATGTCGGCGTACGGCGCGTAGGCGAGGCCACGCGAGATCGCCTGTTCCAGACCCGGCTTCGTACGATAGAAGCCTTCCACCGTGCGCTCGCCTGTCAGGAACGGCTTGTCGTTGTCGTCAACATCCGACGTGATCAGGTCGGCAGCTTCAGCGTCGGTGCGAGCCAGCAGCACGGTCGGCGTGCCCGAGACGTCGGCGGCCAGACGCGCGGCGGTCAGCTTAGCGATGTTTTCGCGGGTCGGCACGAGCACTTTGCCGCCCATGTGACCGCACTTCTTCACGGAAGCGAGCTGGTCTTCGAAGTGCACGCCTGCAGCGCCGGCTTCGATCATTGCCTTCATCAGTTCGAACGCATTCAGCACGCCGCCGAAGCCGGCCTCCGCGTCGGCCACGATCGGCGCGAAGTAGTCGATATAGCCTTCGTCGCCCGGATTCTTGCCTTCCGACCACTGGATCTGGTCAGCGCGCGTCAGCGTGTTGTTGATGCGCTTCACAACGAGCGGCACCGAGTTCGCCGGGTACAGCGACTGGTCCGGGTACATTTCACCGGCCACGTTCGCATCGCCCGCCACTTGCCAGCCAGACAGGTAGATCGCCTTCAGACCAGCCTTCACCTGTTGCATGGCCTGGTTGCCGGTCAGCGCGCCGAGCGAGTTCACGAACGGCTCGTTGTTGACGCTTTCCCACAGCTTTTCCGCGCCGCGCTTGGCCAGCGTGTGCTCCACTTGCACCGAGCCGCGCAGACGGATCACATCTTCAGCGGTGTACGTACGCTTCACTCCTTTCCAGCGCGGATCGGTTTCCCATTGCTGTTGAAGTTGCTTGGCTTGTTGTTCGCGGGACATGGTGTGCTCCTTGGTTGCCTGTAATGGATAAGTGACTCTTGTCTTCGTCGAAGCGGCTGGCCCTTTAAGGCGTTTCGTTTCGTGAAGTCTTATATAAGAGTCTAGGCAAATCGACCGCCTCGCAATAGCGCCTGAGGGGTGTTTTTTAATATTTATTGTGTTTAAAAATCAATGGTTTATTTATAGCGTTTCACATTAAGAAACGCCTTTTCCCATCTTGCAATAGCGCATCTTGTGCCTTGCAGCACGATTTTTTACGACGCAAAAAAATTTTCCACATCGTGAAATTTCGACAGTTGCCAAAGTAGGGGCGAAAAAAAACCGGCGCCTGAGCACCGGTTTCTTTCGACTGACGGGCGGCGCGGGGCCGTCCGGGTCTTTTTTCAGGCCGCCTTACGTGCTGAACGAGCCACGTAAATAGCGTTTGCCTGATGACTGCTGGGTCGCTGCTTAGCTGCCGCGACGCGCCGTACGCGGGCCGTCGCTGCGGCGTGCGCCGTAGCCGCCGTCACGCGAACCGCCGCCAAAACCGCCTTCACGCGAACCACCGCCGAAGCCGCCTTCACGCGAACCGCCACCAGCCGACTTGCCGGCCCAGCCGCCGCCATTGCCGCTACCGCTGCGAGCGCCGCCGCCGTTACCGGCCGGCTTGCCAGCACCGCTGCCGCTACCGAAGCGACGGCCACCGCCGCCATTGCCACCGCCCGGACGGCCACGGCCGCCAAAGCCAGGACGGCCGCCATTGCCCGACGGAGCCGACTTGCGCGGCTCGAAGCCTGCGACGACGTTGACCGCCAGCGGAGTGCGCACGAAACGTTCGATACGCTTCAGCGCGCCTTGTTCCGCATGGTGCACGAGGCTCACTGCGATACCCGAGCGGCCAGCACGGCCGGTACGGCCGATACGGTGCACGTAGTCTTCAGCGAACTTCGGCAGGTCATAGTTGAACACGTGCGTGATACCCGGGATGTCGATACCGCGAGCGGCGACGTCCGTTGCCACCAGCACGCGCACACGGCGCTCGCGCAGGGCCTTGATCGTGCGGTTACGTGCGCCTTGCGGCAGATCGCCGTGCAGAGCAGCCGATTCGAAACCGGCGTCGGCCAGACGGCCAGCCAGTTGGTCAGCGTCCATCTTGGTTGCCGTGAAGACGATAGCCTGATCGAGGCCCTCGTCGCGCAGCAGATGGTCGAGCAGACGATCCTTGTGATCGCGGTCGTCAACATAGTGGACGGTTTGCGCGATGTTGGTACGTTGTTCGAGGCGTTGAACGATCTCGATGCGTTCCGGATCCTTCAGCAGACGGCCGGTCAGCGAACCGATCTTGCCGTCGAGCGTTGCCGAGAACAGCATGGTTTGACGCGAAGCCGGCGTAGCGGCAACGATCGTTTCGATGTCTTCGATGAAGCCCATGTCGAGCATGCGATCGGCTTCGTCGAGCACGAGGATCTGCAGTTGCGACAGATCGATACGGCCGCGTTCCAGGTGGTCGATCAGACGGCCAGGCGTAGCAACCAGGATTTCCGGGTTCTTTGCCAGCAGCATCAGTTGTTGACCATAAGCGACGCCGCCCAGAATGCTGACGGTGCGCAGACGCTTGAGGTGCTTGCCGTACGTGGAAGCGGCGGTGGTGACCTGCATTGCGAGTTCGCGGGTCGGCGTCAGGACCAGCATGGTCGGACGGGCAACCGGTTGCGGACGGCGCGTGCGGGCACCGTCGGCCGGACGCGGCTCACGCGGCTGGCTGGCTTGTGCTTTTTGCAGTTGCGAGAAACGTTCGATAGCGGGCAGCATGAACGCGGCGGTCTTGCCCGAACCGGTCGGGCTCGAGACCATCAGATCGCGGCCAGCGATCGCAGCGGGAATCGCGCGTTGCTGAACCGGAGTCGGATTTTGATAACCAGCGGCGGTCAGGGCGGAGACGACATCCGCGGAGAGACCGAGCGACGCGAACGACGGGCCAGTCGGCGCTGCGGCTTCTGCGGCGACAGCTTCCGGAGCGGCAGCAATGGCTGCGGCTTGCACGGGTGCAACGTTGCTGTCAACGAGACCGAGGGCTTGATCGGCGATGGCGTTCAACGGGCTGCTGGGGGTATTGCTCGAAGTCATGAGAATCCTTGGTAAATCCTTGGTACACACGGAATTAAAACGTCGGCGCCAATCGGCATACCCAAGTCGTCGGATTCAGCGAGCAAAGAAGCAGCGAGCAAATCGAAAAACGGGGGCAGCTCGCGACAATAAAGGCGAGCTTTTCGTTAGAAGCTGTATCGGATGCGGCATGCCAACACGGCGTACCGCCAGCCTGGGACATGATCGCCCGTAGGGGGCTAGGCAGGAGGGGACAGGTTCTAAACTGGATTGGAGCTAAACGCTACGAGGCGCTGCGCCGCAAAGGCCGCTAGAGGAAAGCCGGGCAAAGCAGTGAAGCGCAGGCAGCATTGTATAGGGTTTTGTTGCACTGCGCCACCGTTAAGAAGTTTCCTGGCGCAAAACTTCCATCTGGCTGTCGAACGGGCTTAAGCAGCTGGCCCAGGGGCTGCGCGAGGACCTGCCGAGGGCCTGCCTATGGGACCACCGAAGCGACCTGCCTTGCCGCAGCCATTCCGCAACGACGTCCCGGGCCTACCGTTTCGACAACGGGGTCAGATTCAGGCGGCGGCGCCGCTTTTGAGGGCTTCGACCAGTTCGACGTATTGCTGCTTCGCGGCGTCCTGGGCGGTGCCCTTGAGTGCGGCCCACGCATCGTACTTGTATTTGCCAACGATATCGGTGAAGCCGGGTTTGTCGCCATGGACGTCGCCGTCGGTGGCCTGCTTGAAGAGGGCGTAGAGACGCAGAAGCGTGAGATTCCCCGGACGCTCGGGCAGCTGCTTTGCATCTTCCTGGGCCTGGACGAATTGCGCGTTGATGTCTGTCATTGTGGTCTTACCCTGCTGATGAGGTTGGTTCTGGCTGGGCCGATGATCATAACAACTGCATGCTGCCGCGGGGCCGAGGGGTTATTCCAAACATCCATCCCGTCCGGCGGGCAATCCCAAAACCGCATCAGCACGTGCCGTGCCGATTACAATACGGTCCATGACTCAAACTGTGCTTCTAGCCCTCGATACTTCGACCGAATTCTGCTCGGTAGCGCTCCTGTCCGCCGTTAGCGGCGCGGCGAGCCAGGCAGCGGACCAAGGCCGCGCCGAACCCCGGATATGGGTGCGTCACGAGCAAACTGGTGCAGTCTCCAGCACGCGCCTGTTGCCCGCCATCCGCGAACTTTTCGACGAAGCCGGCCTGAAACTGGCGGACTGCCACGCCATCGCTTTCGGCTCCGGTCCTGGTTCATTCACGGGTCTTCGCACGGCGACGGGCGTCGCTCAAGGCCTTGCGTTCGGCCTGAATCTGCCGGTCGTGCCAGTCAGCACGCTGCTGGCCTGCGCGGAAAGCGCACGGTTGCGCGATCCGTCGGCGACCCGCGTGCTCGCTGCGCTTGATGCCCGGATGGACGAAATCTATTGGGCCGACTACGCATGGGACGCAACCCTTGGCGAATGGCGCACGCTTCAGCCGGCTTCGCTCGACGCGCCGGAACGGCTCGTTTTGCCCGACGTGTCCTTTACGCTAGCGGGTAATGCTGCTGCCGCGTTCGGCGCGCGGCTGCCCGCCGTCGCCGCTGCGCGAATCGTCGACGGTGAAGCGCTGCCGCATGCCGTGCCGCTCGCACACGCTGCGCTGCGCGCGTTTCGCGCCGGCCGCACGGTGTCCGCCGACCAGGCCGCGCCCGAATATATTCGCGACAAGGTCGCTCAGACCACGGCGGAGCGCGTCGCCGAGAAAGCCGCCAAGGCCGAACAAGCCGCCGCCAGGCTCGCACATGATGCGGATCAAAATGAGGGCCAGCAATGAGCGGCGTGTTGCTGGCGGACCGTTACATGTCGCCGATGACCGAAGCCGATCTGGACGAGGTCGCGGCGATCGAAAAAATCGCCTACGAATTCCCCTGGAGCCGTGGCAATTTCGGCGACTCGTTGCGCAACGGCTATTTCGGCATCTGCCTGCGTCACGTAACCGGCACGCTGATCGGCTATTGCGTGCTGATGCCGGTGGTCGATGAAATGCATCTGCTCAATTTGTGCGTGACGCCTGCCGCGCAAGGTGCCGGTGCCGGGCTCGCGCTGCTGCGTGAAGCGGTGCGCATTACGCGCACCGAAAAACTCGAAGGTCTGCTGCTCGAAGTGCGGCCGTCGAATCATCGGGCTATCCGGCTTTACGAGCGTTTCGGCTTTGCGTCGATTGGCCGGCGTAAAAACTATTATCCGGCGCGTCATCGCAGCCGGGAGGACGCCATCGTGATGCGTTTCTCGTTTGCCACGGAGGGCGCAGATGGCGCTGCATGAATCGGTACTGGAAGAGTTCGGACTCGCGCCGCTGTGGGTGCGTCGCGGGATGTCGGCGGCGCAGGAACAGCAGGGACGCATGCAAGCGCCGGTCGAAGCGCAGCCGCCTCGTACACCTGAACCGCCGGCGTTCGACGGGCCGCCGGACGACGATTTCGCATGGTTCGACGATCAGCCGGCCCACGCGCCCGCTGAAGCACGTCGCGAGGCGCCCGAGCCCTCATCGATCCAGACGCTCGACTGGGATGCATTGAGCGAGCAGGTCGCCGCCTGCCAACGTTGCCGCCTGTGCGAGAAACGCACGAACACGGTATTTGGCGTCGGCGATCGTAGTGCCGACTGGATGTTGATCGGCGAAGCACCGGGCGAGAACGAAGACCGTCTGGGCGAGCCGTTCGTCGGACAGGCCGGCAAGTTGCTCGACAATATGCTGCATTCACTAACGCTCGCACGCGACCGCAACGTCTATATCGCTAACGTGATCAAGTGCCGGCCGCCGGGCAACCGTAATCCCGAGCCGGACGAAGTCGCGCGTTGTGAGCCGTATCTGCAACGGCAGGTCGCGCTGGTCAAGCCGAAGCTGATCGTCGCGTTGGGCCGCTTCGCCGCGCAAAGTCTGCTTCGGACCGAGGCAAGCATTTCGTCGCTGCGCGGCCGCGTGCACGAATACGAGGGGGTGCCGGTCATCGTCACCTATCATCCTGCGTATCTGCTTCGCAGCCTGCCCGACAAGGCGAAAGCCTGGGCAGATCTGTGCCTCGCGCGCGACACGTGGCTCGCGGCGGGCGGCGTGCCGTCCAACGCGGCAAAGTGACCGACGCAACCCGGCCGACATCGCGCCTCGCCGCCGCGCCTGGCACACCAGCAGCGGTCCTCGAGAATCTGCTCGACACCTTGCGCGAACCGGCAGTGCGCGATCTGGCGTGGTTGCTGCTGAGCGCCGATTTGTTGCGAGCGCAACCACCAGTGGGCGCGCTGGCCAGTCCGTTCGCCTCACAGCAGGAAGCTGAAGCAACCGTCGACTGGTTGCGCGCGTTAGACATCGATCCGGCCGAATTGCAGCGTGACCTTACCGCGACACGTGTTACGCGTCTTGGCCGCTACGCCGAACGGCTGCTCGGATGGTTCCTGCAACATGGACCGGCGGCGCGGCTGGTCGCGGCCGGCGTCCCGTTGCGGCGCGCGGGCGTCACGCTTGGTGAATGCGATTTTCTCGTGCAGACGCAGCAGGGCGCACGCCTGCATTGGGAGTTGGCGGTGAAGTGCTATTTGCATGCAGGCGAAAGCCGCGTGCAGCCGGCCACCCACTCGGTTACGCAGCCGGCGGCGCGATTAGCCGATTACGTCGGTCCGAATCTGAAAGACCGCTTCGATCTGAAGCTCGCGCATGTACTGAATCATCAGCTGCCGTTGAGCGCGCGCGAAGAGTTCGCATCGGTCGGCTACGCAGGGCCGTGGACGCCGCAGATGTTTATCAAAGGCTGGTTGTTCTATCGTGCGGGCGAGACGCCTGCCGATCCTGCCGAGCTCGATCCGTCGCACGGACGTGGCTGGTGGGTCACGCGCAGCGACTGGCCGCACTTTGCCGCGGCGCATGCGCAGACGTGGCGTGTGTTGCCGCGGTTGGAATGGCTTGCGCCACGACGGTCCGAGTCAGGTGCGGCGGGTGTGCCGGAGGAGGCGCAGGGAGTGGGATCCGGTTTTGTCGATGCCCGAACGCTTGCTGCGCAAACGTCACATCAGCACGGACCGACCATGATCGCGGCGTTCGTCGATGACAGCGCCGGTAACCGCATCGAGCGCTCACGTGGCTTCATCGTGCCCAACGAATGGCCTGAACTGGCGCTGGCCTACGCGCAGCAGCCGCGGGAGCAGTAGAGCGGACGGACGCAATAGCGCCGTAGAGCCGCGCAACGCAACGGCTGGTACCTCCGTGATGCCGAAGCGCTTTCAGCCCCTCACCACCACCGATAAAAATGATGCACCGGCCCGACGCCGCTGCCGACGTCGAGCCGATCGCTCGCCTGCAACGCGCCGGTCAGATATAGCTTGGCGTCCGCGACCGCGCTCGCCAGATCGTCGCGTTGCGGAATCAACGCCGCAATCGCCGACGACAGCGTGCAGCCCGTCCCATGCGTATTCTTTACCGGCACACGCGGGCCGCCCAGGCGCAGCGTGCCGCTGTCCTGTATGAGCCAGTCGGGACTGTCCACCGCGCTCAAATGGCCACCCTTCATCAGCACCGCGCGGGCGCCCAGCGCACGCAGCGCTTCGCCTTGTTCGACCATGCCGGCTTCATCGGTAGCAGCCTGCACCCCGAGCAAGGCCGCAGCTTCCGGCAGATTGGGCGTCAGCAAATCCGCCAATGGCAGCAACTCGTCACGCACGACGGCGACCGCATCCGGCAGCAGCAGCGCGTGATTGCTCTTCGAAATCATCACCGTGTCGAGCACGATGTGCTTCGGCTTGTACCGCCGCAGCGCATCGGCGACCGCGCGCGCGATCTCCGCATTCGCCAGCATGCCGATCTTCACGGCATCGATACGGATGTCGTCGAACACCGCATCGAGTTGCGCTGTAATGAAGGCGGCCTCCGGCGCGTGAATCGCCGTGACGCCGCGCGTGTTCTGCGCGGTCAGCGCAGTGATCACGCTCGCGCCGTAAGCGCCGAGCGCCGAGAAAGCCTTCAGATCGGCCTGAATGCCGGCGCCGCCGCCGGAATCGGAACCGGCGATCGTCAGCACATTGGGAATGGGTTGAGTCATGGCAAAACGAGGAAAGGGGGAAGGCGCGGGCAGTAAGCGCGGTGCCCGCCGCGGGTCAGTGCCTGACTTCGCCGATTAGCGCGACCGAGTCGAACGCGCGCTGATTCGCCTGATGGCGCCGCATCACGAACCACATCATGACGCAGACGAAGGTGCCGAATAGCACGATCACCGCTGTGACCGGCACGTCGAGCCACACCAGCACGGCGTACAGGCACAGCATCACGAGCACGGAGAGATTTTCGTTGAAGTTCTGCACGGCGATCGAGTGACCCGCCGACAGCAGCACGTGGCCGCGATGCTGGAGCAGCGCATTCATCGGCACGACGAAAAAGCCCGACAGGCCGCCAACGATCATCAGGAAGATATACGCGACGATCAGGTAGCCCGGCACATGCACCCGGCCGAAATACAGGCCCCAATGCGTGGGGAACAGGCTACGTGTGTAGAAGGCCATCAACATCACGGCGATGCCCATCATGATGCCGACCGGAAGTACGGTGAGCGACTTCTTCAAGGGCACGCGCGAGGCTGCGTAAATCGCGCCGACCGCCACGCCGACTGCAACCACCGCTTGCAGAATCGCGGCTTCCGAAAGCGACATGTTCAGCGACACTTCCGCCCACTTCAGTACGATGAATTGCAGCGTCGCGCCGGCGCCCCAAAACAGCGTGGTGACGGCGAGCGAAATCTGGCCGAGCTTGTCGCGCCACAACACGAGAAAGCAGTCGGCGAAATCGGTGACCAGCTTGATCGGGCCGCGTTCCTGTTTCGGATAACGCGCGCCGGTGTCGGGAATGCGCAGATTGAACAGCGCCGCGATCACGTAGATTGCCATGATCACCAGCATCGCCGCTTCGGCGGGCGTGTTGACTGTGGGGATGTGGTGCCGCAGGATCGGCGCGGCAATGTGCGGGCTGATGAGCGCGCCGCCCAGTACCGTGCCAAGAATGATTGAGCCGACCGTGGTGCCTTCGATCCAGCCGTTCGCCGCGACCAGCCGGTCAGGCGGCAGCAGTTCGGTAAGAATGCCGTATTTGGCGGGCGAGTAGGCCGCCGCGCCGAAACCCACAATGCCATAGGCGATCAACGGGTGCGCGCCGACCAGCATCGTGATGCAGCCCACTACCTTGATGGTATTGGTGACGAACATCACGTGTCCCTTCGGACGGGAGTCGGCGAAGGCGCCCACGAAGGCGGCCAGAACGACGTACGACAGCACAAAGAACAACTTGAGCAGCGGCGTCATCCAGTTCGGGGCGTGAAGATCTTTCAGCAGTGCGATAGCAGCGATCAGAAGCGCATTGTCGGCCAGCGACGAAAAAAACTGCGCGGCCATGATGGTGTAAAAACCTTTTTTCATCTGATGCGATGCTGTCCTCGCTGCGGTCTGTCCGCCCCGGCCGTGTGGAAAGCGTCCGGGCTTATGCCGTTCGAAATGGGTTGTGCGCACGGCTTTATATCACGAAAATAGCTGGATTCGGACTAGCAGAATCCTTGATCGCACCGCCCAGCGGGCCGCCGAGCGTTGAAAACGCCCTGTAAGCTCCTGATTCGCAAGCGTCTTTACGAAAATTACCCATGCCGCGCCCCCTCTCAGCCACGATTCATACCGCCGCACTCGCCAATAATCTCGCCGTCGCCCGGCGTTACGCACCAAAATCCAAGATCTGGGCCGTCGTCAAGGCAAATGCTTACGGGCACGGCCTCGCGCGTGCTTTTCCCGGCTTGCGCGCAACCGACGGCTTTGGACTGCTGGACCTCGAAGAAGCCGTGAAGTTGCGTGAATTGGGCTGGGCCGGCCCGATTCTTTTGCTCGAAGGCTTCTTTCGTCCAACCGATATCGACGTGATCGACCGCTACAGCCTGACCACGGCGTTGCACTCGGACGAACAGCTGCGCATGCTCGAAATGGCGCGCCTGTCCAAGCCGGTCAATATCCAGCTGAAAATGAACACCGGCATGAACCGCCTCGGATACACGGCGGAAAAATTCCGCTCCGCATGGGAGCGTGCGCGAGCCTGCCAGGGCGTCGGTCAGATTACGTTGATGACCCATTTCTCGGATGCCGACGGCGAACGCGGCATCGCCCATCAGATGGAAACGTTCGAGTGCGGCGCGCAAGGCATTGCCGGCGCGCGCAGCCTCTCGAATTCGGCGGCAACGCTGTGGCATCCCGAAGCGCATTTCGACTGGGTGCGCCCGGGCATCATCTTGTACGGCGCTTCCCCCTCGGGCGTGACGGCCGCGATCGAAGGCACCGGCCTGCAACCGGCCATGACGCTCGCGTCCGAACTGATCGCCGTGCAGACGCTCGCCGAAGGCCATACGGTCGGCTATGGTTCGACGTTCAAGGCGCGCGGGGCGATGCGCATCGGCGTGGTGGCCTGCGGTTACGCGGACGGTTATCCGCGGGTCGCGCCGGAAGGCACGCCGGTGATCGTTGACGGCGTGCGTACGCGGATCGTCGGACGGGTTTCGATGGACATGCTGACCGTCGATCTGACGCCGGTCCCCACGGCTAACGTCGGCTCGCGCGTCGAGTTGTGGGGGCCCGCATTACCGATCGACGACGTCGCGCAGGCGTGCGGCACGATCGGCTACGAGCTGATGTGCGCGGTGGCGCCGCGCGTGCCGGTGCGTGCAGAGTAAGACGCAGCGCTGACAGGTCGCCCGGAGGGCCGCTGCTGGCGGTCCCAACGACGGTCGCGGAGAGAGCCCCAATGACGGTTGCAGTGCGCTCCTCGATGAGAGCGCTCGGCAAGCGCATCAATCCAAAGAACAGCAACACAGGCAAGGGCGCGTGGCTAAACAGAAGACGTTGTACATCTGCAGTGAATGCGGCGGCCAATCGCCGAAGTGGGCCGGGCAGTGCCCGTCATGCAATGCGTGGAACACGCTGGTGGAATCGGTCGCGGAGGCGCCGTCCACGCATCGCTTCCAGTCGCTCGCGAAAAGTGCGCCGGTGCGGCGTCTCGCCGATATCGACGCGTCCGACGTGCCGCGCTTTTCGACCGGCGTCAGCGAGTTCGACCGTGTGCTGGGCGGCGGTCTCGTGCCGGGCGGCGTGGTGCTGATCGGCGGCGATCCGGGCATCGGCAAATCGACGCTGCTGCTGCAGTCGCTCGCGGAAATTGCCGCGGACAAACGCGCGCTTTATATCAGCGGCGAAGAATCGGCCGCGCAGATTGCGTTGCGTGCGCAACGACTTTCGTTGCTGGAGCCCGGCTCGAAGGCGAGCGAATTGCAACTGCTCGCGGAAATCCAGCTCGAGAAAATTCAGGCGACCATCGCCGAACAGCGGCCGGATGTCGCGGTGATCGACTCGATTCAAACGGTTTATTCCGACGCGCTGACCTCAGCGCCTGGTTCGGTCGCGCAGGTGCGCGAGTGCGCGGCACAATTGACACGCATCGCCAAGCAGTCGGGCACCACGATCATCATGGTCGGCCACGTCACCAAGGAAGGTGCGCTCGCCGGGCCGCGCGTACTCGAGCACATCGTCGATACGGTGCTTTACTTCGAGGGCGACACACATTCGTCGTTCCGTTTGGTGCGCGCGATCAAGAATCGCTTCGGCGCGGTCAACGAACTCGGTGTGTTCGCGATGACCGAGCGGGGTTTGCGCGGTGTCGCCAATCCGTCGGCGTTGTTTTTGTCGCAGCACGAGCAATCGGTTCCGGGGTCGTGCGTGCTGGTGACGCAGGAAGGCACACGGCCGCTGCTGGTCGAAGTGCAGGCGCTGGTGGATTCCGCCAACGCGCCGAATCCACGGCGCCTTGCAGTAGGGCTGGAACAGAACCGCCTGGCGATGCTGCTGGCGGTGCTACATCGGCACGCCGGCATCGCCTGTTTCGACCAGGACGTGTTCCTGAACGCGGTGGGCGGCGTGAAGATCACCGAGCCTGCGGCCGACCTGGCCGTGCTGCTCGCGATCCACTCGTCGATGCGTAACAAGCCGCTGCCCAAGGGGCTTGTCGTATTCGGCGAAGTCGGACTTGCCGGCGAAATCCGGCCGTCGCCGCGCGGTCAGGACCGTCTGAAGGAAGCGGCCAAGCTGGGCTTTTCGATCGCGGTCATTCCGAAGGCCAATGCACCGAAGCAGCCGATTGAAGGCTTACAGGTTGTTGCGGTCGAACGGATCGAACAGGCCATCGACAGGGTGCGCACACTCGAATAGACGGGGCTTTGGCGCCTGCGGGCGCTGTCGGCCCTGTAATGCGCGGTAAATATCTCCATATTGGCTGTAACCAAATCGCCGTTCCTTTTTCCTAAGCTGCGAGGGTATTGCATCCCTTCTGATGCCCGAAAAAGGATCGCGCTTGAAACAGTCATATGAAACCGTGGCCGAGCGGCCGATGCAGGTGCGCGGTTGCCGTGTCTCCGAGCCTATTCGCCAGCCCTGGGGCGGCGCTTGCCGGATTGTCGAGTGGATCGATACGACAGGACAGATTTCGCGCCGGGTGGTGGCCGAAGATGTCACCGCGGCCGAAGTGCGCGCGACGATCAACCGTCATGTCGAAGGCCGCAAACATTTTCTGTACGACGACGAAAAAACGCCGCGCCAGGTTTTGCCGCGGCAGACGGCGGTGCGGCGCTGAGGTTTGGGTTGGCGGGGGGATCTGCTTGAACGCCTGAACGGCGAGTTAGACGATATGGCGACCCTCATCTCCGGCATCGTTTCCCTTCCGGTCCTCGTTCATCGCTGCGTACGCCCCGCGGTTGAATAGCGGGTGCTGCGCGGCTTCCGCCGGCGTCAGCACCGGCGAGACGCAGCAGTCCAGCGATTCCAGCAGCAGTACCCATTCCTCCAGCGGGCGCTTGCCGATCAGGTCGGCCAACTCCTGCGTCAACGCGGCGGCATCCGGGCCGCCGATCGCCTGGCCGAGACTCCAGTGACGCGTCGCCCATTCGGGCCGGTCCAGCGCCATGCACAGCGTTTCCCAGAACTTCAGTTCGAGCGCGCCGACCGCAAGCCAGCGGTTATCGAGCGTCCGATACAGGTTGTAGCAGGGTACACCGCCGTTCAGCAGACCGGCGCCCGCGGCCGGCGCGGCACCCTCATTGGCGAGCGTCACTTGCGCGACGACGTTGTGTGCATACGTGACATGCGTCATCGATACGTCGACGAAACGGCCGGCGCCTCCGCGCGACACATGCCATAACGCGGCGAGAATCTGCGTGACCGCACTCAACGCGCCGCCGAGCAGGTCGGCAATCTGGAAATTCGGCAGAATCGGCGTGCCGTCGCGGCTCGCCAGTTGATCGAGCACGCCCGCGTAACCGATGTAGTTCAGATCGTGACCGGCATGATCGGCAAACGGACCGCTCACACCGTAACCACTGATCGCGCAGTAGACCAGCCTCGGATTGACCGCCCGCAGGGTTTCATAGCCGATGCCGAGACGCTCCATCACGCCGGGCCGGAAACTCTCGATCAGCACGTCCGCTTCGGCCGCGAGCGCGCGCAATACGTTGCGTCCCGCTTCCGATTTGAGGTCGAGGCGCGTTTCGCGCTTGCCGCGATTCACCAGCCGGTAAAACGCGCCGGGGCGGCCCGCCACGCGGTCGCTCGACGACTGCATCATCGTGCGGGTGGGGTCGCCCGTACCGGGCGCTTCGATCTTCAGTACGTCGGCACCGAGTTCTGCAAGCCTCAAGGCGGCCACCGGACCGGGCAGCAGGCGCGTCAGATCCAGCACGCGCAGGCCTTGCAGCGGAGCAGGCGCGAGCAAGGACGACGACGCAATTGACGGTGCAACTGACGGCGTGGCTGAAGCCGTAGCTGAAGACCCAGACGGGTTCACGGGTGACAAGGGCTACCTCCAATCGATGCCGGCGCGGACCGCGAACAGCCAGCCGCTAGCCGATTTGTTCGAGTTCCTCATGAGTCTCGAGCCATTCGGCTTCGAGCGCTTCGAGGCGCGCGTTCACATCTGCCTGACGGCGGATCGCGTCCGTCAGTTTGCTCTTCTGTTCGGGCTCGTAGCTGGCCGGATCGACGACGAATGCATCGAGCGTCGCCTTTTCCGCGTTGAGCGCGTCCATTTCCTTTTCGATCCTGGTGATGCGGCTTTGCAGCGGCTTTTTCAGGTGTGCGAGCTTCTGGCGCGTTTCCGCTTCGAGGCGGCGTTGCTCCTTGCGATTGACGCCGCTGTCCGCGCTATCCGCGCCGTTCGACGCCGTGCCCGCCTTGAGCGCCGCGCGTTGTTCCGCGGCATGTTGCAGCAGCCAGTCGCGGTAGTCGTCGAGATCGCCATCGAATTCCTGCAGGCGGTGCTTCGCGACCAGCATGAACACGTCGGTCGTGGCGCGCAGCAGATGCCGGTCGTGCGACACCAGAATCAGCGTGCCCTCGAATTGCACGAGCGCCATGGTCAGCGCGTGACGCGTTTCGAGATCCAGGTGGTTGGTCGGCTCGTCGAGCAGCAGCAGATTCGGCTTTTGCCAGATGATCAGCGCGAGTGCCAAACGTGCTTTTTCGCCGCCTGAGAAGGGTGCGATCTTCGCGGTCGCCATCTCGCCGGAAAAGTTGAAGCTGCCGAGGAAGTCGCGCAATTCCTGTTCGCGCGTATCGGGCGCAAGACGCGCCAGATGTTGCAGCGGCGTGTCGTCCGAACGCAGCGTTTCGAGCTGATGCTGCGCGAAGTAGCCGATGCGCAGTCCCTTGCCTTCGCGCACATGGCCGCCGAGCGCTTCGAGCGTGCCGGCGAGCGTCTTGATCAGCGTCGATTTGCCCTGACCATTCGCGCCGAGCAGGCCGATGCGCTGACCGTTCTGGATCGACAGCATCACGTGGTCGACGATTGGAATTTCGCCGTTTTCACCGTGATAGCCGCAGCGCACGTCTTCCATCACCATCATCGGATTCGGTGCGGAATCGGGTGTGCGGAATTCGAACGTGAACGGCGAGGACGCATGCGCCGGCGCGATCATCTCCATCTTTTCGAGCGCTTTCACGCGGCTCTGCGCCTGACGTGCCTTGGTGGCCTGCGCCTTGAAGCGGTTGATGTAGCTTTGCAAATGCTCCACCGTGCGCTGTTGCTTCTCATACGCGCTTTGCTGCAAAGCAATCTGTTGCGCGCGCAGGATTTCGAACTGCGAGTAGTTGCCACCGTAGCGCTTGATCTGCTGATGTTCCAGATGCAGCGTAACGTTGCAGACCGAATCGAGAAATTCGCGATCGTGCGAGATCACGATCAGCGTGCCCGGATAACGGTGCAGCCAGTCTTCGAGCCAGATGATTGCGTCGAGATCCAGGTGATTGGTCGGTTCGTCGAGTAGCAGCAGGTCGGAACGGCACATCAGCGCCTGCGCCAGATTCAGCCGCATGCGCCAGCCGCCCGAGAAGCTGCTGACCGGCTCGCGCGTCTGTTCGAGCGTGAAGCCGAGGCCGAGCAGCAAAGCCTCGGCGCGGGCGGGCGCGGTGTAGCCGTCGGCGTCGGCGAATGCGGCGTGCGCTTCGCCTTCTGCAGCGCCGTCATGCGCGGCCGATGCTTCGGCGATGCACGCTTCGATCGCGCGCAACGCCGCGTCGCCGTCGAGCGTGTAGGAGAGGGCGGTCTTGTCTGCCGCGGGCGTTTCCTGCGCGACGTGGGCGATCTGCCAGTTTGGCGGGATAGAGAAATCGCCGCCGTCGGCGTGCAGTTCGCCGAGCAGCACGGCAAACAGCGTCGACTTACCCGCGCCGTTCGCCCCCACCAGACCGGCCTTCTCGCCGGGATTGAGGGTGAACGTGGTGTTTTCAAAGAGCGGCTTGGTGCCGCGCGCGAGGCTGAACTGGTTAAAGCGGATCACGAAGAGGCCGGCTGAAGAAAAACGCTATTTTAGACTGCCGGGGCTGACACCGGGCGCTCAACCGGGATCGGCCATTTGGCCGACTGTACCGGCGAAGCTTTTGGCATAGACTGACGGCTTTCACGGGGAGAGCACATGACATCGATTTATTCGTTTTCTGCACATACGCTCGGCGGCGAGGAAGTAAGCCTCGAGCGCTATCAAGGCAAGGTTCTGCTGATCGTCAATACGGCGAGCGAATGCGGGTTCACGCCGCAGTACGCGGGTCTGCAAAAGGTTTATGACACTTACGCGGCGCGCGGACTCTCGGTGCTCGGTTTTCCGTGTAACCAGTTCGGCAGGCAGGAACCGGGCGACGCCACGCAGATCGGCAGCTTCTGCGAAAAGAACTACGGCGTGACCTTCCCGATGTTCGACAAGATCGACGTGAACGGCCCGAATGCGCATCCGCTGTTCCGCTATCTGACGGGCGAGGCGCCGGGCTTGCTGGGCCTCGAGGCGATCAAATGGAATTTCACCAAGTTCCTGATCGGCCGCGACGGCAATGTGGTGAAGCGCTATGCGCCGCTGACCAAGCCCGAGGCAATCACCGAAGACATCGAGAAGCTGCTGTAACGCGTAGCAACACTGGGCGCGAAGTCGGCGCCGGCGTCGACAACGGCCGAGCTGCGGCGTGGCTACAGGATCGGCGAGAACAACCGCGCCACGTGCATCAGTACGCGCCGCAGCGCGCTCGCCCGGCGATACTCGTTGCGGTCGATTTCGAGCGACTCCGCGAAGTCCTTCAGCAGCATCGTTTCGACTTCTTTGGCGAAGCCGCGGTCCACCGTCAGCACCATGATCTCGAAGTTCAGGCGGAACGAGCGGTTGTCGAGATTGGCGCTGCCGATTGCCGCCGCCACGCTGTCGATCAGCACGACTTTCTGATGCAGGAAGCCCGGCTGGTAGCGGAAGATCCGGATGCCCGCGCGCAGCGAGTCATACGCATACAGCTTCGAGGCGGCGAACACCACGCGGTGATCGCGCCGGCACGGAATCAGAATGCGCACATCCACGCCGCGAAGCGCTGCCAGTCGCAACGCGGCGAACACGGCTTCGTCGGGTACAAGATAAGGCGTGGTGATCCAGATCCGCTCGCGCGCCGCGTTGATCGCTTCGACGAAGAACAGCGAACACGTTTCCTGCTTGTCGGCTGGCCCGCTCGGCACGACGAGGCAGTGCATGCCCTCATCGCCGGGTTGAGGGGGCGGCATGTCGAATTCGGGCAACTGCTGGGTCGCCCAGTGCCAGTCCTCGGTGAACACGAACTGGATGCTGGCGACAGCCGGGCCGCGCACTTCGATATGCGTATCGCGCCACGGCGACAACGGCGGTTTGCTACCGAGATATTCGACACCCACGTTGTGTCCACCGACGAACGCGCGTTCCCCGTCCACCGAGACGATC
>NZ_DASRSY010000402.1:0-8679 GCF_035656215.1 Paraburkholderia sp.
CCTTAGCGGCGTTTTTTGTCTGTACGCTTGCGGCGGCTAACGCCGTGGGCGTACAAAAAATTGCGGACGGCAAAGCAAACAAGCCTATTCCTCAGCATCGTGCTCAATAACAAACCGCTTCAAATAAGCCAGCACGGCGGCCTCCACCGCGCGGTGATCCGCCGTACTTTTAGACCCCGAATTTTCCTCATCGCCAAACAACGTGGACGGCGCATTATGCACATCCACTTCCTGGCCCTCACGAAACACGCGAATCTCGTGAACGTCTTCGGCGTACTCGGCAATCCAATGCACGCCTTCGATATGCGCGCCTGCGCGAACGGTAGGTATCTTCATGGACGTCTCCAGGAAACCTCGGCCTTCAGGTAGGGGAGAATGTCAAGGACGTCTCCCGTCGGGTCGGACCACGGCGCCAACCCTCGCTATCACCATACGCCGTCCAGGTCCCCGGCGCGAGCCTTGTCGGGCAATTTCCTGAAGTTTCGCTGCGCCGCAACGAGCTTCCCTGAGATTTCACCACGCTGTGTGCGGCGCTTCGGCGAACGCCCACGAATGCCCACGCGAATGCCCACGCGAACCCTCCCCGCGATAAAAGCGCGGCCATCTCTGTCAGACGGCCCATCCCGGCACGTTCGCCATCAGCGAGAGAACAGCCCCGGCACACGCGTTGCTGCACTTCAAACGCCAACTTCTAACCGGAGGACTGTCATGCCCGAACAGAAAACCATCAAGCGTGCCCAAGCCGACAAACGCGCCGGCAAGGCATCGAGTACCCAGGCCGGAGAATTCGTCAAGGAACAGGTCGATAAGGTGCGCGCCGGCAAGCACGGCGTCAGGTCGGCCAAGCAGGCGATTGCAATCGGCCTGTCGGAAGCGCGTCGCGCAGGTGTCGCCGTGAAGTCGCCGAAGAAGGGCTCCGCCAGTGAGGCAACCCGCAAGAAAGCGGAGAAGGACAAGGCCGCAGGCCAGCACAAGAGCTCGGCAAAGAAGAGTACGAGCAGCGAGTCGACGGCTAAGCGCTCGCGTGCGGTAACCAATGCATTGAAACGTGAAAGCAGCGCAGGTGCATCGCACAAGGCTTTGTCGAAGCAGACGAAGTCGGCAGCGGCCAAACGTCCGGCCGCCAGCCGTTCGGCAGCAGCGAAGAAGGCCGCCGCGACGAAGGGGGCTTCAGGCCGCTCGGCTGCAGCAAAAAAGGCCGCGCTCACAAGAGCTTCGCGCGCGCATCACTAACGGCGCGCGCTCGACGGACGGCGGCGCAAGCAACCGATACACATAAGCGCCGCCGCCTTTCCTGCTTTTTACTGCACCGTTGCCAGGACGTCGCCCACCGTCTTGAAGATATGCGCGATCTGCTCCTCGTCGATGATGAGCGGCGGCGAAAACGCGAGGATGTCCCCGGTAAAGCGCACCAGCACGCCCGCCTCGAAGCACTTCACGAACGCTTCGTAAGCACGCGCGCCCGGCGCACCGTCGCGCGATTCGAGTTCGACGCCGGCAATCATGCCGAGGTTGCGAACGTCCTTCACGTGCTTCGCGTTGCGCAGCGAGTGAGCGGCGGCTTCGAACTTCGGCGCCATCGTCGCCGCGCGCTCGAACAGGCCTTCGCGGCGATACAGGTCGAGCGTGGCGACCGCGGCAGCCGCTGCGGCCGGGTGGGCCGAATACGTATAGCCGTGGAACAGTTCGATCGCGCCCTGTGCGCCACCGTTGACGATCGTGTCGTGGATCGTGCGGCTCGCGGCCACTGCGCCCATCGGGATCGCGGCATTGTTGATCGCCTTGGCCATTGTGATGAGGTCCGGCGTCACGCCGAAGTATTCGCTCGCCGTCGCCTTGCCGATGCGGCCGAAAGCGGTAATCACTTCGTCGAAAATCAGCAGGATGCCGTGCTTCGTGCAAATCTCGCGCAGCTTTTGCAGGTAGCCTTGCGGCGGAATCAGCACGCCCGTTGAACCGGCCACCGGTTCAACGATTACCGCGGCGATCGTCGAGGCATCGTGCAGCGTGACGATGCGCTCGAGTTCGTCGGCGAGATGCGCGCCCCAGGCGGGCTGGCCTTTCGAAAACGCGTTGTGTTCGAGGTTATGCGTGTGCGGCAGGTGATCGACCGCCGGCAGCAGCGCACCGGAGAAGGTCTTGCGGTTCGGCGCGATACCGCCGACCGAAATGCCGCCGAAGCCCACGCCGTGATAGCCGCGCTCGCGGCCAATCAGACGCGTGCGCTGGCCTTCGCCGCGCGAACGGTGGTACGCCAGCGCGATTTTCAGGGCGGTGTCGACCGATTCCGAGCCGGAGTTCGTGAAGAAGATGCGGTCGAGGCCGTTTGGCATCAGTTCGGCGACTTTCGTGGCCGCTTCGAATGCCAGCGGGTGACCCATCTGGAAAGTCGGCGCGAAATCGAGCGTCGAGAGTTGCTCGGTGATCGCGGCGACGATTTCGTCGCGGCCGTGGCCGGCGTTCACGCACCAGAGGCCCGCGCAGCCGTCGAGCACTTCACGCCCGTCCGTCGTGCGGTAGTACATACCCTTGGCCGATTCCAGCAGGCGCGGCGCGGCCTTGAACTGGCGGTTGGCGGTGAAGGGCATCCAGAAAGACGACAGGTCGTCGATGACGGGGCGCGAAGTCATGGTTTTCTCCTCGAAGTGGTAGCGAAACTGTAGCGTCCGCGGTTTAATGGCGGCATAAACAGTTGACGCAGTGTGGTGCTAACTGTGTTGGTGAAATGGCGATAACTGTGTCGATCACGCGGTGACGCAATTCGGCGCTTTAACTGGCGCATGCCTCGCCAGCTTCATCTATTTGGCAACTTAGCCGGCCGTCGAGACCGGCCTTTCAGCCCGGATCATGATCGAACTACAACTTGAGCGCGACCGACGTGCCGCTCCCACGCTCGTCGAGCAGGTCGTGCAAGGCTTCGAGCGCGCCATCGAGGCGCAGTCGCTGCGCGCCGGCGCGCTGCTGCCGTCGGTGCGGGCGCTAGCGCAAAGCCACGAACTGAGCACCTTCACGGTCACCGAGGCGTACAACCGTCTTGTTTCAATGGGTCTCGTGGTGGCGCGGCGCGGTTCCGGTTATCGCGTGGCGGCGCGCGCGCAGTCCGCCAGGGTCGCCCCGACCGACTGGCAACCGCCGAGCCTGACGGCGACCTGGCTGCTGTCCGACGTGTTCGCCGACCATTCGGTGCCGATCAAGGCGGGCGGCGGCTGGCTGCCGAACGAGTGGATCAACGAGACGGGTTTGCAGCATGCGCTGCGTGCGATGAGCCGGGTGCCGGCGGCGCGTCTCGGCGACTACGGGCATCCGTATGGCTTCGCGCCGTTGCGCGAGCGGATTGCCGAGCAACTCGACCGGCGCGGTTTGCCGGTGGACGTCTCCAACGTGCTGCTTACGCAAGGCGCGACCCAAGGGCTTGATCTGATCGTCCGGACGCTGTTGCGCGCGGGCGACGCCGTGATCGTCGAAGATCCGGGTTATTGCAATCTGCTGCAGATTCTCAAGCTGGCGGGGCTGGTGGTGCATGGCGTGCCGCGCACGCCGGCCGGTGTCGATACGGACGTGCTCGAAGCGCTGGTCGCGCAGCACAAGCCGAAGGCGATTTTCGTCAACACCACGCTACAGAATCCGACTGGCGCGACCTTCGGCATGTCGGCGGCGTTCCGTCTGCTGCAGATCGCCGAGCGTCAGCGCATGTGGGTGATCGAAGACGACGTCAGCCGGGAACTGGCACCGTCCGGCGCGCCTTTGTTCGCCGCCATGGAAGGCTTGCAGCGCGTGCTTTACGTTGGCGGTTTTTCGAAGACGGTGACGCCGGGGCTGCGCTGCGGCTATGTGGTCGCCGAGCGGGCGGTGTTGCGCGAACTGGCGCGCACGAAGATGGCGGTGGGATTGACCTCGTCGGAAGCGATCGAGCGGATCGTCGACAAGGTGTTGCTCGAAGGGCGCTATGCGCGTCACGTGGAAGCCGTGAATGAGCGGCTCAAGCTCGCGCATGCGACCGTCGAAGAGCGGCTCGATTCGCTTGGCCTTGAACTGTTTCACCGGCCGCGAGCCGGCCTGTTTCTGTGGGCGCGCCTGCCGATCGAAGCCGAGCGTGCCGGCGAAGTGGCGACGGCGGCGCTCACGCACGGCATCTGGCTCGCACCCGGCTCCTATTTCCGTCCCGACGATGCGCCGAGCGCCTGGTTCCGTTTCAACGCGCCGTACTCGACCGACGACGCGTTATGGCGCTTCATCGAGCGAGTCGGGCAGGGCGCGATCTAGCTGCACTCAAGCTTATGCTTAGGCTGAATGGCCGAGCAGCTTCAGCGCGATCGGATACAGCGAGAGCACCAGCAGCAGCGCCATCGCCACATTGAAAATGCGCAACCGCTTCGGGTCCGACAGCACGCGCCGCATCGCGGTGCCGAAACCGGCCCACAGGCAGATGCACGGAAAACCGATCACGTAGAAGATCACCGCCATCGCGACCGCGTTCATGCTGGTGCTCTGGCTGAGGTGGATCGTCGTTGCGGCGGTCAGCACCATCATCCACGCTTTCGGATTGACCCACTGGAAGGCGATGGCTTCATGAAACTTCATGGGCCGGCGATCGCCTTTCTTGACCTTCAGTTCACCCGACGTGCCGATTTTCCACGCGAGATACAGCAGGTACGCGACGCTCGCGACTTCGAGCACCGTGTACAGCACGGGAAAATGCACAAAGGCTTCGCCCAGACCAATCCCGACCGAGAGCATCAACAGCACGACCCCGGCGCTGATGCCGGAAAGATGCGGCAGCGTGCGGCGAAAGCCGAAGTTGACGCCCGAGGCCAGCAGCATGGTGTTGTTCGGGCCGGGCGTGATGGTGGTGACGAGCGCGAACAGGATGCCGGCGGGCAGCGCGCTGAGGCTGAGGTAAGACATGGGTGGCTCCGGTGTCAGTCGATACGACCGTTGGAGCATTCTAGCGAACCATGCCGGTACAGTACCTATACGGTTTTCGGGATGGTGTCCGGTACGGATGGGTAGGTGGGGTTGGCATCGGAAGTGGCTTTTCAGACGGCGTGTTTGTGCTGCGCGATCGTGCTCATGCGACTGCCGTGAATCGCCCAGGCTGGCTGCGCGCGCTGTTGGCCGGCCTCATCAAAATTTTTCGCAACCGGTTTTTTTCGCATCCTGTTCGGACCGCCGGAGCTGTTTTTGTTGCGCAAGGCGTGGCGCTCTCGCACGGGCTGAAATCAATTTAATTAGTATGATTGAGTAAATGGCGGAATAGACATGTCAGGGATCGAGCAGGGAAGCGACAAGCGAAGCACTCGGCACCTGCGGAAGCGGCACCGGCCGTTAAGAGGGCAGCCAAAGCGAAGGGTTCGACAACCGCGGAAGCCGCACCGGTCAGCGCTCCCGAAGCAAAAAAAGCCAAGCAGCCGAAGAAAGAGAAAGTCGTGCGCGACAGCTTCACGATGCCGAAATCAGATTACGACCGGATTGCGGCTCTCAGGCAGAAGTGCCTCGACGCCGGCGTGTCGGTCAAGAAGAGCGAGCTATTGCGAGCGGGGTTGATGATGCTGGAGTCGGCCGCGCCGCAGCGCCTGCTTGCCGCGGTGTCGTCGCTCGAGACGGTGAAGACGGGGCGTCCCGCGAAGGGCTAAACCCGGCATCATGATTCGATGCAAGGCTTAGCTTGAGGCGTGCCCGCCCGGGCGGTGTCGGACTGCAGCGCATCCGGCTGCAATTTCTCGAGCCGCAGGGGCGGGTACGAAGCAGCATCATTACATCGCCATATTTCTGGAAGGTGACGGACGAAATTTATTCGTCGTCTGCCGCGTGTTGAGCGGCGGTGCCTGACAACACACGCGAACGGATCACTTTCACCCGTTGCTGCATGATTTCGCGTGCCTTGACGCCGTCTCGCGCTTCGATCGCATTCAGCACCGACTTGTGCGAGCGGATCACGCGTGCGGCGATCGCATGCGTGGTGTTCGGCGCGAGTAGCGGTTGCAACACAAAACGCAGCGCGCGGAATTGCGCGAGCAGCACCCGGTTGTGCGACGACTCCACAATCGCTTCATGAAAGCGCAGCGAGGCATCCGTGAACGCAAGCGGGTCGTCGCGCAGTTTGTCGAGTTCGGCCAGGATCCCGCTCAGTTTCTTGAGGTCTTCCTCGGTGGCGTTTTGCGCCGCAAGTTCTGCCGACGTGACTTCAATCGCCATTTGCGCGTCGAAGATTTCTTCGCCGGTGACGCCGATCAGATGCAATTGAATGGCCAGCGCGTCCGCGAAGCGCTCCGGATTGCCCTGCGCAATCCATGCGCCGCCTTTCGCGCCCATGCGGATCTCCACGATGCCGACTGCTTCGAGCGTGCGCAATGCGTCGCGAGCAGCCATGCGGCTCACGTTGAATTGGGCGGACAGCGACGTTTCACTGCCGAGGAAATCTCCCGTCTTGATCTGACCGGAAAAGACGGCTGCGCGCACTTGTGAAACGATGCGCCAGGATAAGGTTTCCGTCTGCACCGGTTCCCACAGCGGCGTAGTTTCGACAGTACCTTTTTTCAATTCGGATCTCCGGACCTGAGCGTTGCAACGGGTGAACCGAAGCCGCACGCACGAGAGGCGTGGTGCGACCCCGAAAGACTGATCGCGATGTTAGCATAGCCGTTGAATAATCATACGGTTATACAGTTAGCATGTGCACGCGGACTATCCACCGGTCACAAATCGAGCACCAGGCACTTGCTTTTGCTGCCCGAGCAGCAAATCATCATCGACCGGTTGGCCTCCTGTTCGCCCTTTGTCAGCACCATATCGCGATGGTCCGGCACGCCCGAGAGCACACGCGTTTCACAAGTACCGCACACACCCTGTGAGCAGGAATAACTGACATCGACACCTTCGTCGATCAGTGCATCGAGAATCGTCTTGCCGGCGCTCACTTGAATCAGGCGCCCTGAGCGTGCGAGCTGCACGTTAAAACCGCCAGAAGTTGCGGGCGCCTCGCCTGCGGCGAAATACTCGACATGAAAACGTGCGCCGCTGCCACAGTTCGCAGCCGTTGCTTCGAATGCATTCAGCATGGCCGCCGGGCCACAGCAATAGAAATGCGTGCGCTCGTCGTGCTGCGTCAATACCGTGGCGAATTCAAGCCGCTTTCCACCCGGTTCGCCGTCGTGATGAAACTGTACCCGCGAGCCGTATTGACGCAACGCGCCGAAGAATGCGGTCGCCTCACGGGTTCGCGTGCAGTAGTGCAGCTCCCACGACTGCTCCAGCGCTTCCAGGCGCTGAATCATGCCCATGAGCGGCGTGATACCGATTCCTCCCGCGATGAGCACCGTATGCGCGGCGTCCTCGACCAGCGGAAAATTATTGGCGGGCGCGCTGATCGTTAGCACGGCGCCGACGCGCAGCGTCTCGTGTACCCAGGATGAGCCGCCACGGCTCGACGGATCGCGATTCACGCCGATCACATAGCGGTACGTGTCCTCCGGAGAATTGCAAAGCGAATAGCTGCGGATCATCCCATTGGGCAAATGAAGATCGATGTGAGCGCCGGCTGTGAAGCCTGGCAGCGGCGAGCCATCAAGTGCGTGAAATTCATACGTATTGATGGTGGGCGCCTCGTATCTGATCGCGCGAAGTTGCACCTGTAGCGTATCCATAGCCTTCTTCATGTTGACTCGTCCGGAGTTGTCTCGCCGCGCAGACGCAAATTCTGTTGCGCACGCTTCAATGTGTAATATATATTATCGAAACAGCGCCGGCAAGCGCGGAACGGAAGCTGATCGACAGATGAATACATTCATTAATGTATAATGTGTATTATCATTAGATCGATTGTGGAAGCGACAGGGATGACGGCCGGCCGAGGCTGCCGAAGCGTTTGTGTGTCCGACGCATCGGCCGAGCGATAACAATGGAGACTTGAAGAATGCTGTCCCAAGCGAAGAACGAACTCTTGACGAAGGTCGGGCCCGGCGAGCCAATGGGCGAACTGCTGCGCCGTTACTGGATGCCGATTGCCGGCGTAAGCGAGTTTGACGAAGTGGCCGTCAAGCCGGTGCGCCTGCTCGGTGAAGATCTCGTGCTGTACAAGGACCTGAGCGGCAATTTCGGACTGATCGATCGCCAGTGTCCGCATCGCCGCGCCGATCTCGCCTATGGTTTCGTCGAAAAGTGCGGACTGCGTTGCAACTATCACGGTTGGCTCTACGATCAGGGCGGAAAATGCACGGAGCAGCCGTATGAAGACGTTGCGAATCCGCAGTTGAAGCTGAAAGAGCGTGTGAAAATCAAGGCGTATCCGGTAGAGGAGAAGGCGGGTCTGCTGTGGGCGTACCTTGGGCCGCAACCTGCGCCGCTCGTGCCGAACTGGGAGCCGTTCTCCTGGAAGAACGGCTTCGTGCAAATCGTGATCTCCGAGGTGCCGTGCAACTGGCTGCAATGCCAGGAGAACTCGATCGATCCAATCCATTTCGAATGGATGCACAACAACTGGACCGCACGCCTGAATGGACAGACAGGCCCGTACTCGCCCGCTCATAAACAGCTCGATTTCGATGAATTCGATTACGGGTTTATCTACAAGCGACTGCGCGGCGACGCGGACGAAAACGATCCGCTCTGGTCGATCGGCCGTGTGTGCCTGTGGCCGAATGCGTTTTTTCTCGGTGAGCATTTCGAGTGGCGCGTGCCGGT
>NZ_DASRSY010000403.1:0-8789 GCF_035656215.1 Paraburkholderia sp.
AGACGAATTCGCCCGGTGCAATGTGCAAGGTCGTGTCCTTGACCGCCGTGTAGCGCTGCGCGCGGTTGTCCCGTGCAGCGAACGTGCAGGTGATGTTGTCGAGCGCCAGAGCGGCAACGGTCATCGTTCGACTCGCTTCCAAAATCGGTTTCGGATTGCCATGTGGTCATGACAGCAGTGGGCGGTGATCGAGGCGAAGGCGGCACGTGCCGCCTTCGGCCCCACACTGACGGCGCTCAGACCTTGACCGTCGCCAGCGCTTTCTTGACGAAGTCGTTGGTCCACGCCTTCGACAGATCGATCGACTTGCCCTGCACGGCCGGATCGAACGCCTGCAAGGTCTTCAGCGACGTGGCCGGGCCATCGGCGGGCATCAGGCCATCCGGCGACATTGCCTCCTTCACGTGCTGCCACGCGTCCAGATACACCGCGCGGTCGCCGAGCAGATAGCCTTCCGGCACCGTGCTGATCAGCTCGCTGCCGGTCGCCGTTTGCAGCCATTTGAGCGCGCGCACCATCGCATTGGTCAGCGCCTGAGTGGTGTTCGGATTCTTCGTGATGAAGCTTTGCGACGCGTACAGGCAACCCGCCGGCATGTCGCCGCCGAACACGCTGCGCGTATCGGCAAGCGTGCGCGTGTCCGATACGACGCGAATCTCGCCCGTGCGCTCAAGCTTGGTCATCACCGGGTCGAGATTGGCGATGGCATCGATCTGGCCGGACTGCAGCGCCGCGATCGCGCCCGCACCTGCGCCCACGCCGATGAACGCGACGTCTTTCGCGGTCAGCCCGGCTTTCGCCAGCACGAAACTCGCCATGATCGAGGTCGATGAACCCGGTGCCGTCACGCCAATTTTCTTGCCTTTCAGATCGGCGATCGACTTGTAATTCGGCATCGCTTTCTTCGACACCGCGAGCACGATCTGCGGGGCGCGCCCTTGCAGCACGAATTCGCGGAACGACTGCTTTTGCGCCTGCAGCAGCAACGTGTGCTCGAACGCGCCGGAGACCACATCCGCGCTGCCGCCGACTGCCGCCTTCAGCGCTTGCGAGCCGCCGGCGAAATCCGAGATTTCGACGTCGAGCCCTTCGTCCTTGAAGTAATTGCGGCGCTCGGCAATCGTGAGCGGCAAGTAATAGAACAGGTTCTTGCCGCCGACGGCGATCGCCACCTTGGCGGTTTCAGGTTTGCCCTGCGCGAAAGCGAGCGGCGTGGCGGCGAACGTGGCGCCCGCGAGCGCGGCGGTACCGGCGAGGAAGGTTCTGCGTTGCATGGTCTGTCGTCTCCAGATTTTTGTTGTCTTTTTGCCGCGCGCTTAACTACACAATCTGTTGCGCGTGCAACCTTGCAATGTGGTCAGAATCATAACCTAGCGATTGCAGGACTTCATCGGTATGTTCACCCAGTTCCGGGCCTAACCAGCGCGTTTCGCCGGGGGTTTCCGAGAGTTTCGGCGTCACCGACGGAAGCGTGATTTCCTGACCGTCCTGCCACTTGAAGCGCTGGATCATCTGGCGCGCCATGTATTGCGGATCGGTGAACATGTCCGCGACGCTGTAAATACGGCCGACCGGCACGTCGGCGGCGTTCAGCACGGCGAGCGCTTCGTCGATGGTGCGCGTGGTGAGCCACGCAGCGATCGCGCCGTCGATTTCCTGGGTGCGCGGCACGCGGCCGTCGTTGTGCGCGAGAGCTGGATCGTTCGCCAGGTCTTCACGTTCGATAGCGATCATCAGGCGCTTGAAGATCGGGTCGCTATTCCCGCCGATGACAATGCTGCCGTCGCGGCAAGGATACGTGTTCGACGGCACGATGCCCGGCAAGGACGCACCGGTACGCTCGCGCACCATGCCGTACACGCCGTACTCCGGCACCACGCTCTCCATCATGTTAAAGACTGCCTCGTACAGCGCGACGTCGACGACCTGCCCTTTGCCACCGTTCACCTGCTTGTGATGCAAGGCCATCAACGCGCCGATGACGCCATGCAGCGCGGCAATCGAATCGCCGATCGAAATGCCGATGCGCGGCGGCGGCAAATCCGGATAGCCGGTAATGTGACGCAGACCGCCCATCGATTCCGCGATTGCGCCGAATCCTGGCCGGTCGCGATACGGTCCGGTCTGCCCATAGCCGGACAGACGCACCATCACGAGCCCCGGGTTCTCCGCCGATAAAACGTCATAACCGAGCCCGAGCTTCTCCAATAACCCCGGCCGAAAATTCTCGACGACGATATCGGCCTCTTTCGCGAGGCGCCGCACGATCTCCTTGCCCTCTTCGGCTTTCAGATTGATCGTGACGGATTTTTTGTTGCGTGCCTGAACGGCCCACCAGAGCGACGTGCCGCCGACTTCCGGATAAAGCTTGCGCCATTTGCGCAGCGGATCGCCGCCTTTGGGATCCTCGATCTTGATAACGTCGGCACCGAACTCGCCGAGAAAGCGCGCGGCGAACGGGCCGGCGATCAGCGTGCCGAGTTCGAGCACCTTGACGCCGGCAAGCGGGCCTTTAGGGGTGGCGCTGGGGTCTGGGGTGACGCTCATGTGTTCCTCTGTGTTCTGTTCTTGCCGTCGCACTGCGCGCGGCCGTTGCGGATCGGGCGCGCGCGGCTCGCTCTGGCCTTGCCGGCGCAGCGACGCGGCGCTTTCCGTTACGTCGGGCTACATCGAGCGCCGGTCGAGCATCGCACGGGCGATCGTGCCGGCGTCGACGTACTCGAGTTCGCCGCCCACCGGCACGCCCCGCGCGAGGCGCGTCACGGTAAGACCGCGCGCCTTGAGCGTCTGCCCGAGGTAATGCGCGGTGGCTTCACCTTCATTCGTGAAATTGGTTGCGAGCACGACTTCCTTGACGATGCCATCCAACGCGCGCTTGACCAGCCGGTCGAAATGGATCTCCTTCGGGCCGATGCCGTCGAGCGGACTGAGCCGCCCCATCAGCACGAAATAGAGGCCGCGATAGGTCATCGTCTGTTCGAGCATGATCTGGTCGGCGGGCGTCTCGACAACGCACAACAACGCCGGATCGCGCTCCTCATCGAGGCAGACCTCACAGATCTGTGCTTCGGTAAAGGTGTTGCACTTCTCGCAGTGCTGCAGATGTTCAGTCGCGAACAGCAACGAGCGGCCGAGTTTTTCGGCGCCGTCGCGATCGTGCTGCATCAGGTGGTACGCCATGCGTTGCGCGGACTTTGGCCCGACGCCAGGCAGCACGCGCAGCGCTTCGACGAGCGCCGACAAGGCGGAAGGTTGTTTCATGCGGATCGGCGGCGTCGAAGTGAGTGTTGCCCGGTATGGCCCGGTATGCGGGTGGCGATGCGGTTGTTTCTGGTTGCTTCTATTAGCTCGGTAACGAATCGGGCAGGTACGCTCGGCGAACGAACTGAACTGAACTGCCCTGATGCAAACTTGCACGAACTTGGGACTGGTGTATCTGGCGCGGGCATTGAAACGGGCGCGGCTCGCGCATTCAACTCACGCCGCGGTCAAGCAACGGCGTGAACCCCTTCTTGCAGCGAGGCCGCTCAGAACGGCAGCTTGAAGCCCGGCGGCAGCGGCAGACCCGAGGTCATGCCGCCCATCTTTTCCTGAGCAGTGGCTTCGGCCTTGCGCACGGCGTCGTTGAATGCCGCGGCGACCAGGTCTTCCAGCATGTCCTTGTCGTCGGCAAGCAGGCTCGGATCGATCGATACGCGGCGCACGTCGTTCTTGCAGGTCATCGTCACCTTGACGAGACCGGCGCCCGACTGTCCCTCGACTTCGATCAATGCAAGCTGCTCCTGCATCTTCTTCATGTTTTCCTGCATCTGCTGGGCCTGCTTCATCAGCCCGGCGAGTTGGCCTTTCATCATGGACATGCTCCTTCTTGATAGCGTGAAATCCGGAAATCGGGTGCGCCACGAGGCGCGGCGAATCAGTGAGCGGACGGCGCGCCGTTCGGGCCGGCGTCCTGCGTAATCGGACGGATCGAACCGGGCACGATGCTCGCGCCGAACTCGCGGATCAGCGACTGCACGAACGGATCGGCGCCGATCTCGCGCTCCGCTGCCTGCTGGCGCTGGGCGCGCATGGCGGCGTCGTGCGCGGCTGCCGTGCGGCGCGCCGGGCCGACTTCGACCAGCACGTCGACGTTCTGACCGAGCTTTTCAGCGAGCGCGGCTTTCAGTTTAGCGACCTGCGAGGCTTCCGCGTACTGCGGCACCGGCACGTTCAGCTTGAGCGTGTTGCCTTCGAGTGCCATCAGTTCGCTATTGAACGCGAGCTGATACGAAATGCCCTTGAGCGGCAGATCGACGGCGAGCGCGGGCCAGTCGCCCTGGAAACCCAGCGGATCGAGCGGCACCGCGGGCGGCAACGGCCGCTTGTCGACCACGGGCGCGGGGGTCGACGCAGGCGCGGCGTTCACGCGGACGTCGTCGGGTCCGCTGTCGAACATCGGCATGTAGTTGTCATCCGGCAGGCCGTAATAACCTTCGTCCGCTGCCGTAAGCGGCATGTATTCATCGGGCGGCATGTCGTCCCACGGCGCGCTCGACGAGCCGTTCTGCTCCGAACCGTTGCGCTGATCCTGCGACGACGACGCGCGCGCCGCAGGTGCCGCATCCTGTTGTGGCGCCGGGCGCGAGGCGCCCGGCGTCGGCACATTGACGACAACGCGGGGCGCGGCAGGCTTCGGCGTGGCCGGGGCCACAGTGGGCCTCGCGGCTGCCGCCGTGGCGCGGCCGCGGTCAGACGACACTTTCAGACCCGCGCTGCGCAATACGTTGAGTGCGTCGCTCGCGCCACCCGCACGGCGCGGCGGGATGGCCGCTGCCGGCCGCGGCTCTTGGGATGCCGTTGCGGGCACGGCCTCTTCTATGCGTGCGAGTGCGGCTGCGGCAGGAGCCGTGAGCGAAGACGCGGGCGCCGATTCCTGAGGCGCGGCCGCAGCGGGTGCTTCGTTCCAGGCTGGCTCGGTGGGCGCGTCGTCCCACGGTGCCAAGGCCGGTGCAGCCGCTATTTTCGTTGCTACGATCGATGCGGCCGCTTCGGTCGCCGGCGCCGAGGCCGGCACAGCCGCTACTTTTGTTGCTGCGATCGCTTCGGCCGCCGGTGCCGAGGACATCGCTTCGGGCATCGGGGCTGCTTGGGGCGCGCTCGTGTTCGTAGGTGCAGGCGCCGGATCGCTCAGAATCGGTTCGGCGGACACTTCTTCCTGCCACGGCGCTAAAGCCGGTGCGGCAATGACATCAGCCGCCGTGGGCGCAGGCGCCGCGCTCGCTTCGCCAAAAGTGGTCGATGATTCAGGTAAAGACCTGGAAACAATCGGCGCTTCACCAATAGCTGGCTTCGGCGTGTCCGCATTTCCAGCAGACTCCGCCGCCACGTGCTGCGAATCCAGCATCGCAGTCTTCACTTCTGCCACCGGAATTGCGGAGCGGACCGGCACGGGAGCGGCTGCTTCAACCGCACGCGACGCTGCCGCCTGCGGCGCAGCCACCGCTGGCGAGCCAGAGCGCTTAGCGCCATCCGCCCCCGCCGGCCCTACCGGACGCGCCGAAGCCGCCGCACCGCCACCGGTGGGCGCCGGCTCGAACGCCAGCATGCGCAACAGCGTCATCGTGAAGCCGGCATATTCGTCAGGCGCGAGACCCAGTTCGCTTCGGCCGATGGTCGAGATCTGATAGAACAGTTGTACCTGCTCGGCGCTCAACGCCTCTGCAAATCGACGCAGATCAGCCGCTTCCGGCCACTCGTCCAACACCGACGAAGGCGCGAACTGCGCCCACGCGATTCGGTGCAACAAGCTCGCCAGATCCTGCAACGCCGTCGAAAACGACAGGCTGCGCAACGCCATCTCGTCCGCGACCGCCAGCACGGCGGCGCCGTCACCATCGGCAAGCGCGTCGAGCAGGCGGATCAGATAGCTTTGATCGAGCGCGCCGAGCATGCCGCGCACGGCTTCTTCATTTACCTGATTGGCCGAATAAGCGATCGCCTGATCGGTCAGCGACAGCGCGTCGCGCATCGAGCCGTCAGCCGCGCGCGCGAGCAGACGCAATGCCTGAGCGTCATACGGCACCTTCTCTTCACCGAGAATGTGCTCGAGGTGCGACACGATGTGCCCGGCCGGCATCTGCTTCAGATTGAACTGCAGACAACGCGACAGCACCGTGACCGGAATCTTCTGCGGATCGGTGGTAGCAAGAATGAATTTGACGTGCGAAGGCGGCTCTTCCAGCGTCTTCAACATCGCGTTGAAGGCGTGGTTGGTCAGCATGTGCACTTCGTCGATCATGTAGACCTTGAAACGCGCATCGACCGGGGCGTAGACCGCGCGCTCCAGGAGTGCCGCCATTTCGTCGACGCCGCGGTTACTCGCCGCGTCCATCTCGACATAATCGACAAAGCGGCCTTCATCGATCTCACGGCACGCACGGCACACGCCGCACGGCGTGGAGGTCACACCTGTTTCGCAATTCAGCGCCTTGGCAAAGATGCGCGACAGCGTGGTTTTACCGACGCCGCGGGTGCCGGTAAACAGATAGGCATGATGCAGACGGCCACCGTCGAGCGCGTGCGTGAGCGCGCGCACCACGTGCTCCTGTCCGACGAGCGAAGCGAAATCCTTCGGCCGCCATTTGCGTGCGAGAACTTGATAGGTCATCTGGAAATTGTATCAGTAACGATGGCGCGCAAAACCGAATCGAGATGGCGCGCGAACGCGTGTTGCCGCTTCATTGAAACAGGCTAACGGACCGATAGAAAAAAATAGATGAAGTGCGCGAGAAACGCCAATGCAGTGTCTGCGTGGCAGCGCCTGGCTAAAACAGGAGATGGAAGGTGCAGCAGAGGAAAACAAGAAAAAAGGAAGGTGACGAGCCTGACCCTCGGCACTGGTGGAAAACGGCTGTGGCTGCTTCGTTCCCGACCTGACCAGGTTGACCATCCCTCCATGCGAGGAGGCCCGTCACGAAACATTCTATCACCGCTTGGCCCGTCGCGCGACTGTTAATACGACCAAACCGACATCGACGCGCCGAATCAGGCGCTTCGCTTCATATAGTGCAGCACCCGGAAGTACGCGTGCGGGGTACTTGAGTTTGCGCTGCCAGCCACCAGACAGGTTGCGTCGCGGTTGTTAAAACGTAATGGCACTTCACCGGCAGCCATTGGCCCCTGCCCTTGATGAGTACTATCACCACCGGCAACGCATAGCGAATTAAGCTAAACTGCCATACGGATGACCCGCAACCGCGAGCTTTCCGCGCATTCCGGAAATGGTCTTTCGACTTTTTCAGGCGTACAGCGGCAACGCTCCGATTGCGGCAAAGCGAACGGAAGTTTCCCTAGATTTTGACGTATCGTGGCGAGCAATTCAGGCGGGCCTCGAACCGATAGAGGTATTCATACAATGAGCGAATCAATCAAGCATATTAGCGACGCATCGTTCGAACAGGACGTCGTGAAATCCGATAAACCCGTGCTGCTCGATTTCTGGGCTGAATGGTGCGGTCCGTGCAAGATGATCGCGCCGATCCTCGACGAAGTCGCGAAGGATTACGCCGATCGCCTGCAAATCGCCAAGATCAACGTCGACGAGCATCAGTCGACGCCGGTCAAGTTCGGCGTGCGCGGCATTCCCACGCTGATCCTCTTCAAGAATGGCGCTGTTGCCGCACAGAAGGTCGGCGCACTGTCGAAGTCGCAACTCACCGCGTTCCTCGACGGCAACCTGTAAAGCGCTCGCATCGGCGCGCTCCAGGCCCTTGAGACCTTCAGGTGCGCTGTCTTAGGCGTGTTGTCAGCCGGCAACACGCTCAATAAAGAAAGATGCCATACCGTCGCACTGGCGGAAATTGGCGTGTGCTATGCTAGAATCCGCGAAACGTCGAAAAGACGTGTAAGTCCTTGAGCGGTTCCGCTCACTCTCCTCCCAGATTTCATTTCGTCGCACCTTCTCCTGCGGGTTCTCCGTATGCATTTATCCGAGCTTAAGACTCAGCACGTGTCCGAATTGATCGAGATGGCCAATGGCCTCGAGATCGAAAGTGCAAACCGCCTGCGCAAGCAGGAATTGATGTTTGCCATTCTAAAAAAACGAGCCAAAGCGGGCGACACGATCTTCGGCGACGGCACGCTCGAAGTGCTGCCGGACGGTTTCGGCTTCCTGCGCTCGCCGGAAACCTCGTATCTCGCCAGCACGGACGATATTTACATCAGCCCGTCGCAAATCCGCCGCTTCAACCTGCACACGGGCGACACGATCGAAGGCGAAGTGCGTACACCGAAAGACGGTGAACGCTATTTCGCGCTGGTCAAGGTGGACAAGGTCAACGGCCAGCCGCCGGAAGCGTCGAAGCATAAGATCATGTTCGAAAACCTGACGCCGCTGCACCCGAACAAGGTGCTGCTGCTCGAACGTGAAATGCGCGGCGAAGAAAACGTCACGGGCCGCATCATCGACATGATCGCGCCGATTGGTAAGGGCCAGCGCGGCTTGCTGGTTGCTTCGCCGAAGTCCGGCAAGACCGTGATGCTGCAGCACATCGCGCATGCGATCAAACAGAATCACCCCGATGTCGTGCTGTTCGTGCTGCTGATCGACGAACGCCCGGAAGAAGTGACCGAAATGCAGCGTTCGGTGGCCGGCGAAGTGATCGCCTCCACGTTCGACGAACCGGCTGCGCGTCACGTGCAAGTCGCCGAAATGGTGATCGAAAAAGCCAAACGCCTCGTCGAAATGAAGAACGACGTGGTGATTCTGCTCGACTCGATCACGCGTCTCGCGCGTGCATACAACACCG
>NZ_DASRSY010000404.1:0-4409 GCF_035656215.1 Paraburkholderia sp.
CGCTCGACAAGCCGTTCTCCGCGGCGGATGCGCAAACACTGGAGGATGTGATTCCGCACCTGAGCGCGGCGCTCACGATCAGCCGCACGTTTCAATTGACGCGTGAGCGCCGCGAAGGCGTCTCAACGCCAGCACGCGCGATCTGCGATGGCTTCGGTGCGGTGCACCAGGCGGACAAGGCGTTCGAAATCGTTCTGCGCAGTGAGTGGCCAGGCTATCAGAACCAGCATCTGCCGGCGCCGTTGATTGCGCATCTGCATGCGTGCACGGGCCAGCCCTATGTGGGCGAAACAGTGACGGTGAGTTGCTCGCCCATGGTCGGCCTGTTTCAGCTGGAAGCGCGCCAACGCTCCCCGCTCGACCGCTTGAGTCCGCGCGAACTAAGTGCGATCAAGTTGTACGGCGACGGCCTCTCACACAAGGAAGTCGCGCAACGCATGGCGATTTCGCCGGCCACCGTGCGCCACTATCTGCGCTGCGCTTATAAGAAGCTCGGCATGCACGACAAAAGCCAGATTCCGTGGCTGCTTGGGCTGAGGGAAACCGCTGCTACCAACACCGCGGCGCCCGATCAGGGCGATTGAGCGGCCGCTTCACTCGTCCTCTTCTTCAAGGCCCGCAAGCAGATCGTCGACCGCGCGATACACGCGCTCGACGATTTCCGGTCCTACCCTGCGCTCCAGTTCGCGATAGTGCGCTTCGAGATCCTTCGAGATCACGCGCACCAGATCCACGCTCGTCTCGGTGAGCGACACCAGTACGCGGCGCTGGTCTTCCGCGAAACGCTCCTTTGTCAGCAACTCCATGCTCTCCATGCGCGCGAGCACACCCGCCATGCTCGGGCTCGAAATCGTGCAGATATCGGAGATGTGGCGCGGCTCCATCGGGCCGTGCTCATTGAGTGCGCGAATCACGCGCCATTGCTGTTCGGTCAGCCCGTGCGCGGTAATCAACGGGCGGAAACGCTCCATCATTTTTTCTCTGGCGCGCAGCAACAGCATCGGCAGGTTGCGGTGCAAAACTCGGGTAGAAGCGGAAGCGGACATGGTGGAAGATAGGTAAAAAGCAGCCGTCGAAACTTAAGGGAAAACCCGCGATCAGCCGACAGGCTATTGACCATGGATGATATCAAGCGCAATAATACTAACATGTTAGTGTTTTCTCTGAGAGGCAGCTAATTTATGTTTGCACTTGCCGATCACCTGCTGCATCCCGAAGGCGACGCGCTGCCTCGCGACGTGGACGCGCAAACCGTTGCCGAGCTGCTCGCACGCGGCGTGGCCTGCCGCGCGCCCGTTTCCGGCGCGGTTTATGGAACCTTGCTGAACGACCGCGCCGCATTGGAAGCATTGGGCGATGCGGTTCATGCCGCTCCGTATAAAGCACCGCCGAAAGCGCCGGTTCTCTATCTGAAGCC
Organism: Paraburkholderia sp.; assembly: GCF_035656215.1. GTDB lineage: Bacteria > Pseudomonadota > Gammaproteobacteria > Burkholderiales > Burkholderiaceae > Paraburkholderia. Next base: position 1,418 of record NZ_DASRSY010000404.1, read on the forward strand.
GCGCAATACGTTCGCGGGTCATCGCGCCCGTGTCGTTGTGCCTGACAATGCATTGGGTGTGGAAGTCGGCGCTTCACTGGGTATCGTGATTGGCCGCACTGCAACACGCGTCAGCGCGGCTCAAGCGTTGGACTATATCGCCGGCTATACGCTGGTCGCCGATCTCAGCGTGCCGCATGCGAGCGTGTATCGGCCTTCGGTGCGGTTCCGGGCGCGCGACGGTTTTTGCGTGATCGGGCCAGCAGTCGTTGCCGCGCGTCATGTTACTGCGCCTGACGATCTGACGATCAAGGTCTCGCTTCCCGGACGTGAAGTCTTCAGTGCGACTACTGCATCTTCGGTACGCAAGGTCGCTCAATTGATTGCGGACGTGACCGATTTCATGACGCTCAGCGCCGGTGACCTCATTACGCTTGGCGTGCCGCATGGTTCGCCGGTTGCGCATATCGGCGACACGGCCACACTGTCGATTGACGGGTTGCCGCCGCTCCAGGTGTCGTTTGTCGGAGCGGAAGAACACGATGGAGAACAGCAATGATGCGCGGCCGCGTTGCGTATGCAGGAGCAATTCACGAGGCTTATCCGGACACCAACGGCGTGCGTCTCGCCGACGGCCGTGTGCGTCGTGAGGATGAAGTGGTGTGGCTCGCACCGATCGAGGTCGGCACGATCTTCGCGCTCGGCTTGAACTACGCCGAGCATGCGAAGGAATTGCAGTTCAACAAGCAGGAAGAGCCTTTGGTCTTTCTCAAGGGCCCGGGCACGGTCATCGGTCACCGTGGCTTCACGCGCCGCCCCGCCGACGTCACCTTCATGCACTACGAGTGCGAACTGGCTGTCGTGATCGGCCAAACCGCGCGGAACGTCAAGCGCAAAAACGCCATGCAGCATGTGGCCGGCTACATGATCGCCAACGACTACGCGATCCGCGACTACCTGGAAAACTATTACCGCCCCAACCTGCGTGTGAAGAATCGCGACGGCGGCACGGTGCTCGGCCCCTGGTTTGTCGATGCAGCCGATGTCGAAGACGTCACGCAACTCGAATTGCGCACGTTCGTGAACGGCACACAACAGCAACGCGGCAACACACGTGATCTCGTTACCGATATCCCCGCGTTGATCGAATACCTGAGCAGCTTCATGACCCTTGCACCCGGCGACGTGATCCTGACCGGCACGCCGGAAGGCATCGTCAACGTCAATGCGGGCGACGAAGTAGTGTGCGAAATCGACGGCCTTGGCCGTCTCGTCAATACGATTGCATCCGACGCGGACTTCGGCCGCGCCTGATCGACAGGCTTTGCATGGGATCAGAGTAAGCGCTTTGCATGGGACCGGAGTAAGTGCTAAAGCACTAAATCCGGCCGACAGCTGAAGCACTAACTCCGATCGTCACTACAGAGAAAGGACAAGCCAATGCGAATCGAACATCTGATCAACGGCAAATCGAGCGCCGCGAAAGACTACTTCGAGACCGTCAATCCGGCGACGCAAGACGTGCTCGCTGAAGTCGCCCGCGGCGGTGCGGAAGACGTCGACGCCGCCGTGCGCGCGGCCAAAGAAGCGTTTCCGGCATGGGCCGGCAAGCCCGCAGCGGAACGCGCAAAAATCATCCGCAAGCTCGGCGAGCTGATCGCGAAGAACTTGCCCGACATCTCGGAGACCGAGACGAAGGATACCGGCCAGACAATCTCGCAGACGCGCAAGCAACTCGTGCCCCGCGCCGCCGACAACTTCAACTATTTCGCGGAGATGTGCACGCGCGTCGACGGCCATACGTACCCCACCGATACGCACCTGAACTACACGCTGTTCCATCCGGTCGGCGTCTGCGCGCTGATCTCGCCGTGGAACGTGCCGTTCATGACCGCAACGTGGAAAGTGGCACCCTGTCTCGCGTTCGGCAATACCGCCGTACTGAAGATGAGCGAACTGTCGCCGCTGACCGCCTCGATGCTCGGCAACCTCGCGTTGGAAGCAGGCATTCCGGCCGGCGTGCTGAACGTCGTGCACGGTTTCGGCAAAGACACTGGCGAACCACTCGTGGCGCACCCGGATGTGCATGCGGTGTCGTTCACCGGATCGACGGCAACCGGCAATCGCATCGTGCAGACCGCCGGCCTGAAGAAGTTTTCGATGGAACTGGGCGGCAAGTCGCCATTCGTGATTTTCGACGACGCCGATTTCGAACGCGCGCTCGATGCCGCCGTGTTCATGATCTTCTCGAACAACGGCGAACGCTGCACGGCGGGATCGCGCATTCTGGTGCAACGCTCGATTTACGCGCGTTTTGCCGAGCGTTTCGTCGAACGCGCAAAACGTTTGACGGTGGGTGATCCGCTGGCCGACAGCACGATCGTCGGCCCAATGATCAGCCAGGGGCACCTGGCGAAAGTACGCAGCTATATCGAACTGGGGCCGAAAGAAGGCGCCACGCTTGCATGCGGCGGACTCGGCGCACCCGACTTGCCCGAAGCCATGCGCAAAGGCAACTTCGTTCAGCCGACGGTGTTCGTCGACGTCGACAACCGCATGCGGATCGCGCAGGAAGAGATCTTCGGCCCGGTTGCCTGCCTGATTCCGTTCGACGACGAAGCCGACGCGATCAAACTCGCCAATGACATCTCGTATGGCCTCTCCAGTTACATCTGGACGGAGAGCACCGGCCGTGCCTTGCGCGTCGCCGCGGCAGTCCAGGCCGGCATGTGTTTCGTCAACAGCCAGAACGTGCGCGATCTGCGCCAGCCGTTCGGCGGTACAAAGGCATCGGGCGTAGGCCGCGAAGGCGGCACGTGGAGCTACGAAGTGTTCCTCGAACCGAAGAATGTGTGCGTGTCGCTCGGCTCGCATCACATTCCGCGCTGGGGTGTCTGAAACACCGGTCATTTGCGCGCGAGGCATCACGCCTCGCGCCACACAGAATAGGAGACCGCGATGGGCAAACTCGCATTGGCAGCAAAGGTCACTCACGTCCCGTCGTTATATCTGT
>NZ_DASRSY010000405.1:0-35615 GCF_035656215.1 Paraburkholderia sp.
CTGTAATGCGGTAACCAACCCGCGGATATCAGTGCGATCCACCGTCGAGACTTACTGCTACGCCGCCTCCAGGAAATTTATGCACCCACCAGAGGAAAACGAAAACCGATCCCGATTGACACGGAAAGTCATATCAGTCCCCGGTTTAGTCCCTTTAAGCGCCGCGACAATCTGTCCGGGACAAAACTTCTCCTTAAAGATGTATTGTAAATGCATCTTTAAGGAGAAGTAGTTATGACCGCTCTCACCGCCGATCAGATCGCCCGCGTCAAAGCCACCGTTCCCGTGCTTGCCGTACACGGCACGACCATTACCAAACACTTCTACAAGCGCATGTTCGCGCACCATCCTGAGTTGAAGAATGTGTTCAACCAGACTCATCAGAAGAGCGGTAATCAGCCGGAAACGCTGGCCAAGGCGGTGTATGCGTATGCCGCCAATATCGACAACCTCGGCGCGCTGGCGCCGACCGTCTCGCGAATCGCTCATAAACACGCGAGTCTGAATATCCGGCCGGAACAGTATCCGATCGTGGGACGCCACCTATTGGGCGCAATTGTCGATGTGCTCGGCGACGCAGTCGATCAGGAGACGCTCGGCGCATGGGAAGTCGCGTATGAGCAGCTTGCGGATATTTTCATCGGCGCGGAGGCGAAACTCTACAAAGGTGCCGCGTGGAGCGGCTTCCGGCCGTTCAAGGTCTCGCGCAAGGAAATGGAGAGCGATGAGATCACGTCGTTCTATCTGACACCTGCAGACGGCTCGCCGGCTTGCGGCTTCGAACCCGGCCAATATCTGAGCGTGAAGCGTTTCGTAGATGATCTCGGCGTCGATCAGCCGCGGCAGTACAGCCTGTCGGCCGCACCGAACGGTAACTGGCTGCGCATTTCGGTGAAGCGCGAGGCTGGTCACGAAGACACGGCGCCCGGTCATGTATCCAATCTCTTACACGACGATGTGGAAGTGGGCGCGGTGGTGCACGTCAGCGCACCAATGGGTGATTTCACGCTGGACCGCAAGAAGGTGACTCCCGTGGTGCTCATGAGCGGCGGCGTGGGTGTGACGCCCATGACCTCGATGTTATCCACGTTGCTCGCCGATCAGAGTGAGCGCAGCGTTACCTTCGTGCATGCCTGCCGCAATGGCCGCGTGCATGCGTTCCGGCATTGGCTGAACGATACGGTCGCAGCGCATCCCAACGTCAAGCGTGCGGTGTTCTACGAAGCCATTGAAGCGTGCGATCGCGCCGGTGTCGACTACGACTTCGAAGGGCGCCTCGACCTCGCGAAGATCGCCGGCAAAGTGATCGTGCCCGATGCGGATTACTACATCTGCGGACCGGTACCGTTTATGCGTGCTCAGTGCGAGGCCTTGGCCGCGCTCGGTGTGGATGCTGCGCGGATTCATACCGAAGTGTTCGGTTCAGGTGCCGTTCAGTAAACGAAGGCGCATGGTTGCTCGGCGTGTAGACGCATGGGAGGGCGTACCGTGCGCCTTACCCAACCGCCAGCGTCACCGGCTTGCCGATCCGGCTCATCATTTCGACCAGGGTATCGATAGTGAACTTGGTGGTCTTCTTGTTGACCACGTCTGACACGCGCGGACGCGACACCATCAGAATCTCAGCCGCCTCGGCCTGCTTCAGATGATGCTGCTCGATCCAGCTGGACAGCTCGGTCATCAACTGTTCCTTCAGCAGCCGTGTGTCGTTGATCTGTTTTTGCGACGCCGCGTGCAAGCGCTTCGCCTCTGCGGCGGAGAAGCCGAGTTCGAGGAACAGGTTTGCGCCGGGTTTTGTTACGTGACGGATTTTCGTGTCGATCGTCATTTGCTAAGTTTTCCTATCATTGATGATGGCACGGTACCGGGTTTCGGCAATCTTTCTATCCTGCGGCCCGAGTTTCTGCGTTTTCTTCTGGAAGCAATGCAGCACGTACAGCGCTTCCACGAACTTGGTGACATACATCACGCGGTAAATACCGTCAGCCTCTCTGATGCGAATCTCGCGTGTTCCGGTGCCGATCGAATCAAACGGTTTCCAGTCGTCGGGTCTAGTCCTGCCTGAATCTTGCCAAGCTGAAATCCGGCCCGGCGACGCGGCTCTTCGGGAAAGACGAGTAGATCGCTATAGCTGGAGCCCATCCAGCGAATTTCCTTTTCCTGCTCCATAGCCGCCTTTCGTGTACAAAATATTATACGCAACACCCAGCCGGGTCAAGTCGTATCCGACCCGGCAACGAGTTGTTACGGTACAGAGCGGTTCATGGAGCACCATTCGTCCGTTCGGCTAACAAAAAACCCGGCTCGACGGGCCGGGTTTTTCGATGGAACCATGACAGCAATCGCGCGGGTGCGCGAAGAGGCGTTTAATTACCGCTGCCGCGCGCCACACGCCGTTGCTTGACCGCTTCGGCGAGACTTTCCAGCACAGCGATGCTTTCGTCCCAGCCGATGCACGCATCGGTGATGCTCTGGCCGTACGTCAGCGCGCAGCCTTCCTGCAGATCCTGACGGCCCGCGATCAGATTCGACTCCACCATCACGCCGACAATCCGTTCGTCACCCGAAGCAATCTGACGGCCGATGTCCGCGCACACCGGAATCTGATTCTCGTGCTTCTTCGAACTGTTCGCGTGGCTCGCGTCGATCATCAAACGTGCCGCGAGACCGGCCTTGCCAATATCGGCGCATGCGGTATTGACGCTGTCTGCGTCATAGTTCGGCGTCTTGCCGCCGCGCAGGATGATGTGGCAATCCTCATTGCCGGCGGTCGAAACAATCGCCGAATGGCCGCCCTTGGTGACGGACAGGAAATGGTGCGGCTGCGAGGCGGCCTTGATCGCGTCGACGGCGATCTTGACGTTGCCGTCCGTGCCGTTCTTGAAGCCGACCGGGCACGACAGTCCCGAAGCCAGTTCACGGTGCACTTGCGATTCGGTCGTACGCGCGCCGATCGCACCCCACGAGATCAGATCGGCGATGTACTGCGGGCTGATCATGTCGAGGTATTCGGTGCCGGCCGGCAGGCCGAGTTCGTTGATACGCAGCAGCAGTTCGCGCGCGGTGCGCAGGCCGTCGTTGATCTTGAAGCTGTTGTCCATGTGCGGGTCGTTGATGAGACCCTTCCAGCCCACCGTCGTGCGCGGTTTTTCGAAGTAAACCCGCATCACGATTTCGAGCTCGCCGGCGAAGCGCTTGCGCGGCTCGACGAGACGGCCGGCGTATTCCATCGCCGCCTTCGTATCGTGAATCGAGCACGGTCCGATGATGACGATCAGACGGTCTTCCATGCCGTGCAGGATGCGATGCATCGCGTTGCGCGAGTTGTAGATCACATCGGACACCGTTTCGTCGCAGGCGAATTCGCGGATCAGGTGAGCGGGCGGCGTGAGTTCTTTCAATTCGCGGATGCGGACATCGTCGGTGTTGTGCGGGGGCATGCTTATTCTCCTGAATCGGTTCGTAGCGTGTTCGCGCGGGCAACGAAGGCTGCGATCAGACAACAATCAGGCAGCGATGCCAGGGCGGACAACAATCAAAAAGTTTTCAACGGCAAAAGTTTCAAAGGCATGAGGCGAAAAAAAACCGCCAGGCTAGCTGGCGGTTTTCGTGAATTCTGAGTGTCTTGCGTGCACTAACACCCCTCTCGATCCGCCAGCGGTCTGAGATGCCAAAAAAAGTAAAAGTAAAACTTGGCGGACATGGCGAAATAGGTCGCTGGTCAAAAAGGGTGAGTGACTTTATAACCCGTGCAAGCTCGGCTGGCAAGTTGCAGGGTACAAAAATGCGGTAAATCCGCATACTTCGCGCATTGTGTGCACGAAGTATGCGTCTACATCAAAATCAGGCGGTGCCTCCGACCGTCATCCGGTCAATACGCAGCGTCGGCTGACCGACGCCCACCGGCACACTCTGGCCTTCCTTGCCGCACACGCCCACGCCCGAATCGAGCTTCATGTCGTTGCCGATCATGCTGACGTACTTGAGCGATTCCGGGCCGCTGCCGATCAGTGTCGCGCCCTTGACCGGGTAGGTGACCTTGCCGTTTTCGATCATGTACGCCTCGGAGGCCGAGAACACGAACTTGCCGTTCGTGATGTCGACCTGGCCGCCGCCGAAGTTCACCGCGTACAAGCCGTTCTTCACGGACGCGATGATTTCCTGCGGGTCTTTGTCTCCGTTGAGCATGTACGTGTTGGTCATGCGCGGCATCGGCAGCGCGGCATACGACTCGCGGCGCGCGTTACCCGTGACCGGCATTTTCATCAGGCGCGCGTTCAGCGTGTCCTGGATGTAACCCTTCAGGATGCCGTCTTCGATCAGCGTCGTGCACTGGGTCGGATTGCCTTCGTCGTCGATGTTCAGCGAGCCGCGGCGGTTCGGCAGCGTGCCGTCGTCGACCACCGTCACGCCCTTCGCCGCAACCCGTTCGCCGATTCGACCTGCGAACGCCGACGATCCCTTGCGGTTGAAGTCGCCTTCGAGGCCGTGGCCGATCGCTTCGTGCAGCAGCACGCCGGGCCAGCCCGGCCCGAGCACGACGGACATCGCGCCGGCCGGAGCCGGGCGAGCATCGAGGTTTACGAGCGCTGCATGCACGGCGTCGTCGACATAGCCGGACAGCACTTCGTCAGTGAAGTAGCCGTAGTCGAAGCGGCCGCCGCCGCCGCCGCTGCCGATTTCGCGGCGGCCGTTCTGTTCGGCGATTACGGTGACCGACACACGCACCAGCGGACGGATATCGGCTGCAAAGCCGCCGTCGCTGCGCGCCACCAGTACCACGTCGTATTCACCGGCGAGGCCTGCCATCACTTGCTGGATACGCGGGTCACGGCCACGCGCCATCTGTTCGATGCGCTCGAGCAGCTTGACCTTGGCGGTTGCATCGAGCGAATGCAGCGGATCGGACGGCAGGTACAGATCGCGCCCGGCAATGCCGGTCAGCGACGAGGCCGCCTTGATCTTCTGCTTGCCGCCGCCGACCTTGGCGATCGCCCGCGTGGCGATCGCTGCCTGGCGGATCGCTTCGGGCGACAGGTCGTCCGAATAGGCGAAGGCCGTGCGGTCGCCCGACACGGCGCGCACGCCAACGCCCTGGTCGATGCTGAAGCTGCCCGACTTCACGATGCCTTCCTCGAGACTCCACGCTTCGCTGCGCGTGTACTGGAAGTACAGGTCGGCGTAATCGATCTTGTGCGTGAAGATTTCGGCGAGCGTGCGGGTCAGCAGGGATTCGTCGAGACCGTAGGGCGTCAGGAGGATGTCCTTGGCGGTGGCGAGATTACGGATACCGGGTTCGATGATGTTCATGCGAAGTATGTTCTGCTCGATACAAAGGATTCGGTTAGCGCCACGATCACTATGTGAGTGACAGGCGCCGCACTTTCAAGGTCAGGTAACACATCAGCAACTCAGCACACGGTGACGCCAGGCGGGCAGGCTCTGCCGCACTTCGTCGATGCGCGCACGCTCGAGATTGCCGGCCACCACGCCGGCGCCTTCGTCGCGTACCGCGACGATTTCGCCCCACGGGTCGATCAGCATGCTGTGGCCCCATGTCCGGCGGCCGTTTTCATGTTTGCCGCCTTGCGCGGCGGCCAGCACGTAACACTGGTTTTCGACCGCCCGGGCGCGCAGCAGCATTTCCCAATGCGCGCGGCCGGTGGTGTAGGTGAACGCCGACGGCACCACGATCAGCGCGCAGTCGCCCATGCGCCGGTACAGCTCAGGAAAGCGCAGATCGTAGCAGACCGACAGGCCGACCCGGCCGAACGGCGCCTCGAAGGTGCGGACTTCGCCGCCGGGGCAGATGGTGCGTGCCTCGTCGAACGATTCCTCGCCCTTTTCGAAGTTGAACAGATGGATCTTGTCGTAGCGCGCCACCTCGTTGCCTTGCGGATCGAACACCAGCGTGGTGTTCAGCACGCGCGACGGTTCCTGCGACATTAACGGCAGGGTACCGCCGATCACCCACAGATTGTGGCGGCGCGCGGCGTCGGCGAGAAAGCGCTGGATCGGGCCGTCCTGGTAAGGCTCGCGTATGGCGAGCTTGTCCGTGTCCTTGAAGCCCATGAAACAGAAGTACTCAGGCAGCAGGACGAGTTGCGCGCCGTCAGCGGCGGCTTCGGCGATCAGGCGTTCTGCTTCGGCCAGATTGCGCTCGCGATCCGGCGTACTCACCATTTGCAGCGCGGCAACCCGGAACGCGCTTTCGGAAGACCCGCTGGACGCCGCAATGGGCGAGGCGGTGGACGAGGATGAAAAGACGTGTGTTTCGCTCATGAGCGTTTCGAAAAACTCCCGGCAAGGCGGCGGCGCAAACCGCTGGCGCCGCATACGTCGTTCAAGGCTGGCTTGGGCTGGCGGCGCGCCACGGCGCTCTTCTGATCAAATACAGGATCGGATCGAGTTCAGTGCGCTTCCACGGTCGAAGCCGGAGCGTCCATCTTACCGCGATCGCTCTTCACCCGCTCGATGTGCGGTTTCGACCACGGACCGGTGATCGCGTACTCCCGCGCAAACGCCGTGGAGACCGATTTGCTGAACGCCAGATCGGCCACCAGCGCGCCAAGCCCGAGCAGCGGATTGATCACGGTCGCGGCGATCACCGCGGCGCCGGCGCTGACGGTCGGCACGATCAGCACGTGCAGATCCTGGGTTTCCTGGGCCAGATCCACCGAACCCTTCATTTCGGCGCGGGCCGGCGCCGTCACCATCTCGAAGTTCTCGGTGCGGCCTATGCCATTGTGGATCTGGCCCGTGCCGGTGACGTGTTCGAACGGCAGCCCTTCGCCGACCACGTCGCGGAAATTGAGTGTGGCGAAGCGCGCGAGGCTTTGCAGGCTGAGCACGCCCAGCAGTTTCGCGACGCCCGGGTCGACCTTGAGGATCTGCCCATGGCGCAGATCGACAGCCAGATTGCCGTTGAGCGTCGGATAGTCGATGGTGGTCGGGCCGCCGCGCCACACCACCTTGCCCGACAGCGTGCCATTGCCGGCCTTGAGCGTGTGCGGCTGGCCGAAACGCTCCAGCAGCCCGCCGGCGTCCTTGATATCGAGTTTGAAATCGAACACGGTACGGCGCGGTGTCGTTTCGTCGGCGTTGTTGCCAAGGCCCGTCGAAGTACGCCAGTTCGCCGTGGCGGTCAGCGTGGCGGCGGGATTGGTGATGTCTAGCTTGTCGAGTTGCCAGACCGGCACGCCGTCTTCTTCGAAGTTGTGCGCGTCCACTTCGAGCCGGCCTATGTTGCGATCACGCACGATCAACTCGTTGACCACCAGATCGATTGACGGCATGTTCTGCGCCGGCGCCGACATGGCCTTGCCGAGCAGGTCCTTGTCGGTGGCCGATGGAATCACAACGCGGGCGAAGCGTGCCTGCAACGTGCCGGGAGATTCCTTGTTGGCGCCCGGCAACCATGAAACGTGACCCGACACCTGGTTCGACGCGATATTGGCCTGCCATTTATTGTCCGCATGCGACGCGCCGACGATCACGCTGTCCCAGTGCCGCTTGAGCAGCGTCAGCGTGCCGATGTGCAACGCGAAGCGGCTCGGCAGGAATTGCGCGAGGGTCGGATTTGGCACAGCAGGCGCGGCTGCGGGCGCAGGCGTTGGCGCGTCCTTGTTGCGCATCTGCGTGACGAGCGCGCGCCAGGCATCGGCGTCGAACGCTTCGACATCGACGGCTGCGATCACGCCGTCGGCGGGCAGGTCGGCGGGCTTGTTGACGCCGATCGCGCCGCGCACGACCGTCGGCGGCGTTTTCGGCTGATAACGCAGCAGATAGGTGGCGGCGATTGGGCCGAAGGTGAGGTCGGCGCGTTCCAGACCGGCTTCGCTCGCGTCGGTGGACGGACGGACCGCGAAGTGCAGCGGCATTGGCGTGCCGACTGGTTTGTCGAACGGCGCGGGAAAGTCGAGCGCAAGGCCGGTCAGATCGGAGTTCGCCGTGACCTCCGGCAAGCGCCCCTTGGCGCCGCGCACGTTGAGCGCATAGGGCGCGCTGCCGTTCATGCGCGTCAGCACCTGCGCGGCCGGACCATGCAGATTCAGGCCGCGCGCGGCATCGACGGCGATGTGGCCGCCGAGGTCGAGCGCATACGTGCCGTCCTGCTTCAGGCCGCCGTTCGCGTGCACGTCGCCGCCGAGGAACTGGCCCGAGAGCCGGTCGACCTGCGCCGTATGTTCGGTAAAACGCACCTTGCCATTCAGTTGCGACAACGGCGGCACGTTATCGACCGTCAAACGATTGTTCTGGAAGCCGACCGCGCCTTCCACGCCAATGTGCGGCTGCGGCGTGCGCGGCACGGTCAATTTGAGCGCCAGCGACGCGGGCCCTTCAGCCCGCACCTTCTCGGTCTCATGTTTCGCCATGATGCCGAGCGAGCTTTCGTTGACGTAGTCAAGCATGTCGGCAAGCGGCCCATGGCCGTTGCCATCGATGACGAGGTTGGACGCCTTGATGCCGAGATCGTCGATTTTGCCGTTCACCCTGGTCAATGCGACCTGCTTGTAACGGGCGCGGTCGATATCGAAGCGCAGCAGGTTCTGCTTGAGTTCGAACACGCCGTCGATGCCATCCAGCGGCGGCCATACGTTCGGCGTGCCGTTCTTCATCTTGCGCGGCGGATACGGCGAAGGGTCGAACTTGCCGCCCTTGAACGGCGCGACGATATGGAAGATGCCGGCCTCAGGGGCGCGCGAGTAGGGGAATTTGGTCAGATCGCCGTGTATTTCGATCGACGCGCCGCGCGATACACCGGCTTGCAGCCCGTGGCCCAGATAGATGCGCAGCTTTTCGCTGATGCTGGTCGGCAGATAGCGGACGATGCGCGTGACCTGCGCGCGCTGGAAGTCGGCTTTCAGGTCGAGCGAGCCGCGCCCATGACCCGAGTTGCTGTAATTGGCGGTAGCGGTGGCATCGGCGTCCGCGTTCGAGACGCCGAAGTCGGCCAGCTTGACGGTGAAGGCGGGATGATTTTCGCCCGGTGCTTTCGGTGTGATGGTCCAGTCTGCCCGGCCGTGCAGACGGTCGAGTTTCAGGCGAGGGTCGTCGAACACGCCCGGCAGCGTAATCGCGACGTTGGAGGTGTCGAGTATGGCGGTGCCGTGATTTTCGTCGGCGTCGACGCTGCCCCACAGATTTTCGATACCGGGAATGCCCGCGCGCGGGTGATTCAGTGGGGTGAGCCCCGGCGGCGGTTCCTGCGCGGCGACGCTGATGCCCTGCAGGTCGCCCTTGAAACGGTAGCGCTCGATCGGCTCGGCGCCGCCCGGCGGATGTTCGACGCCTGCTTCGCCCGACTCTGGTTTGCCGCGCTCGACCTCGATCACATAGTTCGCCACCAGCCCGCGTGGATTGAAGCGCACGAGATTGTTCAGTAAACGCGGCGGCAGTGGCAGCGCGCGGCTGAATTCGGCGAGGATGCCCAGATCGACGCGGTCGCCATTGACGCTGACGAGTTGACCATGCTGTTGCGTGGCCGTTCGGTAACGGCCATTCAGTGTCGATAGCGCCAGCGTGCGGGTGAGCGGCGTGCCGTCCTCGAGCGGCGGCTGGCCGAGTTCGGCGTGTAAATCGGTTAGTCGCAGCTTGTAATCGCCCTGGTCCGCTTCCAGGCGCCACGAGAAATTGGCGATCGGCACGACCAGCTTGGGCTGGGTCGGGCGGACCCGCATCGAGACATCCATGCCGGCCAGTTGTCCGCTCGCCGACTTCATGTGGCCATCGGCGAAGTCGGCCCAGATCGCATTGTCGATGCGGCCGGCGAACATCTCGATCGGGAAATTGATGTAGCGCGCGAGGGTCGGCAGATCGACCGGACCCGTCGACATATAGACCTGGCCGGCCCAGTTGACCGGCTTGCCGATCGCGGAGAGCCGGGCATGTTTGAAGTGCGTGCGGAAGTCGATCGGGCCGTGCAGGACGTGGCCGTCGGCGGGCGCCTGCAACGCGAGCCGGTGATCGTAGCCGTCGTTGAGAATCGCGATCCGGATATCGCGCAGGGCGAGTTCTGGTGCGTCATGCTGGGCATCGCGCCAGCGCAGCACGCCGCCGCGCACCACGATCGCCTGTTGCCGCAATAGCCACGTGGAGAGGGTGTCGTTGCCGCTGTGCCGGGTCGGCACCGGCACGCCGGCCACCGAAATCACGCCATCGCTGCTGCGCGACACCAGCACGTTGGGTTGATCGACAATCAGGCTGGAAAGCGCAGGGTGGAATTGCCAAAGCGACTTCCACGAGAGCGTGGCGGTGGCGTGCGGAATGGTCAGCGCCGCTTTGCCTTCAGAGTCGCGGATGACGATATCGGTGACGTCGAGCCCTGGCTGAAAGCCGCTCCAATGCGGCGCCAGCTTGCCGATGGTGAACTGTGTGTGCAGCTTTCCGGAGACGGTGGCTTCGATGCGCGGGCGGAACGAATCGATGCGCGGCAGCAGCACGTATCGCAAGCCGAGAAAGAGACCCGCCGCGATGAAGTAGAAGGCGAGTGCGAGCGCCAGCACCACGTGGGACGTCCGATGCAGCACCACATGGGCGCTTCCGCTCGCGGGCCGGACCTGCCTGGTTTCGTGCGGGTCGGCGGATTCGTTTCGCTCGGACATGCTGCGGCGGGTGGGCGTATGGTAGTTTTGCGAATTAACGACGAAATGTAACACACGTGAAAGCGTCGGCGAACCTCCGGCAAACCCTTTCTACATGCCGTCTCGCGACCTGCGTGAGGCCACTTGACCTGTGTGTTGCGGCGAACTGAACAACGCTGATAAAGCAACGAGCGAGCCAGACCCTTGATGACCGACGTCACTCTACTGAGTTCCAACTATTCACATTACGCGGCGCGCGCCGCGGCGGCGCGTCCGCAAATCGTGGCGCATGTGGCGGCGCTCGCGTCCGCCCCCCTCACACGCGAACGGATCGACGCGCGCTTTGACGTGCTGTGTGCCGAGGCGGCCGGCGCGGGCGGTGGTCCATTGAGTGAGGATGCACTCAAACGGGCCTTGCGTCAGTTGCGCACCGAGGTATTTTGCGCCGTGATGGAGCGTGACCTGGCAGGCGAGGCGGATGTCGCCGAAGTCACCGGCGCGATGACCGATCTGGCGGAGACGACAATTCAGCGTGCGCTGGCGGTCGTGTCCGCCGAGCTCGAAACGCTCTACGGCGAACCGCGCGGACCGCAGGGCGAGCGGCTCTCGCTCGGCGTGGTCGGGATGGGCAAGCTGGGTGGCCGCGAGCTGAATGTGTCGTCGGATATCGACCTGATCTTCATCTACGAAGAGGACGGTGAGACCGCGGGCGGTCAGCGTTCGCCGATCGCGACGCAGGACTTTTTTACGCGTCTGGGTAAGCGCCTGATCGGCGCATTGGCTGAGGTAACCGCCGACGGCTACGTGTTCCGGGTCGATATGCGCTTGCGGCCGAACGGCGATTCGGGGCCGCTCGTGTGCAGCCTAGGCATGCTCGAAGAGTATTTCTACGTGCAGGGCCGCGAATGGGAGCGCTATGCGTGGATCAAGGGCCGGCTCGTGTCCGAAGGCGCGAGCGAGGCGGCGGAGCGGCTGCAGAAGCAGCTCGACGCGATCGTCACGCCGTTCATCTATCGACGTTATCTGGACTTTGGCGTGATCAGCGCGATTCGCGCGCTGCATCTACAGATTCGCCAGGAAGCGCAGCGGCGCGCTTCGATGCGGCCCGACAAGGCCGACGACATCAAGTTGGGCCGTGGCGGCATCCGCGAAATCGAATTCAGCGCGCAGGTATTTCAGCTGATCCGCGGTGGGCAGGATGCCGGCTTCCGGGTGCGTCCGACGCTCGCCGTTTTGCGGCACGCGGCCACGCACGGGCTGCTCGATACTTCGGTCTGCGTGAAGCTGTCGCAGGCGTACCGCTTCTTGCGCGAACTCGAGCACCGCCTGCAATACCGCAACGATGCGCAAACCCACGCGATGCCGGTCGATCCTGAGGAACGTGTGGCGCTCGCCCAGGCCATGGGTTGCGACGACTATGCCGAGCTGATGCTCAAGCTCGACACGCACCGCGAGTTCGTCGAGCAGCAATTCGACCAGATTTTCGCCGACAAGGTGAGTGGCCGCGACGGTTGCGGCGCGCCGGAAGACGGCGCGGCGGCGTGGGTATGGAGCAGCGCGCTCGCCGACGACAGCGCTGATGAAGCGCTTGCAACGCGTCTGATCGAACTGGGCGTGCCCGAGCCGGGCGAGCTGCTGGCGCGGTTGCGCGCGGTGTGGCAGTCGTCACGTTACGCGGGGCTCGCCGAGCGTAGCCGGCAACGCTTCGACATCGTCGCGCAGCGGGCGCTGGAAGCGGCGCGTACGCTGGAGCCGCCCGAACGGCGCGGCGATACGGTGGCGCGTTTCTTCGACCTGCTCGAAGCCGTGAGCCGGCGCGGCGCGTACCTTGCGCTGCTGACCGAATATCCGCAAGCGCTGCATCGGGTGCTCTCGGTGCTGGGTGGTTCGCGTTGGGCCGCCGGCTATCTGATTCGCCACCCGCAGTTGCTCGACGAACTCCTCGACGACGAGGCGATGGACAGCCCGTTCGACTGGCCTGAATTCAAGCGCACGCTGCGCTTGCGTCTGGCCGCGGCGGATGGCGTCGAGCAACAGATGGATCTGCTGCGCCACGCGCACCAGGCCGAGGTGTTCCGTATATTGCTGATCGATCTGGGCGGCAAGCTAAGTGTCGAGCATGTGAGCGACCGCCTGTCCGAGCTCGCCGACGCCGTGCTCGACGTCACGCTCGAAGCCGTCTGGAAGCAGCTGGCCAAACGCCACCGTGAGGTGCCGAAGTTTGCGGTAATCGCCTACGGCAAGCTGGGCGGCAAGGAGCTCGGTTACGCGTCCGACCTCGACATCATCTTCCTCTACGACGATCCGGACGATGCCGCCGCCGACGTCTACGCCACCTACACTCGCCGACTCATTAGCTGGCTGACGACGGCGACCGGCGCGGGCACCTTGTTCGATGTCGACTTGCGGTTGCGGCCGAACGGCGAGTCGGGCCTGCTCGTCACCGATCTGGACGCATTCCGCCGTTATCAACTGCGCGAAGGCGATGCCGCGAATACAGCGTGGGTGTGGGAGCATCAGGCGTTGAGCCGCGCGCGCTACTGCGCGGGCGACGCCGAAATCGGCGCGAAATTCGAGCAGATTCGCGAACAGGTGCTGACCACGCCACGCGAGGCCGCGCCGCTCGCGAAGGAAATCGTCGAGATGCGCGAGCGCGTCGAGGCGGGGCATCCGAACCATACAGCACTGTTCGATCTGAAGCACGATCGTGGCGGCATGGTCGATATCGAATTCACCGTGCAGTACTGGGTGCTGCTGCATGCAGCAAGCGATTCCGAACTGATCCGTAATACCGGCAACATCGCGTTGCTGCGTGAAGTGTCGCGCTTCGGCTTGATGAGCGAGGGAGAAGCGGAGACCGTTGGCGCGGCTTATCGGACCTACCGGAAGTTGCAGCACAAGCTGCGGCTGGACGGGATGGAGAAGGCGCGCGTCGATCCGGCGCTGGTGGTGACTGAGCGAGAGGCGGTGCTGGGGCTTTGGAAGCGGGTGTTTGGCTGAGGGTGAAGGCGAGAAGTGCCAGACGAGAGGTGCAAGGTGCGCTGCTCGGGGCGCCGCGATTAACTGAGTTCGCTCGGCACTGCCCGTCGCGGTGGCGTGCACTACGGCGCAGTGTGCGCAGACCGTGCCTTGCGTTCGCGGATGGTCGCTATGATTCCCATCCCGGGTTCCTACGCCGCCAGCATTTCCTTTGCATGCTTGCGGGTAGTCGCGGTGATCTCCAGCCCGCCAAGCATCCGTGCGACTTCTTCGACGCGGCTCGCGCGGTCCAGCGAAGTCACGCTGCTAACCGTGCCGCCCTTGCCGTTGCCCGCCTTAGCCACCTGGAAATGATGGTCGCCACGTGCGGCGACCTGCGGCAAGTGCGTGACGCACAGCACCTGACGCGCCTGTCCCAGTTGATGCAGCAGCCGTCCAACCACTTCAGCGACGCCGCCGCCGATCCCTGTATCCACTTCGTCGAAGATTAGGGTCGGTGTCGGACTCGCGGCGCTCGCAATGACAGCCAAAGCGAGACTGATCCGCGCCAGTTCGCCACCTGAGGCGACCTTCGCGAGCGGCCGCAACGGTACCCCGGCATGACCGGCAACGCGAAATTCGACCTGCTCGAGTCCGTGCGCACCACCCTCCGGCAAAGGCACCAGCGCCACTTCGAAGCTGCCGCCTTTCATCGACAGTTCCTGCATGCCGGTGGTCACTGCGGCGCCCAAAGCCTTGCCGGCCTTGACGCGCGCCTTCGACAGCTTTTTCGCTTCAGTGAGGAAGGCTTCTTTGGCTTTTGCTTCGGCTGCGTGCAGGCTCTCGAGATCGGCTGCGGCGTCGAGCGCGGCAAGTTGCGCACGACGCGCTTCGTGTTCTTCAGGCAGCGTCTCGGGTCGCAGGCGGAATTTGCGAGCGGCCGAGTGCAGTGCGTCGAGACGCTTTTCGACCTGGGCGAGCCGGTCGGGATCCAGTTCGAGTTTCTGCGCGTAGTGGCTGAGCGAATAGGCTGCTTCCTGCAACTGGATCTCGGCCGGTTCCAGCGCCGCCAGCACGTCGTTCAGCGCCGGGTCGATCTCGGCCAGGTCGCGCACCTTCGACACGATCGAGGCGAGATGCGTGATCATCGCCTCGTCGGATTCGGACAGCGCACCGAGCGCCCCTTGAACGCCGTCGATCAGGTTGGCTGAATGCGAAAGGCGACGGTGCTCGCTGTTGACCTCTTCCCATTCGCCTGGTTGCGGCGAAAGTTTGTCCAGTTCGGTGAGTTGCCAGGCGAGGCGCTCACGCTCCAGTTGCAGTTCGCGGTCGCGCGTTTGAGCATGCTCGACGGCCTGGACCTTTTCGCGCCATGACCGCCATGCACGTGTGACGGTTGCTGCAGTTTCCGTGAGGCCGGCATGGGTGTCGAACAGTTCGCGTTGCGCGTCCTGGCGCATCAGCAGCTGGTGCGCATGCTGCCCGTGAATATCCACCAGCATCTCGCCGACTTCGCGCAACTGAGCGAGTGTCGCCGCCGTGCCGTTGATGAAGGCACGCGAGCGGCCGTTCGCATCCACCACGCGACGCAGCATCACGGTGCTGCCGTCATGGCCCTCGTCGGGGGGCGTGCCGAGCGCCTGCTCGTCGAGCCATTGCTCGACTTGCGCGTGCGTCTCGAACTCCGCGGTGATGTCGGCGCGGCTCTCGCCGGTGCGCACCACGCTCGCATCGGCACGGGCGCCGAGCGCGAGGGCCAGCGCGTCGATCAGGATCGACTTGCCGGCGCCTGTTTCGCCGGAGAAAACGGTAAAGCCGCTGTCGAATTCGAGATCGAGCGCGGCGACGATGACGAAGTCGCGTATCGAGAGGTGGCGAAGCATGGAGGTCGTCTGATGAGCTTGAGATTCAGGGTTCGGCAGCGGCGGCGTTTACGTTCCGGTGTTCCAGCGGCCCGGCGGTCGGGCGTTCCGGCCGCTCAGGGCTTGGGATCTTCTTCGTGCGACGGGTATTCGTTCCAGTGCAGCTTCTTGCGCAGCGTGGCGTAGTGGCTGTAGCCGACGGGATGCAGCATCGGCACAGTATGACGCGAGCGGTGCACTTCGATCGTGTCACTCAACTCCAGCGAGGTGAACGACTGCATGTCGAAATTGACGTTCACTTCACGGCCCGAGACGATCTGGATGCTCACCTTCGAGTCGTCCGGCAGCACGATTGGCCGATTCGACAGCGCATGCGGCGCGATCGGCACCAGCACGATGCCTTGCAATTGCGGATGCAGGATCGGCCCCTGCGAGGACAACGCGTAAGCGGTCGAACCCGTAGGCGTGGCGACGATCAGGCCGTCCGAGCGCTGGTTGTACATGAAGCGCCCGTCCACCGAAACATGCAGTTCCGCCATCCCCGAGAAACCGCTACGGTTGACCACCACGTCATTGAAGGCAAGCGCGTGATAGATCGGGGTGCCGCCGCGCATGATGCGCGCTTCGAGCAACATGCGCTCTTCGCGCTCGAAGTTGCCCGCAAGCATTTGCGGCACGATCTCGCGCATGTCGGAGATCGGGATGTCGGTAATGAAGCCGAGCCGCCCGTGGTTGATGCCGATCAGTGGCGTGCGGTAGGGCGCAAGCTGGCGGCCGATGCCTAGCATCGTGCCGTCGCCGCCTAGCACCACGGCAACGTCGGCACGCGCGCCGATCTCGGCGGGACGCAGCGCCGGATAGTCGGTGACGCCGATTTCGGCGGCGGTGTCGGCTTCGAACACGACCTCGAAGCCGCGCTTCGCGATGCACGAGGCGAGCGCGGTCAGCGGCTCCCCGATGCCCGGCGTATTGTTGCGCCCGACGAGCGCGACGGTCTTGAACTGGCTAGTCACTTGCATGCCGGCATTACACCATAGGTAGGGCCTGAAAAGAACCGCAGACAGACCCGGTGGCGGGCCCGCGCAGACGGGCTGTCAGCGCATTGGGCGATTATCGTTAGAATGGTGAAGCTTTGATGACACCCGCGCCGGTTATAGTCCGGCGGCGTGCGTCCAGCGGACTCGTGGAACGGGCGGCTGGCGAGGCGCCGGGCCTGGGTCTGGACGAGGCGCAGGCAAGAATGCTGGAAAAAATGCTGGACACAGCGCCGGTCAAGGCGCCGCACAGAATACCAGGCGCCGCTCCGCCAACCGATTGCACGATAGTCAGGGGTCGGCGACGTTAGCGCTCGCTGTAGTCGCATCATTGAGCTAAAATTTTCCGTCATGCTAGATCCTCGCGCACAAACCCTCCTCAAAACGCTGATCGAGCGATATATCGCCGAAGGTCAGCCGGTCGGCTCGCGCACGTTGTCGCGCTATTCCGGCCTCGAACTGAGTCCGGCAACGATCCGCAACGTGATGTCCGATCTCGAGGACCTGGGGTTGGTGATCAGCCCGCATACTTCAGCGGGCCGGATTCCGACGCCGCGCGGCTACCGCCTGTTCGTCGATACCATGCTGACGGTGGAATCCGCCGCGGACGAAGAAGCGGTGATGCGCATCGTCAAGACCACGCTGCAGGCGGGCGAACCGCAGAAAGTCGTCGCCGCGGCGGCTAGCGTGCTGTCCAATCTGTCGCAGTTCGCAGGTGTGGTGCTCACGCCGCGCCGCAGCCACGTGTTCAAGCAGATCGAGTTCATGCGTCTGTCGGACAAGCGCATCCTGCTGATCATCGTGACGCCCGAGGGCGACGTACAGAACCGCATCATGGCGACCCAGCGCGACTTTTCGCCGTCGCAGCTGGTGGAAGCCTCCAATTACATCAACGCGCACTTCGCGGGCCTTTCCTTCGACGACGTGCGCCGCCGCCTGCGGGAAGAAATCGACGAGCTGCGCGGCGACATGACCACGCTGATGCACGCCGCGGTCACGGCCAGCACGGATGAATCCGACACCGGTGAGACCGTGCTGATTTCCGGCGAGCGCAATCTGCTCGAAGTCGCCGACCTTTCGTCTGATATGGCGCGCTTGCGCAAGCTGTTCGATGTATTCGACCAAAAGACCAGTCTCCTTCAGTTGCTCGACGTGTCGAGTCACGCCGCGGGCGTGCAGATTTTCATCGGCGGCGAGTCGAATCTCGTGCCGATCGAGGAAATGAGCGTGGTAACCGCGCCTTATGAGGTGAACGGCAAGATCGTCGGCACGCTCGGCGTGATTGGGCCGACCCGCATGGCCTACAACCGTGTGATTCCGATCGTGGATATCACCGCGCGGCTGCTTTCCCTGACGCTTAGTCAACAGTAACCAGCAATATCCCGCGGTATCTGCGGGCTGTGACACCGCGTGCTGCAAATGATGCGCGACGGCGGGCGGCTTGCCAATTGGCCGAATGGCCAGGGGTCCCTGGCGGACCTTGCAATGGACCGCGCCGCTATAATGAATCCCACCTGAACCGACTATCCGCCTAAAGCGGTTATCCCTGCTGCCTATGCGCTTCGACCTCGAGCGGCCATCACAGAACGCCACGTCACATCGTGTCGCCGTGTTGCTGATCAATCTCGGCACGCCTGACGCGCCGACGCCGCGTGCGGTCCGTCGCTATCTTGCGCAGTTCCTGTCCGATCCTCGCGTGGTCGAAATTCCGGCGCTGCTCTGGCAGGTGATTCTGCGCTTGTTGATTTTGCCGTCCCGGAGCCGTTCGTCAGCGAAGAAGTACGCGGCCGTGTGGATGCCGGAGGGTTCGCCGCTGCGTGTCTTCACGGAGAAGCAGGTAGAAGGTCTGCGCCATCTGCTGCAATTGAACGACTACACAGTGCTGGTCGACTACGCCATGCGCTACGGCACGCCCGGCATTCCGGCGATGCTGAACCAGTTGAAGCTGGCGGGCGCCGAGCGCGTGCTGCTGGTGCCTATGTATCCGCAATACTCGTCGTCGACCACGGCCACGGCTTTCGACGATGTTTTTTCAGCCCTCAAGCGCATGCGCAATCAGCCGGAAATCCGCACGGTGCGCCAGTATGCCGATCATCCTGCGTATATCGCCGCGCTCGCCGCGCAGGTGCATCAGTACTGGCATCAGCACGGCAGACCGGACTTCGCGACCGGTGACAAGCTGGTGCTGAGTTTTCACGGCGTACCCAAGCGCACGATGGATCTTGGTGATCCGTATCACGAGCAATGCCAGCAGACCGGCGCTTTGTTGATGCAGGCGCTGGGATTGACGCAGGTGGAATGCCGCATCACGTTTCAGTCGCGGTTCGGCAAGGCCGAATGGCTGCAGCCGTACACGGCACCTACGCTGAAGGAATTGGGCTCGGCGGGCGTGCGGCGTGCGGACGTGTTTTGTCCTGGCTTTACCGCCGATTGCCTTGAAACGATTGAAGAAATCGGGATGGAAGTGCGCGACGATTTCCTGCGGGCGGGCGGCAAGGAGTTTCATCGGATTCCCTGCGTGAACGCTTCACACGCGTGGATTGCCGCGCTAGGCGAAATCGTCGCGCAGAATCTGCAGGGCTGGCCCGTGCAAGCGGTGCCGGTGCCGCACACGACCGGGGCTTAAGCAGGCTCATGAATTACAGGATTTCAACTGAACCGGGCGCGAAGCTGCGCATCGACAAATGGCTGTGGGCGGCGCGCTTCTTCAAGACCCGCTCGCTGGCGGCGGATGCCGTCGATAAAGGGCATGTGCGCATCGGCGGCGCGAGCGTCAAGCCGGCCAAAGATGTGCGGGTCGGCGACCTGGTCGAGATCGAGATTGAGCGGATTGTGTGGCAGGTGGAAGTGCTGGGCGTTTGTGAAGTGCGTGGCCCAGCCAGCGTCGCGCAGACGCTTTATGCGGAAACCGAAGAGAGCAAGGTGAAGCGGCAGGTCGAGCAGGAGCGGCGCAAGACGTACCGGGAACCGGCCGCCGCTTTACACGGCAGGCCGACCAAGCGCGACCGGCGCACTATCGACAAACTTTCAGGTGGGGATTGAACAGTTGTTCCATCGTCGCGTGCACACCGCCGTACTCGGTGGTGTGATCGTTGACGGCCCCGGACATGCAGATGGTCGTGGTGCCCGCGATCAGTACCAATGCGACCACCGATATTGCAAAGGTCAGTTTCACGGTACTCCCCTTGGGAAGATTCAGGATGGAAACAGGCTAATCAGGTGGAATTGCAAAATATCGGTAAGGCTTACGTCAGGTTAGGGTTAACGTGTCTTTTCCGATGCTTTAATGGAGCATAGGCCACTTGCCGAGCGCACTCAATCTCAATCTGATTGCGACGCAATAATGGTTGTAACCGGGCATTTCTGCCGCACGCCTGTGGTGCGAAAAGTTCCGGGAGAGGCGCTTGAATTGGGTCTTTCCGACCCCATCTGCCGTTTCGATATGCGTTAACGCATCAAGTTGTCTGTCGCTATTTTGCAACGCACCAATTGCGACAGTTTTTGACGCGTTGCCGTCACCGTTAGCTTTAACTTTTTAACGACTTTCAGCGACATGGAAAACACGCAAGAGAACCCGACGAGCCAGAATCCCACGCCCGCCGACGAAACCGCGCGCGAGGCCGCCGAGGCCGCAGCATCCCAGCAGGACGCGGCTGCGAACGCTGCTCCTGAAGCGCCGGCAACCGGCGCGGAAGCTGCATTGGCCGAAGCAGAGGCGAAGATCGTCGAGCTGCAGGAAAGCTTCCTGCGGGCAAAGGCTGAGACTGAGAACGTGCGCCGCCGCGCCCAGGAAGATGTCACCAAGGCCCACAAGTTCGCGATCGAAAGCTTCGCTGAGCATTTGCTGCCGGTGGTCGACAGCCTTGAAGCGGCGGTTGCCCACTCGTCCGACGACCTGCAAAAAGTGCGCGAAGGCGTCGAACTCACGCTGCGTCAGCTTTCCGGCGCATTGGAGAAGGGCCGCGTCGTCGCGCTGAACCCGGTCGGCGAGAAGTTCGACCCGCACCGTCACCAGGCTATTTCCATGGTGCCGGCCGATCAGGAACCGAACACTGTCGTTGCTGTGCTGCAAAAAGGCTTCGTGATCGCCGACCGCGTACTGCGTCCGGCTCTCGTGACCGTCGCGGCGCCGAAGTAGTCATCACAAGCCGCTGATCAGCCGTTCCGCCTGACAGGTACCGTCATGGCCAACATTCCCGTCGACGCCACCGCGTTCACCGTCTTTGGCATGCAGGAGCTCAACGCCGAGTCATTCGATGCGGGGCTCGCCGGAGCCGGTGATGAACTGGCCGTGGTGTTTTTCTGGGGTCTCGACTGCTTCAATTGCGAGATCGCCAAGAAGGCGATGCTGGCTCAGCCGGACGCGATTCGTGCGCTCGGTCTCAGATGGTTTCACAGCAACGTCTACGAGCATCGCGAACTGGGCAGGCGTTTCATGCTTCACGGCGTGCCCACCTGGTTCTTCTTTTGCCGAGGTAAACGGCTCGGCCGGGCAACTGGCTGGCACGGTCTTGGGCAGTTCGAGGCGGCGGTTGCCGCCGCGCGGGAAAAGATCCGGGCGGCCAATGTGGCCGGCAGCGCGACAAATGGTGAAAAAAGCGGCAAAAGTTCGGTCGATTGAAAAAAATTAAAGACCGCATCGTAAAAGAGGTCTTGAAAACGATGCGGACGCACTTATGTTGAGTGCAGGTATGAATTGAGAGCGGATCGTCGTCCTGCCAGATGGGCAAAAAACGGCGATTCCCGCAGCGATCAAAGTCAGGAGATTAGTAAAAATGGGCAAAATCATCGGTATCGACCTCGGCACGACCAACTCGTGCGTGGCGATCATGGAAGGTAATTCGGTCAAAGTGATCGAGAACTCGGAAGGCGCGCGCACCACGCCGTCGATCATCGCTTACATGGAAGACGGCGAGATTCTCGTCGGCGCGCCGGCTAAGCGTCAGTCGGTCACGAACCCGCGTAACACGCTGTACGCCGTCAAGCGCCTGATCGGCCGCCGCTTCGAAGAAAAAGAAGTGCAGAAAGACATCGCTCTGATGCCGTACAAGATCATGAAGGCCGATAACGGCGACGCATGGATCGAAGTGCGCGATCAGAAACTTGCGCCGCCGCAAATCTCCGCGGAAACGCTGCGCAAGATGAAGAAGACCGCTGAAGATTACCTCGGCGAGCCGGTCACCGAAGCTGTGATTACGGTTCCCGCGTACTTCAACGACAGCCAGCGCCAGGCTACCAAAGACGCAGGCCGCATTGCCGGTCTGGAAGTGAAGCGGATCATCAACGAACCGACCGCAGCCGCTTTGGCGTTCGGTCTGGACAAGGCCGAAAAGGGCGACCGCAAGATCGCGGTGTATGACCTGGGCGGCGGTACGTTCGACGTTTCGATCATCGAAATCGCTGATGTTGACGGTGAAATGCAGTTCGAAGTGCTGTCCACGAACGGCGATACGTTCCTCGGTGGTGAAGACTTCGACCAACGCATCATCGATTACATCATTGGCGAGTTCAAGAAGGAACAAGGCGTCGACCTGTCGAAAGACGTGCTCGCGCTGCAACGCCTGAAGGAATCGGCTGAAAAGGCGAAGATCGAACTGTCGTCGAGCCAGCAAACCGAAATCAACCTGCCGTACATCACGGCGGACGCATCGGGTCCGAAGCACTTGAACCTGAAAATCACGCGCGCCAAGCTGGAAGCGCTGGTTGAAGAGCTGATCGAACGCACCATCGAACCGTGCCGCACGGCGATCAAGGACGCAGGCGTGAAGGTCGGCGAAATCGACGACGTGATTCTGGTCGGCGGTATGACCCGCATGCCGAAGGTGCAGGACAAGGTTAAGGAATTCTTCGGCAAGGAACCGCGCCGCGACGTGAACCCGGACGAAGCCGTGGCCGTTGGCGCCGCGATTCAAGGCCAGGTTCTGTCGGGTGACCGCACGGACGTTCTGCTGCTCGACGTGACCCCGCTGTCACTCGGCATCGAAACGCTCGGCGGCGTGATGACGAAGATGATCAACAAGAACACCACGATCCCGACCAAGCACGCACAGGTCTACTCGACGGCTGACGACAATCAGGGCGCCGTGACGATCAAGGTGTTCCAGGGCGAGCGCGAAATGGCAGCGGGCAACAAGCTGCTGGGCGAGTTCAACCTCGAAGGCATTCCGCCCGCACCGCGCGGCACGCCGCAGATCGAAGTGAGCTTCGACATCGACGCGAACGGTATTCTGCACGTCGGTGCGAAAGACAAGGCGACCGGCAAGGAAAACCGCATCACGATCAAGGCGAACTCGGGTCTGTCCGAAGCCGAAATCGAAAAGATGGTGAAGGACGCCGAAGCGAACGCGGAAGAAGATCACAAGCTGCGTGAGTTGGCCGATGCCCGCAACCAGGGCGATGCGCTGGTCCACAGCACGAAGAAGGCGCTCACCGAATACGGCGACAAGCTGGACGCCAGCGAGAAGGAAGCGATCGAAACCGCGCTGAAGGACCTCGAAGAAACGCTGAAGAGTGGTTCGAGCGACAAGGCAGCGATCGAAGCCAAGATCGAAGTGGTGGCCACGGCCTCGCAGAAGATGGGCGAGAAGATGTACGCCGACATGCAGGCTGCGCAAGGTGCCGAAGCTGCAGCAGCGGGCGCGGCAGGTGCGGGTGCATCGGCGGGTGGCGCGAGCCAGCAGCAGGACGACGTGGTCGACGCTGATTTCAAGGAAGTGAAGAAAGACTAAAGCCGGGTCGCAATCTGACCGTAAAGCCGCGCACAGCGATGTGTGCGGCCTGGCTGCAAAACGGTTTGCTCCCGTCCGGGTGCATGAACCTGCAAAGCGGTTATCGCGCCTGGTGAGCCTTTTTGGGCTCTCCGGGCACATTTGTTTTATGGAGGGCGTTGTTTGAACCGCGTCAAAACGGTGTGAACAGCGGCCGGACGAGTCGCAAGACTCCAGCATTCAAGAGGAGCCACCGCGCCCCATTGCGCGAGTGGCGTTGAACCGATATGGCGAAACGGGATTACTACGAGGTTCTGGGCGTCGCAAAGAACGCGAGCGACGACGAAATCAAGAAGGCTTATCGCAAGCTTGCGATGAAGCACCACCCCGACCGTAATCCGGGCAACAAGGATGCGGAAGAGCATTTCAAAGAGGTGAAGGAAGCCTATGAAATGCTGTCGGACTCGCAAAAGCGTGCTGCGTACGATCAGTACGGCCACGCGGGCGTCGATCCGAACATGGGCGGAGCCGGTGCGCAAGGCTTCGGCGGTTTTGCCGATGCGTTCGGCGATATTTTCGGCGACATCTTCGGCCAGGCGGCCGGCGGTGCCGCACGCGGCGGTGGAGGCCGTGCCGGCCCTCAGGTGTATCGCGGCGCTGATCTGCGCTACAGCATGGAAATCACGCTGGAACAGGCTGCGCACGGCTACGACACGCAGATTCGCGTGCCGAGTTGGGTGTCGTGCGAAATCTGTCATGGTTCGGGCGCCAAGCCCGGCACCAAGCCGGAAACCTGCCCGACCTGTAGCGGCTCGGGTCAGGTGCGGATGTCGCAGGGTTTCTTCAGCATCCAGCAGACTTGTCCGAAGTGCCATGGCACCGGCACCTATATCCCCGACCCGTGTGGCCATTGCCACGGCGCGGGCAAGGTGAAGGAAACCAAGACGCTGGAAGTGAAGATCCCGGCAGGTATCGACGACGGCATGCGTATCCGCTCGGCCGGCAACGGTGAGCCGGGTATCAACGGCGGTCCGTCGGGCGATCTGTACGTCGAGATTCACATCAAGCAACACTCGGTGTTCGAACGCGACGGCGATGACCTGCATTGCCAGATGCCGATTCCGTTCACCACGGCGGCACTCGGCGGCGAAATCGAAGTGCCGACCCTCGCGGGCCGCGCGAGCTTCACGGTGCCGGAAGGCACGCAGTCGGGCAAAACGTTCCGTCTGCGTGGCAAGGGAATCAAGGGGCTGCGTTCCAGCATTGCCGGCGATCTGTACGTGCATGTGCAAGTCGAAACGCCGGTCAAGCTCACCGAGCCGCAGCGCGAGTTGCTTCAGCAATTCGAGAAGGCGCTCGTGGAAGGCGGCGCGCGGCATAGCCCGCAGAGCAAGAGCTGGTTTGATCGGGTGAAGAGCTTCTTCGATTAATAGCGGTTTGATTTGGCGGCAAGCATGACGGCAGATGAGCGCGACGCAGTTTTCGCGTTGCTCGACGATTGCGACGCGACGGCGGCGCGCCGTTCGAGTCGTCTGTACACGGGTTTTGTGCATGAACGGGTTTGCGCGGATGCTGCGCAACTCGAAGCCGTGTGCGAGACCGTGGCCGCGGACACGCAGCGTGGTTTGCATGCCGTCGTGCTCGCCGACTATGAGTTTGGCCGGCA
Organism: Paraburkholderia sp.; assembly: GCF_035656215.1. GTDB lineage: Bacteria > Pseudomonadota > Gammaproteobacteria > Burkholderiales > Burkholderiaceae > Paraburkholderia. Next base: position 24,811 of record NZ_DASRSY010000405.1, read on the forward strand.
TCTTCTCGACGATGGCCTTGCTCAAGGGGCATTGAAAAAAACGCAGCGTGGCGATGCCACGCTGCGTTTTTTATTGTTTGAACGTTGCGAGAAACTGTCGCGCGACGACGTAGACGCGTGGCTCATGGAACGTGACGGCGGCGCGGCCGATGCGTCGGTGGCGGGCACGGCGAACGTGCGCGCGAGCGTCGATCCTAAGCAATTCAACGAAGCGATCGACGCAATCCATGCGGCCCTGCGTGTGGGCGATTCTTATCAGGTCAACTACACGTACCGGCTTGGTTTCGATGTATTCGGCTCGCCGACCGCGCTTTATCGGCGTCTGCGGGCCCGTCAGCCGGTGCCGTACGGTGCGCTGATCGCGTTATCGGACGGCAACTGGGTGCTGTCATGCTCACCGGAGCTGTTCATCGAGAAGGATGGCGTCATGTTGCGCGCCCGGCCGATGAAAGGCACGGCGCCGCGATCAGCCGATCCCGTGGCCGATCGGCATGCCGCCGAGTTCCTTGCAAACGATCCGAAGAATCGCGCCGAAAACGTGATGATCGTCGACCTGCTGCGCAACGATCTGTCGCGCGTGGCGCAAACGGGCTCGGTCAATGTGCCGGCGCTGTTTTCGGTCGAGCCGTATGCGTCGGTCTGGCAGATGACGTCGACGGTGCACTCGACGTTGCGCGCCGGCACATCTTTCGCCGGAATCATGCGCGCGCTGTTTCCATGCGGATCGATCACCGGTGCGCCGAAGCATCGCACGATGCAATTGATCGACGAGCTCGAAAGTACGCCGCGTGGTCTTTACACTGGCGCGATCGGTTGGCTTGATGCCACCACAAGCGAAAACATCTGCGGTGACTTTTGCCTGTCCGTCGCGATCCGCACATTGACCTTAAGCCCGACCGCGCAGCCGGGTGAACTGCAAGGCAAAATGGGCGTCGGCGCGGGCATCGTACTCGATAGCGTTGCCGCGGACGAATATGCGGAGTGCCAATTGAAGGCCAGCTTTCTGACCGGTGCCGAACCGGGTTTCGAACTCTTCGAAACGATGCATGCGACGCGGGAAGAGGGCGTGCGGCATCTGCCGCACCATCTCGCGCGACTCTCGGCGAGTGCCGCGACGCTGGGTTTCAGACTCGATGACGAAAACGGAATTCGCGCGCAAATCGCAGAGAAATGTGCGGCGTTGCCAGCGCAAACCCCACACCGTATGCGCCTCGCATTAAGTAAAAACGGTACGGTGGTAGTAACCATGGCAGTGCTGACTCCGCTGGCCGGCTCGACTGTCGGCGTGCTGCTTGGGCCAGATCACGCATTCTCCGCGACGGACGCCAACGATCCGCTGCTGCGCCACAAAACCACCCGCCGCGCCGAATACGATCGCGGCTGGCGTGAAGCGGAAGCGAAGGGCGCTTTCGACACGCTGTTCTTTAACGAGCGCGGCGAGTTGACCGAAGGCGGCCGGTCGAACGTATTTGTGAAGCTGGCGGGACAGTGGTGGACACCGCCGCTAAAGTCAGGCGTGCTGCCCGGGATTATGAGGGGCGTACTGCTAGAGGATGCCGGCCTTCACGCGGCTGAACGCGTGCTGACTCGAGTCGATGTGCTGAATGCCGAAGCGCTGCTGGTGTGCAACGCACTGCGTGGCGCGGTACAAGCGCACGTGCTGGACTAAGGTAAGGCCAAGGCTAAAGCTAAAGCGGAAGGCCGCCGCATAGCCGGCCTTGAGCATTGCGTGTCGCCGCAGCGGCTTAACTGTGGCGAACGCGCAGCAAGCGGGCCATCCATCCGGACAGGCGTGCGTGCCACGTGGATTTCCGCACGTCATGCTGTGCGGTGGCGTGGTCGCGGATTCCCGCTATGTCGATCAGGCAAAAGGGGCTCATGGTCATCTCTCTTCGGCTCGCGGCTAAGCCGCGTTAATGGGTAGACGAAGATAGATGACCTGGTTTGCAGGCGATATCAGACGGGTCCCAAACAGGCACGACTGCGAGGCGCAACCGCGCCCGCTCGAGGTAGTCCGCTATCAGATCACGCGTTCAGAACGTGTGCTCAGGCCCCGGGAACGAGCCGTCCTTCACGGCACGCACATACGCTTCCACGGCGGCCTGAATGTTCGGCTGCCCTTGCATGAAATCCTTCACAAAGCGCGGCCGTTTGCCGGGGAAAATCCCCAGCATGTCGTGCAGCACCAGCACCTGACCCGAGCAATCCAGGCCCGCGCCGATGCCGATCGTCGGAATCCGCAATTGCTTTGTGACTTCGCTCCCAAGCAGCGTCGGAATCGCTTCGATCACGATCAGTTGAGCGCCCGCATTCTGCACGGCGAGCGCGTCGCGCAGTACCTGACTCGCGCCGGCGTCGGTCTTGCCCTGTACCTTGAAGCCGCCGAACGCATGCACCGATTGCGGCGTCAGACCGACGTGCGCGCACACCGGGATCGACCGTTCGACCAGAAAGCGCACCGTGTCCACGAGCCACTCGCCACCCTCGAGCTTCACCATCTGTGCGCCGGCGCGCATGAGTTCCACCGAGCTCCTGAAGGCGTCCTCCGGCGTGCCGTACGTGCCGAACGGCAGGTCGGCTACCACCAGCGCCGAGGGCTGGGCCCGTGCGACGCTCGCCGTGTGATACGCGATGTCGGTGAGCGACACCGGCAGCGTAGTCGTCTGGCCTTGCAGCACATTGCCGAGCGAGTCGCCGATCAGCAACACGTCGACGCCCGCGCGATCCAGCAGCGCGGCGAAGCTCGCGTCGTAACAGGTCAGCATGGCGATCTTTTCGCCGGCATCGCGCATTGCCTGCAGTTTCGGCACGGTGATGGCGTTCCGGCTCGCTTCCTGCAAATAGGTCATGGGGAAATCCGTTGGAAAAAAGAGAGGGCGCGCCGCTTAAAGCGACGTGCCTTTGACAAAGAATTCCTTGCGACCGCGCATGGTTTCGATGCGTTCGGTGAGTAGCGCAAGGTCTGCGTCCGAGTCGAGCGGATTCAGATGTTCAGCGTTGACCGTCAACACGGGGGTGCGGTCGTAGTGATAGAAAAACTCGTTGTAGGCGTCGCAGAGCGCGTGCAGATACGCATCGGAGATTTGCAGTTCCATTGGCACGGCGCGCTTCTGGATGCGGGCGAACAGCACTTCAGGACTGGCTTGCAGATAGACCACGAAATCCGGCGCCGGCGCGCTCACGTCGAGTCGTGCGGCGAGGGCGCGATAAAGCTGCCACTCGTCTTCCTGCAGCGTCAGACGCGCGAAGATGTCGTTCTTCTGCGTCATGAAATCGGCGATAAGCGATGTGCCCGCCACATGCGCGGCCACCACTTCCTGGGCTTGCTGCGCGCGCTGTAAGGCGAAATGCAATTGCGCGGGCAACGCATAACGCGCGGTGTCGCGATAAAAGCGTTCGAGAAAGGGATTGTCTTGCGGCCGCTCGAACAGTTCCTGCATCGACCAGCGCTGGGCGAGCCGCCGTGCGAGCGAGGTTTTGCCGACGCCGATCGGCCCTTCGATCGCGAGGTAGCCGAAGGGCGGCCGTAATTGCGGCGCGGTGACGGTGAGTGGTGGCGAATTCATTCGCAACGGCCCTTGTCCCCGACAGGGACGTCAGCAGTCAATGCATTGAGCATTGGACATTGGCAGGGTCCCTTCACCTTTTCGATGCGCTGATCGCTCACGCCGTCAAGCAGGGCCTCGGCTCGGCCGTGTTGCGGGATGATCAGCGCTGCGTCGATCTCGACCAGCGGCACGAGTGCAAAGGCGCGTTCGATCAATCGCGGATGCGGCACGATCAGATCGGCTTCGTCGATCGATTGATTGCCGAATAGCAGAATGTCCAGATCGAGCGTGCGCGGTGCGTTGCGAAACGGCCGCTCACGGCCGAACTGATGCTCGATCTTGTGGCACAGCGCGAGCAGATGCCGCACGGGGAGCGTCGTATCGACCTTCACGACGCAGTTGAAATAATCGTCGCCACCCGCGTCGATCGGGGCGGTGCGATACAGGCTCGACTTGGCGAGCACGCTGATGGTGTGCTGTTGTGCCAGGCACACCACCGCGTCTTTCAGGGTCTGGCGCGCGTCCCCGAGATTCGCGCCGAGGCCGAGATAAGCAACCGTCATGGCATAACTTCCTGCAACTATCGTTCGACGGCAATAGCCAACGCTGTGTCAGTCTTCGTGCGGGCCGTCATGGCCCGCGTCGCTGGCTGTGCGTTCGGCTTGCGTGCCGCCCTCCATTCCGTCGCCCGGTTTGCGGGTTCTGGCGCCACTGCTGCGCCTCCGTCGTTTTCTGGGGCTTCGGTCCTTCCCGCCTTGCGTGAGCAATGTCTCACGCGCAGCGACGTCTCCTTCGATGAACTCCGTCCACCACGCACCGACCGACTCCTCGAGTTCGCCCGATTCGCAGCGCAACAGGAGGAAATCATACCCCGCTCTAAATCTTTGGTGTTCCAACAGCTTTAGCGCGCTTCTTCCCGAGCGTTTCTCGAGGCGCAACTGCAGGCCCCAGATCTCGCGCATATCCGACGAAAAGCGCTTGTGGATCGCGAGCTTCTCGGTTTGCATGTCGAGGACTTCGTCCATTGCGCGATGCAAGGCCGGAACCGGATATTCGCCGTTCGCTTCAAATTGTTGCCAGCGCGTCTGTACGTCGTGCCACAGCAGCGTGGCGAACAGGAAGCCTGGCGAAACCGGCTTGCCGGCGCGCACGCGGTTGTCCGTGTTGGTCAGCGCGAGCGTGATGAATTTCTCGCCGATCGGCTGCTCCAGCACCACGTCCAGCAGCGGCAGCAGGCCATGATGCAGACCTTCCTGGCGAAGACGTCTCAAACAGGCGAGCGCGTGACCCGATAGCATCAGCTTGAGCATCTCGTCGAACAGACGCGCGGCCGGCACGTTGTTGATCAGATCGGCCATGTTGGCGATCGGTGCACGGGTCGTGTCTTCGATCTCGAAGTCGAGCTTGGCGGCAAAACGCACCACGCGCAGCATGCGCACCGGGTCTTCGCGATAACGCGTGGCCGGGTCGCCGATCATGCGCAACAGGCGCGCGCGCATGTCGGCCATGCCGTTGTGATAGTCCAGCACGGTTTGCGTAGCCGGATCGTAGTACATCGCGTTGATCGTGAAGTCACGGCGGGTGGCGTCTTCGTGCTGCTCGCCCCACACGTTGTCGCGCAACACGCGACCGCTGGCGTCCACCGCATGCGTGCGGCGGTCGAGCTCGTCGCGCTTGAGACGGCGCGGCGGCGCGGCGTCGGCTGCGGGCGGATCGACCAGCGCGCGGAACGTCGAGGTTTCGATGATTTCCTGACCGAACTGTACATGCACGATCTGAAACCGGCGTCCGATAATACGCGCGCGGCGGAACAGCTTCTGCACCTGTTCGGGCGTGGCGTCGGTTGCGACGTCGAAGTCTTTCGGCTTGATGCCGAGCAGCAGATCGCGCACCGCACCGCCGACGATAAACGCGCGATGCCCCGCCTCTTGCAGACCCTCGGTGACGCGAATCGCGTTCCTCGAGATCAGCGACTGGTCGATGCCATGCACGTCGTGCGGAATGATGACGGGCACGTCGGGGTCCCGCACGGCTTTTGCGGCCGGCCGGGCCGTTTTGCGGCGCGCTTTGCCGGCGCTGGACGCGTTGCGTGCCGATGCCTCGCCGGCTTCGTCTGATTCGGTTTCGGCGGGCGTGGTGTTGTCAGCGGGCGCCGAGTCCTGGCCGAATAGCTTGCGTATAAGTTTTTTGATCACGAGGGTTGAAAGAGTTCGAGGATGCGCCAGCCTTTGGCCTGCGCATGGGCGCGCAATGTGTCGTCGGGATTGGTCGCGATCGGATCGGTGACCTTTTCGAGCAGCGGGATGTCGTTGTGCGAGTCGCTATAGAAATAGCTGTGCTCGAAGTCGCTCCAGATCTTGCCAAGCGATGCCAGCCAGGCCTCGGTACGGACGATCTTGCCTTCCTTGTAGCTGGGCGTGCCGGTGGGGCGGCCGGTGTACGGCGAATGCGGCTGGCCGTCGACGGTTTCCGCTTCGCAGGCGATCAGCGCATCGACACCGAACGCCTGCGCGATCGGGCGGGTGATGAATTCGTTGGTCGCCGTGACCACGCAGCAGAGATCGCCGGCTTCACGGTGCTCCCTGACCAGCTCCAGCGCGACCGGAAAGATCGCCGGCTTGATCACTTCATGCATGTACTGCGCGTGAAGGTCGGCGAGCTGCGCGCGCGTGTATTTGGCGAGCGGCGTGAGCATGGCGATCAGATAAGCGTGAATGTCGAGCTTGCCGGCTTTGTAGTCGGCGAAAAAGCGGTCGTTTTCACGGGCGAAATTTTCGGCGTCGACCATGCCTTGTTTCACCATGAAGCGGCCCCATTCGTGGTCGCTGTCGGTGGGAATGAGCGTGTGATCGAGGTCGAAGAGTGCGAGATTAGCCATGGGGGCCCATTTTACTTGAAGCGGCGGCGGGGGACGCGGATGACGCGGCGGCCGACACAGATGAGGCGGGCGCCGTTCGCCGTTCATCGGCGTCGGGCGAGGCCAGCATGGTGCGCAGGAGCGGCAGCGTAACCGCGCGCTTCTGTTCGAGCGAGAAGCGATCGAGCGCGTCGAGCAACGCCATCAGGCTCGGCATATCGCGGCGAAAATGCGTGAGCAGGTAGGCCGGGACGTCGTCGGCAAGCATGATGCCGCGCTCGCGCGCTGCGTGTTTCAGCACTGCGGCTTTGCCTTCATCCGGTAGCGGCGCGAGGTGAAACACGAGGCCCCAGCCGAGGCGCGTGCGCAGATCTTCGCGCACCGTCATGCCGATCGGCGCCGCATTGCCCGCGGCGACGAGCGCGCTGGTGGGGTGCGCGCGCACTTCGTTGAACAGGTTGAACACGGCAATCTGCTGCGCCGCGGACAGGCCGTCGCAATCGTCTATCGCATACAGCGCGACGCGCGGGTCGAACGTGAAGGCGGCGAGGCTGCTCTGTGGACCGGCAAAGCGTGCATGACCCGGCGGCGCTTCGTGCACCAGCGCCTGCAACAGGTGTGTGCGGCCGCTGCCGGCTTCGCCCCAGATGTAGAAGGTGCGATCGGCCACTGGCCCGGCCGCGAGCGCGTTGTCGAGCTCGCGCAGCCGCGTGACCAGCTCGGCGTTGGCGCCAGCGAAGAAATTGTCGAATGTCGATGGCGGCGGGGTGCCGAGATCGAGCGTCAGTTGACGAAGCACAGTAGGTTAATGCCGAAAATGAGGCTTAGGCCGCAAATGGCCCAGACTTCGGACCCTAAAACGTGAATGGACAGTCAATGAGCAGTCAGTGACTCAGTTGTTGTAAAGCGTGCTTTCCAGATAGCTTTGACGCAACTCGCGCATGGCCACCGACAGAATGGCGCTGACCGGCAGCGCCAGCAACACGCCGAAAAAGCCGAACAGTTGACCGAACGCGAGCAACGCGAAGATTACCGCGAGCGGGTGCAGGCCGATCCGTTCGCCGACGAGGCGCGGCGTGAGATAAAAACTTTCCACGATCTGGCCAACGCCGTAAATCAATGCGACCGCGCCGAAGCCGTACCAGTCGCCGAATTGCAGCAGTGCCGCGAGCAGCGCCAGCGCGAGACCGGTTGCAAAACCGATGTACGGGATGAACACCGCGAGGCCCGTGAAAATACCCACCGGCAGCGCGATCTCGAAGCGTGCGATGGTCAGCGCAATCGCATAATAGACCGCGAGCACCCCCATCACGAGCAACTGGCCGCGCAGGTACTGCGACAGCATCTGGTCCATGTCGCGTGCGAGTTGCAGCGTCTTGTCGAGCCAGCGGCGCGGCACCACGATCTGCATGCGGGCGAGCATACGGTTCCAGTCGTACAGCAGATAAAACAGCACGAGCGGCACCATCACGAGATTGCCGACCACCGTGATCATCACGTTGCCGCTGGTGCGGACGGATGTCCACACATAAAGCGCGACGGTCTGCGCGCTGCCTTCGAGCTGCCCCATCACGAGATCGCGGATACTGGCGAAATCGAGCGAGTCGGCGAGGCCCAGCATGGCGAGCTTGGGTTGCAGCCACGCGCTCACGTGCGCAAACAGCACGGGCACCTGCTGCTTCAACTGCGGACCTTCTTTCTGGATGACGACCAGCACCAGCAGCACGAGCAGCGTCATCAGCAACGAGAACAGCAGCATCATCAGCAAGGCGGCGAGTCCGCGCGGCACTCGGCGGCGCACCATCCACGCGACACCCGGTTGCAGAATGTACGCGAGAATGGCGCCGAGCAGGAACGGCGTGAGGACCGGACTCAATAGCCAGAGCAGAATGCCGACGCCCAGCGCGATCGCCAGCCAGATAAAGGCGCGGCGTTGCACAGGCGTCAGGATCGAGGAGTTCTGTTGCAAAGTTGTTTCCAGGTGTCGTCCCGACCGGAAGATTCAGGATGATTCAAATTCCAGCCAGACGGCCGGCAACTCTGTATGGGACCAGAGTAAGCGCTGAAGCGCCAACTCTGGTCGGCATCGGGTAAAATCGCATTTTACCGACCTTCGAGCTCTTCCCCATGAATCAACCGAAATCCGCCCCGAATTCAACTGATTCGGCCCAAGGGTTGTCGTATCGCGACGCTGGCGTGGACATCGACGCGGGTGACGCCCTTGTCGACGCGATCAAGCCCTTTGCCAAAAAGACGATGCGCGACGGCGTACTGGGTGGCATTGGCGGGTTTGGCGCGCTGTTTGAAGTGCCGAAGAAATACAAGGAACCGGTGCTGGTTTCGGGCACCGACGGTGTCGGCACCAAGCTGCGCCTCGCGTTCCAACTGAACAAACATGACACCGTCGGCCAGGATCTGGTGGCGATGAGCGTGAACGACATTCTGGTGCAAGGCGCCGAGCCGTTGTTCTTCCTCGATTATTTCGCTTGCGGCAAGCTGGACGTCGCCACGGCGGCAACGGTCGTGAAGGGTATCGCGCATGGCTGCGAATTGTCCGGCTGCGCGCTGATCGGTGGCGAGACGGCTGAAATGCCGGGCATGTATCCGGACGGCGAATACGATCTGGCCGGTTTTGCGGTCGGCGCGGTGGAAAAGAGCAAGATTATCGATGGCAGCACGATCGCCCCGGGCGATGTGGTGCTGGGTTTGGCTTCCAGCGGTATCCATTCGAACGGTTTTTCGCTGGCGCGCAAGATCATCGAGCGTGCGCAGCCTGATCTGAACGCGGATTTTGATGGCCGCTCGCTGGCCGACGCTTTGATGGCGCCTACGCATATTTATGTGAAGCCTTTGCTGGCCTTGATGCAGCAGATCGCTGTGAAGGGTATGGCGCACATCACTGGCGGCGGGCTGGTCGAGAATATTCCGCGCGTTCTGCGTGAAGGTCTGACGGCCGAGCTGGATCACCGTGGCTGGCCGTTGCCGCCGCTGTTCTCATGGCTGCAGAAGCACGGCGGCGTGGCGGATGCGGAAATGCACCGCGTGTTCAACTGCGGGATCGGGATGGCGGTGGTTGTGTCTGCTGTTGATGCTGACACGGCGATCGGCCTGTTGTCGGCTGCCGGCGAGCAAGTCTGGAAGATCGGCGTGATTCGCGAAAGCGCGGCCGGCGAAGCTCAAACGGTAGTCGTCTAACCAGACGCTTAACCTTAACCAGCCTGACCCAAGGCTGGTTTGCCTGCGCGGCGTACAGAACGAAAACGCCGCGTGGGCAAAAACCTCAAATCAACGCTTCAATCAAGCTGACGATCTGCGCAGTCGCATTGGGATCGCAGCAATCAACCACCACCCGCTCTGTCATGCTGCGCAGCCATGTGAGTTGCCGCTTGCACAATTGCCGGGTAGCAAAGACCCCCTTATCCCGCATGGTCGAATAATCGACCGCCCCGTCGAGATATTCCCAGACCTGCCGATATCCCACGCAGCGCATGGACGGCATCTCGGGTGACAAATCCCCGCGCTCGCGCAATTTCATCACTTCGTCGACAAAGCCGTCGGCCAGCATGGCATCGAAGCGCTTTTCGATGCGCGCGTGCAGCACGCTCCGGTCGGAAGGCTCCAACGCAATAGGCACGAAGTGCCATGCCAGAGCGGCGTCATCCGTTCGAGCGGGCGCGGCCAGCAAAGCGGACATCGCTTGCCCGGTCAGCATGAAAACCTCGAGCGCCCGCTGAATCCGCTGCGAATCGTTCGGCGCGAGGCGAGCCGCTGTAATGGGATCGATAGCGGCAAGCCGCGCATGCATGGCCGGCCAGCCGTCGCGTGCGGCGTCGGTATCGAGTGTTGCACGCACGTCGGCATCGGCGGCGGGCAGGTCGTTCAACCCCTGAGTGAGCGCCCTGTAATACAGCATCGTTCCGCCGACCAATAACGGCAGCCGCCCGCGTGCGCTGATCTCGCCGATCAGGCGCAACGCGTCGCTGCGAAATTCCGCCGCCGAATACGCGTCCGCCGGATCGACGATATCGATCAGGTGATGCGGCGCCACTGCGCGCTCTTCCGGCGTCGGCTTGGCGGTGCCGATGTCCATCTCTCGATAGACCAACGCCGAATCGACGCTGACGATTTCAACTGGCCGCCGTGCGGCTAGCGCCAGCGCGGCAGCGGTTTTGCCAGATGCAGTGGGGCCTAGCAGGCAAGGGATTGGTGCGGGAGTGCGTGAAGTCATAGGCAAGACGGCGCGCGCCGAAGAAGCGTAACCAGGCGCACTGTCATTGCCCGCGCATGAACAACCGATCGAGATCGGATAGCGTCAACTGATACCACGTCGGACGCCCGTGGTTGCATTGGTCGGCGCGCTCGGTCGCCTCCATCTGGCGCAGCAGCGCGTTCATTTCGTC
>NZ_DASRSY010000406.1:0-11665 GCF_035656215.1 Paraburkholderia sp.
GACCGCCGCCGAACTGCATCAGCAAAAATCCGCCGGTCAGGAGAATCACCAGCACGGCAGCGGCGACCCAATTAAAGAAGCGGCCGAACACCGATTCCCACAGGGGCAAGCGCAGTTGCGGCGAAAGGTCGGCGATTGCCGGCCGCAGACAGAAATGCGCGAATATCATCCCACCCACCCACACAGCGACCGCGAGCAGATGTAGAAACAGCGCGAGTTCGATAGCTTTGTTCATTTTGTTTTCCTCTCCCGACGACGCCACACCGCTTATTACGAATGATATTAGCAGCGGCTATTGAGCGCATTCGACCGCGCGCTATGCGTGCAGTTCCGTGGCTTGACGGCGTCTTAACATTCTTTGTAGTTGTTATTGCAACGCGCCCGATGCCGCAACGCAGCTGCACCCCGTATTTTTTGCGACGCACGGCGCGCTTCATCTGCGAATAACGCGCGCCGTGTTGCTACGTTTTCCTGCTTCAAACAGATTCCTAATGCAGCTTCCTAACGCAGCGTCCTTATGGCGTTTTAAGCCGCCAACACCGGACGCATACCGTCGAGCTTCATCTTGCTCTCAGGCGCACGCCCCTTGCGCGCCCGCTTGCCGATGTGCGGTGTGAGTGTGGCGCCGCTCAGTTTCTCTTCGTCGATACGACCACCGCGACGCGTGCCGATCAACACCACGCCCGCTTTGTTGATGGACAAGGCCTGCACCAGCGTTTCGTTGTCGTCGAGCGCCATCAGCGTGACGCCACGACCGCCGCCCGAGAGCGTCTTCATCTCGTCGAGACCGAACACCAGCAGGCGCCCGCCCGAAGACAGACACGCGATGTGCGTCGCATCCGGCAGCATCGGCATCGGCGCGAGCGGGGTAGCGCCTGCGTCGATCGTCATGAACGACTTGCCGGCCTTCACGCGGCTCACCATGTCGCCGACCTTGGCGATAAAGCCGAAGCCGTTGCTCGATGCGAGCAGCAATGCCTGATCCGCGGAAGCCGCGTAGTAATGCATCAGATGGCTGCCCGACTCGAGCTCGATCAACGAAGTAACCGGCACGCCATCCCCTCGCCCGCCCGGCAGCATCGCAACCGCCACCGAATAAACGCGGCCATTGCTGCCCCACGCGACCAGCGTATCCGGCGTGCGACACTGGAACGCCGCGTAGAGTCCGTCACCGGCCTTGAACGTGAAACCGGCTGCATCCAGACCGTGGCCCTTCAGCGCGCGCACCCAGCCCTTCTGCGACACCACTACCGTCACCGGTTCGTCGACCACGCGCGCTTCGAACGTTGCGCGCTTTTCCTGCTGGATCAGCGTGCGGCGCTCGTCGCCGTATTGCTTCGCGTCGCCTTCGATTTCCTTGATGAGCAGACGCTTCATTGCCGATTCGCTGCCAAGCAGGTCCTCGAGCTTGGCCTTCTCGTCGCGCAGTTCGGACAGTTCCTTCTCGATTTTGATCTTCTCGAGCCGCGCCAACTGACGCAAGCGGATTTCGAGAATGTCTTCGGCTTGACGATCGGACAAGCCGAACGCGGCCATCAACGCGACCTTCGGTTCGTCCGATTCGCGAATGATGCGGATGACTTCGTCGATATTCAAAAAGACGATCATCCGGCCTTCGAGGATATGAATCCGGTCGTCGACCTTGGTCAAACGATGACGCGTGCGGCGCGTGACCGTCACGAAGCGGAACGTGACCCACTCATGGAGGATTTCGCTCAGGCCCTTCTGACGCGGCCGGCCATCGCCGCCCACCATCACCAGATTCAGCGACGCGTTCGATTCGAGACTCGTATGCGCGAGCAACGTGTTGACGAAATCGGTTTGATCGATGCGGCTCGACTTCGGCTCGAACACCAGACGCACCGGCGCGTCCCGGCCCGATTCGTCACGTACGGCATCGAGCAGCGCGAGCATGGTCTGCTTGGTCTGCAGTTGTTCGGGCGTGAGCGTCTTCTTGCCGAGCTTGATCTTCGGGTTAGTCTGCTCTTCGATTTCTTCGAGCACCTTCTGCGTTGCCGTGTTCGGCGGCAGTTCGGTGATCACGAGTTGCCACTGACCACGCGCGAGTTCTTCGATCTTCCAGCGGGCACGCACTTTCAGGCTGCCGCGGCCGCTTTCGTATGCCGCGGAAATCTCGGCGTCGCTGGAAATGATCTGACCGCCGCCCGGGAAGTCCGGCCCGGCGATGTGTTGCATCAACTCGGCGTGCTCGATCTTCGGATTGCGGATCATCGCGACGGCTGCTGCCGCCACTTCGCGCAGATTGTGCGACGGGATTTCCGTGGCCAACCCCACCGCAATACCGGATGCGCCGTTCAGCAACACGAACGGCAAACGCCCGGGCAATTGCCTCGGTTCGTCCTCCTTGCCGTCGTAGTTCTTCATGAAGTCGACCGTGCCCTGGTCGATTTCGTCGAGCAATAGTTTTGCGATCGGCGTGAGACGCGCTTCGGTGTAGCGCATTGCCGCTGCACCGTCGCCGTCGCGCGAACCAAAGTTACCCTGGCCGTCGATCAGCGGATAGCGCATCGAGAAGTCTTGCGCGAGGCGCACCAAGGCGTCATACGCCGACTGGTCGCCGTGCGGATGATACTTACCGAGCACGTCACCCACCACGCGTGCCGACTTGACTGGCTGCGCGTTGTCGCCCAGGCCCATCTCGTTCATCGCGAACAGGATGCGGCGTTGCACCGGCTTCTGCCCGTCGCACACGTCAGGCAGCGCGCGCCCCTTGACCACGCTCACCGCGTAGTCGAGGTACTGACGTTCCGCATAATTGCCTAGCGTCAGAAAGTCGCCTTCGGGCGGCGGCGGCTCGGTGAAAAGGTCGAGAGTGTTATCGTCGTCCATCTAGATTCCGTATCCGTGTTTGGCGTGAAGTGTGTTTGTGAACTGAGGCGCTATGAGCGCGCTCAGATGTCCGCTTCCACTTCGTTGCCCTTTTCTTCCAGCCAGCTGCGCCGCGACGCTGCTTCGCCCTTGCCCATCAGCATCGTCATACGCGCCACCGTGGCGTCGTAGTCGAGATCGCCGAGCGCCACCGGTGTCAGGCGCCGCGTGTCGGGGTTCATCGTCGTGTCCCACAACTGCTCCGCGCTCATTTCGCCGAGGCCTTTAAAACGGCTGATGGACCATTGCGTCTCGCGTACGCCGTCCTTACGCAGTTTGTCGAGGATCGCTTCGAGTTCGCCTTCGTCGAGTGCATAGAGCTTCTGCGCCGGCTTCTTGCCGCGCGCGGGCGCATCGACCCGGAACAGCGGCGGGCGCGCCACGCACACATGCCCGCGCTCGATCAGCTGCGGGAAATGCTTGAAGAACAGTGTGAGCAGAAGAACCTGAATGTGCGAACCGTCGACGTCAGCGTCCGACAGAATGCAGATCTTGCCGTAGCGCAGATTCGACAGATCGACCTTGTCGTCCGGGCTATGCGGATCGACGCCGATCGCCACCGAAATATCGTGCACTTCGTTGTTGGCAAACAGCCGGTCACGCTCGGTTTCCCACGTGTTCAGCACCTTGCCGCGCAGCGGCAGGATCGCCTGGTATTCCTTGTCGCGGCCCATCTTCGCCGAGCCACCCGCCGAATCACCCTCGACGAGGAACAGTTCGTTGCGGCCAATTTCCGTCGATTCGCAATCGGTCAGCTTGCCTGGCAGAACGGCCACACCCGAGCTCTTGCGCTTCTCGACCTTCTGGCCGGCACGGGTACGCGCCTGGGCCTGTTTGATGACGAGATCGGCGAGTTTCTTGCCGTGCTCGACGTGCTGATTCAGCCACAATTCCAAAGCCGGCCGCGAGAACGACGACACCAGTTTCACCGCATCGCGGCTATTCAGGCGCTCCTTGATCTGCCCTTGGAATTGCGGATCGAGCACCTTCGCCGACAGCACGAACGACACGCGCGCGAACACGTCTTCCGCCAGCAACTTCACGCCCTTCGGTTGCAGGTTGTGCAGCTCGACAAAGCTCTTCACCGCCTGGAACAGACCGTCGCGCAAACCGGATTCGTGCGTACCGCCCGCAGGCGTCGGTATCAGGTTGACGTACGACTCGCGCATGAGCGTGCCTTCTTCGCTCCACGCGACGACCCATGTCGCGCCCTCGCCTTCAGCAAACGTCTCTTCGCTGACGCGCGAGTTTTCGACATAACGCTCGCCTTCGAACAGCGGAATCAGCAGATCGCTGCCGTTCATGCCTTCGAGCAGATAGCCGCGCAGGCCGTCTTCGTATTTCCAGGTTTGCGTTTCGCCGGTTTTCTCGTTGATCAGCGTCACTTCGACGCCCGGCAACAGCACCGCTTTCGAGCGCAACAGACGCTGCAGTTCACCGAGCGGCAGGTTCGGCGAATCGAAGTATTTCGGATTGGCCCATGCAGTGACACGCGTACCGGACTTCTTGTCGCCGCGCGCGGCAGGCCGCACTTCGAGCTCCTTGGCGACGTCGCCGTTGGCAAAGCTCAACTCGGCGATTTTGCCTTCGCGCCACACGGTGACGTCGAGGCGGGTGGACAGCGCGTTGGTGACCGACACGCCGACGCCGTGCAGGCCGCCCGAGAACGTGTACGCGCCACCGGCGGCTTTATCGAACTTACCGCCCGCGTGCAGGCGCGTGAAAACGATTTCGACGACCGGCACGCCTTCTTCCGGATGCAGGCCGAACGGAATGCCGCGGCCGTCGTCTTCGACCGAGACCGAATGGTCCGCGTGCAGCGTGACGGTGATTTGCCGGCCGTAGCCGCCGAGGGCCTCGTCCGACGCGTTGTCGATGACTTCCTGAATGATGTGCAGCGGATTTTCGGTGCGGGTGTACATCCCGGGCCGTTGCTTGACCGGCTCCAGGCCCTTCAACACCTTGATCGACGCTTCGCTATACGCGGCGTTTGGCTTTTTCGTAGACATGGTTGACTCGGTGCGTCGGTTCATCGTTGTCCACAGGTCCTGTGGACAGGTCCGTGGACAATGCGTTGAGTTTTCAAAAAAAGCGAAACGAAACAACGGGGTTAGGTAGAGTGCCCGCAGTGCGGGCAAGCTGTTTTATCGCCTGGCTTCCCATGGGCGTGCTCGACGGTGGCTCGATGCGGACTCTACAGCCCGGCAACGGCCAGCCGGTGCGAACGCCGGGGAAGCCTGTTCGCGGGGTATTTTACTGATTTCGATACAGGCGGCAATTCACGCGGTGCGGGATTGGCCGTTTGGATAAGGGGCGACGCCCGGGTGCGGCCTATTCTGAGACCGCGATGAGACCGCGGCACACCCCCGGCCCCCATTCTGGACGTGATGTCGGCGCAATCTCGGATCGCGCCGACCCCGCGCATCATTTGCGCTTGTTTTCCAGTTCGTCCCAGCGTTCCAGCGCGATCAGCAGTTCCTCGTCGATCGCGGCATAGCGCGCGGTCAGACGCGTGCCTTCCTGAGCGTCTTTCGCGAAGACCGAACCGTCTTCGAGTTGAGCGCCGATGGTTTTCTGCTCGGCCTCGAGCGCGGCAATTTTCGCCGGCAATGCCTCAAGTTCGCGCTGATCCTTGAACGACAGCTTGGCGGCGCGCTGCGTATTACGGCCTGCTGCTGCACCACCGTCCTTCGACGCCACCTCTTTGGCCGCTTCTTTCTGTGCTTCCTGTGCCATCTGCTGCGAGCGGTCGCGCTGAATCTGCCAGTCGGTAAAGCCGCCGACGTACTCGCGCCACTTGCCGCCGCCTTCCGCGGCGATCACCGACGTCGCGACGTTATCGAGAAACGCGCGATCGTGGCTGACCAGCAGCACGGTGCCGTCGTATTCGGTGAGCAGCTCTTCGAGCAGTTCGAGCGTCGGGATATCGAGGTCGTTGGTCGGTTCGTCGAGCACCAGCACGTTGGCCGGCCGCGCGAACAGACGCGCCAGCAGCAGGCGATTGCGCTCGCCGCCCGACAGCGACTTGACCGGCGAACGCGCGCGTTCCGGCGCGAACAGGAAGTCGCCCAGATAGCTCATGACGTGCTTCTTCTGGCCGTTGACTTCAACCCACTCGCTGCCCGGGCTGATCGTATCGGCAAGGCTCTTATCCAGATCGAGCTGCGCGCGCATCTGGTCGAAGTAGGCGACCTGCAGATTGGTGCCGACGCGCACCGTGCCCTCGTCCGGCGGCAATTCGCCGAGGATCATCTTGAGCAGCGTGGTCTTGCCTGCGCCGTTCGGACCGACAAAGCCGATCTTGTCGCCGCGCATCACGGTGGCCGTGAAGTTGTCCACCACCGTGCGCGAACCGTAGCGCTTGGTGATGTCAGTCAGTTCGGCGACGATCTTGCCGGACTTCTCACCCTGGCCCACGTCGAGCTTCACGTTGCCCAGCACGTTGCGGCGTTCGGCGCGTTCGTTGCGCATCTCCACGAGCCGCGCGATCCGGCCGACGCTACGCGTCCGGCGCGCTTCCACGCCCTTGCGAATCCACACTTCTTCCTGCGCCAGCAGCTTGTCGAATTTGGCCGCTTCGACCTGCTCGACTTCAAGCTGCTGCGCCTTCCTGGTCTGATAGGCGCTGAAATTGCCCGGATACGACAGCAGACGCCCGCGATCCAGTTCGACGATGCGCGTGGCGACACGGTCGAGAAACGCGCGGTCGTGGGTAATGAAGAGTAGACCCGCGCGCAGCGAGACCAGCAGGTCTTCGAGCCAGCGAATGCCATCGAAGTCGAGGTGGTTGGTCGGTTCGTCGAGCAGCAGCACGTCCGGCTGCACGACCAACGCGCGCGCCAGCGCGACGCGCTTTTGCATCCCGCCCGACAGCGAACCGACCCGCGCCTCCCCATTCAGACCGATCTGCTGCAGCGTGGTGGCTACGCGCGTGCTCCAGTTCCAGGCGTCCGAATGGTCAAGCGCCGATTGCAGCGTGTTCATGCGCGACATCAGCGCGTCGTGCTCCGGGCCTTCCGGCTCGTCGGCAAGCTGATTGGCGACCACGTCGTACTCGTCCAGCAGCGCACGGGCGTGAGTCAAGCCGGCGGCGACCGCGTCGAATACCGTGTCGTCCGTATCGAACTCCGGCTCCTGCGGCACGTAGACGCTCGTCAGACCCTGCTGGCGGGTGACCAGACCGTCGTCAGGCTTGGTCAGATCGGCGACGATCTTCAGCAACGACGACTTGCCCGCGCCGTTACGGCCGATCAGCCCGACGCGCTCGCCCGCTTCGAGAGAGAAATCCGCGTGATCGAGCAACGCGACGTGACCGAACGCCAGTTGGGCCCCGGTAATGGTGTAAAGCGACATGGAGAATTGGAGAAGACAGCGATGAGTCGGAACTGCTCATTGTACCGGGCGCACGAGCGGGTGCCTGTATGCCGGAAGAGATAGGCCGATTGGCTGGCTTGCAAAACGGGGATAAACCGTACGCAAGCCCTATGCAGATCGGATCCGACTGCGTTCAAGCCCTGCGCAAGCCAGCATACAAAACGGAAACCGCGGCCGGACGGCGCTCGCGCACGCCCAGCCGTCTCACCCGTCACGTCACTTCACATGCACCGTGATCGTCTTGCTCATGTCCGGGCCATACGAACGATGCGCGCCGTCGCCGAATTGCAGCGTCAGCGTATGGTCACCCGGCGGCAGCGTCAGATCGGTTTCGGTCTGCCCCTTGCCGAAGTGGAGCGATTTGTCGTTAGCGGGAATCACTTCGCCCTTGGGGAGCGGCTTGCCGTCGATCAGCAGATGATGATGGCCCAAGCCTTCCGTCATCGTGCCCGCCGGCGCGACTTTCATGCCGTCGACGCCGAACACCACGTGCACCGGATTGCTGACGGTTGCGCCGTCCGCCGGTTGCACAAAAGACACGCCAGCGGCCTGCGCCGCGCCCGACACGGCGAGCAACCCGGCCAGTACCGTACCGGCCAGCCATTTGTTTTTAATCATCGTTTTTCTCCTTGTTGGAAACGAGAGTCATGCGCGGGGCACGCAAGGCGCGATGGGGGCGCCAGTCTCCTGAGGCGGATCGTCGCAATGCATGCCAGACGCCCGGCGCGCCTGTCCAAAAGATTAGCTGCGGATCAGAGCATACACGGTGTGTATGCCGAGATCCGTCACGCGGGCCCGGACATGTCTTCGCTTTGCGGCGATGCCGCATGGGTATTTGGCGGTCCATTTGACAAATTCCGGTAATATTGCGGGTCGCCGCCATGCCCCAAAAAGGGGCGGACTGGGCGGATCAATGCACCGAACCAAAGAAGAGTACGTCGTGAGCGAAGTAATCGAACTGATTGAATATAAGAGCTGGGTCTGCCTGATTTGCGGCTGGATCTACAACGAAGAAGAAGGCATTCCCGAAGAAGGTATCACCCCCGGCACGCGCTTCGCCGCGATTCCGGACGACTGGCGCTGCCCGCTGTGCGATGTAGGCAAGGCAGAGTTTGCAGTGGTGGAATTCTGAGTTAGCTTGATTGAACGGGGTGCGCTGCCTGATGTAGTGCGGTAGTGCGCCGGACGGTTCGCGCGGCCCAGCGAGGGATGCCTGCTGGGCCGTTTGCTTTGTGGGGCGGGCTTCGCCGCCCTCCTCGCGGCAAGGCGTGTTTGATATACTCTGCGCTCGCTGGCGAATTTGGACTCGCCGGATTCTGCCTGGGGTTGTTCGTCGGCGGAATTGCAGCGATTATTTCGGTTCGGTCCTCTCCCCGTAGTTCAATGGATAGAACAAGTGCCTCCTAAGCGCTAGATACAGGTTCGATTCCTGTCGGGGGGACCAGCAATTCGCCCGTACGCCTTACCCACAAAGGCTCGATGTTACAATTGGCGTAAAAATGGCGTAACTAAACTATCAACTGCGCTGCCCCCCTGATGCCGAAAACGTTAGCCGAATGCTCGCATCCGGTAGTTCAGGCGTGGAATGACAGGCGCGAGACCTGTCAGATATGGTTTGGTACCACTGCCGTAGCAAATCGGTAGCAACAAGAAAAGCCCGCCTTCGCGGGCTTTTTGCACTTTGGTCGCAACGGCGCTTAAGTACGATCGATTGCAATGTTTTGCGCCTCGGACCGTTCGCGGCGCGCCAAGCATTGCGCGACCGGCCACTTTTCCCTACTATTAGTGGCAATATGCGGCTAGTAACGGCTAGCCCCGCCGACAAAACTGACTCCGGGGTCCGGCGGCTGTTTCCAAACGAAAGATAATATGACTATCGAAGCACTCCACCCCTTTGCGGGCGACCATGCAGTTCAAAGCGTGGCTTTCGTCCTCGAATGGGCGACACCGCTCGACACGGCGACCTTAAAGGCAGTCCGTCAACTTGCGCCCCGGTTTCAGTCCTCGTTTCCCGTGGTTCAGGAACAGCAGCAGATAACGGTCAACGTTGAAGCCCCGAAGAAGACGAGCAAGTTCCATAAGCCCAAGCCCCCAGTAGCGCCTGTGGCACCTGCCGCACAGTTGGGTGGCATTCAGTTCATTCATACGGGCAGCCAGGTTCCCGGTAGCTTCACGCGGATGATTCAAGTCCAAAGGGGAAGTTGTCTCGTCGCTCTCAATGAATACAGTAGATGGGATACCGTCTGGCCGCGCGTCCAAGGATGGCTGGAAATCGTCCTGCCATTGGTCTTGTCTGGGCGGGCGTTGACCACACTTACCTTGCAATACCAAGATCTGTTCTATTGGCGTGACGATCCGTCTCACCTTGATTTGCGCGAGGTTTTCCAAGCGGAGTCACCTTACCTGCCTCCTAACTGCTATGGCCAGAGGTCTGCCTGGCACTCGCATCACGGTTATATAGAGGAGATGGGGGGAGAATGGCCAGGCCACCTACTCAACAATGTAAACGTGAACGTGGGCGACTTGAACAATCAGCGGCAGATCGCCACGATGCTGACCCACAAAGTTACTTTCGGCACTCCCGTTTGGTCGCAGGAGCGCGCGGTGGCTGCGCTGGGCGCAGTTATGCCTATGTTGCACAGGACAAACAAGCAAACATTACAGTCAGTTTTTTCAGACGCGGTCAGAGGAAAAATCGGCTTAACCGTTCAACAAGGAGCTTAAATGAAACTAGCTACCATGCTGAGCGTAGCAGTTGTCGGGGCTACCCTTACGCAACCGATTACGCAGGCGACCGATTGGCTCAATACAAGTCAACCACCAGTGATTGCCAGTCCGACGGACATCAGTTCGTCGTTCGCTCCGATATATGTCGGAAATGGCGGAAACATTGCGCAGACCGACTTGGAACCCGTGTTTGAAAACGTATCGATTCCGATTGACCGGTTAACGTTGGCGCAGAACGAAATTTCTAGCTATTCATCGCTACAAGATGACTGGGATGGAAACGGCGGCACGCCACCTGATTCTGGCCATGTGCGTGACGCAATCGCATTTTTGGATCGACTGCCTAGCGGAATCGCGATTCCCACTCCCATGATTGGGTCGTCTGGAGATATCGGCCTGTACTGGGATCTGACCTCTTTTTATGCGGATGTAGCATTTGAGGGCAGCGGCGCCTTGTCGCTCTTTGTGAAAAATAAGCAAACAAGGGAAGAAAAGTTCGCTGCGGTGGACGATCTTCACGGCCTCAGCCAAGATTGGTTCTTCCAAATGCTTGGCCGAGGGCAAAACGCATAGGGTAGCCATGCCGGGGAACGCATGCAGGGAGTTTTTTGCGGAACACGCAGAAGACAAGCAAAAGGTAAAGGCTCTACAGAAGGTTGCAGACGCGCTCGCGTGGGAAGAGGAAATTGCGTCGGAACATTCGCCGGGGACTGTAAAAAACGAAGAACTGATCGTCAGACAGGTGACGCACCCAAACTTTTACGACGACGCATTGCAGAAGATCAAGCCGATATGGTTTGACGACGTCACAAACAGAGGCTTTTCCAGCGATCGATTAGCCTACACAAGCGTAGAGGCGGTCGTAGAGCGAGCAAAGGCGCGTGCGGATGAGCGGAACGCCAAGCCCGAAAATGCCGAGAAGACCCCTGTAACAGTGCTCTCACTGGGCAAACTTCCTGTTTCGCGTATTCGGGAAGTGACGTGCGACGACAACCGTGCGTTTGGAGTGTATGACACAGCCCTTGCGGACAACATCGCACACGCGGACGTTTGTCAGCTTGCGCACGGCACGCAGGAAGCCCGACGTATCCGATACGAGCTTTACGCCATGACCGAGAACATCATGGTGTAGCCAGGCGGATAGGCCTTTGACCGCGATCCGACGTCTGTTCAATTTAAGAGAGCCCGGCCATACGGGCTCTTTGCATTTCAGAAGAAACCTGCCGGCTGCACGGCCACGCCGACGGTTCATGCCGCCATTTGATGTTCGTAGTACGGCCGCTCGCGGTCATCCAGAATGATCCGGATTAAGCCACGCGTCGACGTCTTCGGGCTTGATAGGGCACCTTTCTGCGGGACGCTGTCTTTCCCCGCGCCGAGCGGCCAAGTAACTTTTATGCCTCCCGCATGGGACGTGTTGCCTACAGCAACGGCGCTATGGCATGCTGAACGCTATTTCTCCTGATGAATGCGAATGTCATGACACAACCGGCCGCCCATCGCCATCACGCATCACATCATCAGCCCCGGCATCACGAGGCGCCGGCCTACGTCCAGGCGTTCATTAATTCACACCTAGCCGCAGCGCAGGAAATCCAGCGCAAATATCGCGTGCCCGCCGGTCTGGTTATCGCGCAGTCCGCTCTTGAGAGCAATTGGGGACGGTCAGTGGTCG
>NZ_DASRSY010000407.1:0-6620 GCF_035656215.1 Paraburkholderia sp.
CTGCAACTGCAACTGCAACTGCAACTGCAACTGCAACTGCAACTGCAACTGCAACTGCAACTGCAACTGCAACTGCAACTGCAACGGTGGCTATGGCTGCAACGGTGGCTATGGCTGCGACAGCGATACACCAACATTTCATTCGAAGCGGGGCGGGATAAGTGCAGAGGCGTCTCGCCGAGGCGAAGCCGATGGCCCCCTTCACGCCCAGACGAAGCCTCTGGTTTCCCGAGCATACCCATCCGCGACGCACGCAGTGCGGAGTGGGAGCCAATGAGCTCTTTGTCACTACGGCTGAATGTGCGAGGGCACGGATTCCAGATGCACCACTGCCGCCACTGCGCGGGGGACCCGCTTAAGAGTTAGCGGTGTGAGCCGCTTTCTCTTGCTTACTTCTCTTTGCGGCCGGCAAAGAGAAGTAAGTGCCGCCCCGCACAGGGGCGACGCTAATAGACCAATAAGAATTCAAGGAAAGGCCAAAAATCCAGACCAAGAAAAAGCCAAAAATCCAGATCAAAGAACGGCCAACACCATAGGCACACAGCACAAACAAAGCGCCCTGCAGGCAATAAAAACAAGCAAAGCCCAACGCCGTAGGCAAAAAACCCGCTCACCTAACAGCCGACTTCCCATCCCCCACAGCCGCAGCCTCCTCGGCCGCAGCGGCATCCCGCGTCTCGGGCATCGCCGCCCACACGAGCAACACGGCAAGCGCGCCCGCCGCAGCAAGTCCAAAGAAACTCACCGCATTCCCGAAGTGATCCGCCACAAACCCAGCAGCAGTCGTACTCAAAGTCGCTCCAATTCCCGCTGCCAACCCGAACAAGCCGATGCAAAGGTTATACCGCCCCTTGCCGCCGGCCACATCGGCGGCAATCAGCGGCAGCATCACGCCGAACACCGCAGCGCTCAGGCCGTCCAGCATCTGTACCGGCACCAGCAAATAAGGGCTGCTGATTCCGGCAAACAACAACGCTCGTATCGGCAACGCGGAAAACCCCAGCAGCAAGATCGGCCTGCGCCCCCACCGCTCGGCGGAGCGTCCGACCCACGGCGACATCATCGCCACGATCGCCTGCGGCACGATGATGCATGCGGCAATCACGAGCTGCACGTTGTCGCCCATGCCGGCCGTCACTTCGCCAGCAGCAAGATTCAACATCGCCGCATTCGACAAATGGAACAGCACAATGCACGCCGCAAACAGCAGCATCCGCTTGTCGCGCAGCAGTTCGCGCAGACTCTCGCGTCGTTCGATCTGCTCAGGCGTCGGCCCGGCTTTCGGCAGTTCGATGGTGTCGGTGCGTTGGATCATCGTCAGCGCAAACAGCGCAGGGACGGCCAGCGCCGCCGTCAGCCAGAACACCGCGCGTGGGGAATAGTATTCGCCGAATACGCCCATCAGCCCGGCCGCCACAGCACTGCCGATCGACGCCCAGCGGGCATTGCGTCCCAGCCGGTCGCCGAGATTCGCGCGTCCCACCAGGGCGAACGAGATCGCGGCCAACGCCGGCGTCAGCATGCAGCTGGCAAAGCCGTGGAACACCTCCGCGGCAATCACCGGCAGCACCGTCGGGCTCGCGGCCAGCAGCACGGCGCTGAAGATGATCGCGAAGATCGCCCATGCGGCAGCGCCTTTTTTGTTGCGCAACGCGTCGACGGCAGCGCCGCCCGGCACCTGGCTCACCATCGCACTAATGGTGCCGACCGACAGCGCCATGCCGATCTCGCCCTGGGTCCACTTGTGCGAGGCAAGGTACGACGCAATGAACGGCCCGAAACCCGTCTGCACGTTGGCGACGAAAAAATTCAGCCAATCGAGTGCGCGCAAACTGCGCGCGGTTACCAATGTGCGGCCTATCATCGGGCCGCCCGTGCGTTGGAACCCGCCGTAACGGTGGCGGCCGGCGCGCCGGAAGCCGCAGCGGCGGGAGCAGGCGCCGCTGCGGGTGCCGGAGGCGCCGGCGACACCGCGCGGATCGGTTTGTCGCTGGCGTAAGGCGGCGTCGCATTGATCTGCGCATCGCTCAGATCGATCAGCGGATGCAGTTCCTTGTCTTTCGTGACGAAACGCAGCGCCGACCAGTTGGCGGCAATCGTGCGCCGCTCGGTGCTGACCATGCCGTTGACGTCGAGCACGACCGCCTGCGGCTGCGCGTTGGCGTCGATCAGCACGTCAATCACGCGGCCGACCTTGGCGCCGTTCGAACGCTCGACATCGGTATCGATCAACTGCAATTGCATGGCAGGGGACTTTGCCGCAGGAGTCGGCACGGCCGCTGCGTTGAGCGTGATCGGCGCGGTCTTCGCGCTCGGCGTGAAGCGGAACGCGCTCCACGGGAAATTGACCTTGCGGTCCCCGACGCCGAGGAAGCCCTGCAGATTGACCACCATCTCGCGCGGCTTGCCGCTCGCATCCGCGATCATATCGACCGCGCGGCCAATCACTTTGCCGTCGTGCTTCTGGACTTCGCTATCGAGCAAGGCGCGCGCCTCGCTGCGCTCGATCGTGCGCAGCACGATCAGCGGCGGGGGCGCAGGGGGCGGCGGTGCGGGCGTGACGACTGGCGGCGGAGGTTCGACCTTGCGCGGCTTGACGACCGGTTTCCTGGGCTTCTTCTGCTGTTCGGGCTCGGCCGCCTCAGTCTCGACCGGTTCCGGCGCGGAGGCGGCCACGGGGGCGCTCGCGGGTTCGACGGGCATCACCACGGCATCGACGATCGGCGCTTGTCCCGGGCCCCACAGCAGGCTGCAACCGGACAGCGCGAATAGCGCGAACACAGCAAGAATCAGAAGACGCCAGGCAGGACGCGAAAAACCGCCACTCATCAAGAAGGACTCCATCGGCCAGTGCGGACGAGCGCTGTGGGCCGCCGCAGTTAAGTCGGGTAAGGGCCAGAGTGTAACCCGCGGCGTCGGGCGGCCCGGTTTTGAAGGGCCTCTGTCAGGTGTCCCCGACGCAAGTTGCATGCCGCGTTGCGAACTTCCGGCCGCGACCCAGGCCCGTTCTGGCCCGCTGAACCAACCCCTCAAAACCTCTTCACAACTTGATGACAAACCGTAGGTGTAAACGCGCGGAGCGCCCACGTGGTTTGCCGTCCCCTGAACGATATAAGCGTCGTGACATGTCGGGCATGCCATTCATGCGATGGGAGACATATTTGTGTTGCCCTACATTTCGGGACAGCAAAAGAAGGACGGAAGGCGGGTTGTACGTACGCATCGCAAGCCGACGTTCAAACCTTGCCACACGACATTAGATCAACGCAACGAGACGAACCTGATGGCGGCCGGAATACGGGCCGTTTCAGCACGCTGATAAAGGAGGCACTCATCATGATGGAACCCCACGCCCAACCGATTTCCGAAGTCGGCGCCGAATCATTCGACGGAAAGGGCTTTCTCGACCGCTACTTCGAAATCTCTTCACGCGGCAGTTCGCAGCGTACTGAAATCGTCGCGGGCATCACGACCTTCCTCGCGATGGTCTATTCCGTGTTCGTCGTGCCGGGTATGTTCGGCAAAGCGGGCTTCGACACCAGCGCGGTGTTTGTCGCCGTGTGCCTGACCACCGCGTTCGGTTCGCTGCTGATGGGCGTATGGGCGCGTCTGCCGATCGCGATCGGCTGCGCGATTTCGCTGACCGCATTCACCGCGTTCGGCCTCGTGCTCGGTAAAGGTCTGCATCCGAACGTCGCGCTCGGCGCGGTGTTCCTGATGGGTGTCGTCTTCACCGGCATCTCGGTGACGGGCGTGCGTTCGTGGATTCTGCGCAATCTGCCGACGGGCATCGCGCACGGCACGGGCATCGGTATCGGCCTGTTCCTGCTGCTGATCGCCGCCAACGACGTGGGTCTGGTCGTGAAGAATCCGGGCGCCGGTCTGCCGGTTGCGCTCGGCAATATCACGGCGTTGCCGGCGATCATGTCGGTGGCGGGTCTGGCTGCGATCTTTGGTCTGGTGCGCCGTCGCGTGCCGGGTTCGATCCTGATCGTGATCATCGCGATCTCGGCGATTGCGCTCATGATCGATCCGGCGGTGGCGTTCCACGGGGTGTTCGCACTGCCTGCGCTGAGCGCACCGGGCCATGCTTCCCTGATTGGCGCGATGGACATCAAGGGCGCGCTGTCGATGGCCGTTTTGCCTAGCGTGCTGGCCCTCGTGATGACCGCCGTGTTCGACGCAACTGGCACGATTCGCGCCGTTGCCGGGCAGGCGGGTCAGCTCGACGAAAACGGTCGCATCATCAACGGCGGCCGTGCGTTGACAGCGGATTCGCTGAGCTCGATTTTCTCGGGCCTGCTCGGTGGTGCACCGGCGGCTGCCTACATCGAATCGACGGTCGGCGTTGCAGCCGGCGCGAAGACGGGGATGGCAGCGGCGGTGGTCGGTCTGCTGTTTCTCGTGGTGATGTTCTTCTCGCCGTTGGCGAGTCTGGTGCCGTCGTATGCAACGGCACCGGCGCTGATGTACGTCGGTCTGATGATGCTCTCGAACGTGAGCAAGCTGCACATGGACGACATGGTCGACGCGATGTCGGGCCTGATGTGCGCCGTGTTCATCGTGCTGACCGCCAACATCGTGACGGGCATCATGCTCGGCTTCGCGACGCTGGTGATCGGCCGCGTGGTGAGCGGTGAATATCGCAAGCTGAACGTAGGTACGGTTGTCATCGCTGTCGTACTGGTCGGCTTCTATCTCGGCGGTTGGGCGATCTGATTCTGCTGCATTGCGTTTGACGCGATTTGCTGTAACGCGCGAGTGGGGCGGGCTTCTCTGCCGCTTTGCTCGAACGTGTAGTCGGTTGTTCTCCACCTTGACGCGGCGTATTGCAGGGTTTTATCTGCGATGCGCCGCGTATCTTTTTTGTAGCGTCCCCTTCGTCTTCCTGTGTGCTTTGAGAAAAGCACGCACCTGTCCTTGACATCCTCACGTGTGTTTCTATACTTAACCTCATGGTTAAGTTTAATGACATGCTACTCGATCGCACCTTTGCCGCGCTGTCCGATCCGACGCGGCGTGCGTTGCTCGCGCGTCTGTCCGAACTGAGCGATCTGTCGGTCAGTGAGCTCGCCGAGCCGTTTGCGATGTCGTTGCCCGCGGTGATGAAGCATCTCGACGTGCTGTACGAGGCTGGTCTCATCACGCGCAGCAAAACCGGCCGTACGGTGGCCTGCCGCCTGTGCGCCGGACCCATGGAGGAAGCCATGGAATGGCTCACCCGCTATCAGCGCTTCTGATCTGAATCACTCGATCGTCTTGCCGCTTTCGTCGAAGAGGAAACCCCATGTCCGCCAAACCCAGTCTCACCCTTCAGCGCCGGATCAACGCCGCGCCCGCCAAAGTCTTCCGCGCCTGGACGGAGGCGGCGCAACTCATGAAGTGGATGCATCCGAGCGACTCCGACGTGGTTCGCACGGAACTGGATGCGCGCGTCGATGGGCGCTTCACGATTGTGTATCGCAAGCCGGATGGCCGGGAAATCGAGGTTGGCGGCCAGTATCTGGAGGTGGTGCCCGACGCCAGGCTCGTGTTTACATGGGCATGGCGTTCGAGTCCGGAACAGGAGTCGCTCGTCACGGTGCTGTTACGGCCGGACGGTAACGGCACCTTGCTGACGCTGACGCACGAACAGTTCGTCGACGAAGAAACGCGCGACCTGCATCAAGCCGGCTGGAGCGGTGGCCTCGATTCGCTGGAACGCTACTTCGCGTGATTTTGTTCTATCTAACCTGCACGACGCAGAGAAGGAGACGCACATGGATCCGCAACACCGGGTTGGTACGAGAGAAGAATGGCTGGCCGCCAGCAAGGCGCTACTGGTCGAAGAGAAAGCGTACACACGCGCCGGCGACGAACTCGCCCGCAAACGTCGTGCACTGCCGTGGGTGAAGGTCGATAAGACCTACATATTCGATACGCCGCAGGGCCGCAAGACACTCGCCGATCTGTTCAGCGGCCGTAGCGAGTTGATTGTCTATCACTTCATGCTCGGCCCCGATTGGGAAGAGGGCTGTTTCGGCTGCTCGTTCGTGTCGGATCACATGGACGGCATCCTGACGCATCTTGAACATCACGACGTATCGTACGTGGCAGTCTCGCGTGGACCGCTTGCCAAGATCGAGGCTTTCAGGAAACGGATGGGCTGGAAGTTTCCGTGGGTATCGTCGAATGAAAGCGATTTCAACTTCGACTATCACGTGTCGTTCACGCCGGAGGAGATCGCCAGCAAAAAGGCGTTCTACAACTTCACCGAGCAGGATGTCGGCATCGACGAGCTATCCGGTCACAGCGTGTTCTACAAGGACGAAGCGGGCGACGTCTATCACACGTATTCCACCTATGGACGCGGCGGCGAGCAGTTCCTCAGCACGTACGCGCATTTCGACGTCACACCGAAAGGCCGCGACGAGAAGAAGAATATGGGCGAATGGCTCAAGCATCACGATCGCTATGAAGAGAAGGCGGGTGGTTGCGCCGCGTGCGGCTCGTGATGGCGAAGTGTGCGGCGGTCGTGTGTGTCAGTAGTGCGCGCACCTGCGGCCTGCTGTTTCCGCTGGCTGGTGCGATTGCGGATATCTGGCTGCTGGTGAGCCTCGAGAAAACCGCGCTGGTGCTGG
>NZ_DASRSY010000408.1:0-13838 GCF_035656215.1 Paraburkholderia sp.
CGGATCAAAGTCATTTCACGCGCCATTTCCGGCGCATGTTCGGCGTGCCGCCGGGACGCTGGCAAGGCAGCTGAGGCAACCCTCGCAACCGCCGCGGAGCGCTTGCCGCCGTCTATTCGCCATCCGCGCCAGTGACGCGCCGTCGACTCCGCAGCCGGGCACCCAGAAGCCGCCTACCCTATCTGCGCGATACACCCAGGTTTGTTCAATCTGCGTCTACCCGTCCCCGTCCGCGCGACCACCGCAAGAACGTACAAGCCCCGCCCACCGCCACTCGCTATGCTTCCCGAATCAAGGAGGCAAGATTGACCCATTCCAACCCCGGCCAGCCCTCAAGCCCAGGCCACTTAAAAGAATTCACCGCCGGCGCGCGCGACATCATCCCGATGATGGTCGGCGCGGCGCCCTTCGGCGTGATCTTCGGCACCCTGGTCGCATCCGGCCCGCTGCATCTATGGCACGGGCAACTGATGTCGCTCGTCGTGTTCGCCGGCTCCGCGCAATTCATCGCGCTCGGCCTGATCGCCGGCCACGCGAGCTTTGCGGTGATCTGGGCGACCACGCTCGTCGTCAACCTGCGTCACGTGCTGTACAGCGCGACGCTCGCGCCGCACGTCGCGCATCTGTCGTCACGCTGGCGCTGGGCGCTCGGCGCACTGCTCACCGACGAAGTCTTCGCGGTCGCGTGGGAACATTACCGGCATCGAGAACCCGGCACGGTCGGCCCGCACTACTTCTTCGGCGCGGGTCTGGCCATGTACCTGAACTGGCAGATCTGGACCGTCGCCGGCCTGCTGTTTGGCGCGGCCTTTCCGGGCCTGCAGTCGCTCGGGCTCGATTTCGCGATGGTCGCCACCTTCATTGCGATCGTCGTGCCGCAGCTCGTCGCGCTGCGCTATATCGCGGCGGCCGTCACCGCGGGCACGCTGGCGTTCTTCTGGCAGGCGTGGCCGTACAAGCTCGGCCTGCTCGGCGCCGTGTTCGCGGGCGTCGCCATCGGTGTATTGCTGTCGGTGCCGCGACTTGGGCGAGGCACGCGGGGTAATCGCGAAGCGCCGCGCGCAACCTCGCAGGAGCCCCCGCGGGAAGTCCCGCGGAAAATCTCGCAGGACGCCGTGCAGGAAACCGCAGGAGCGTCGCGATGAACTACGTCGCTCTGATCCTAGGCATGGCCGTCATTACGTGGGTGATCCGCGCCGCCGTCTTCGTCCTCGGCGATCGGCTGGTGTTTCCGCCGCTCGTGCGCACCGCGCTCGGCTTCGTGCCCGTTACCGTGCTGACCGCGATCATCGTGCCAATGGCGGTTTCGCCGCATGGCGCCCATGCCGAATTGACCTGGCGCAATCCGCAACTGGTCGGGGCGCTGGCGGCCATCGCGGTCAGCGCGTTGACGCGGCGGCCGCTTCTGACCATCGCGGTTGGCCTGACGGTCTTTTTTGTCTGGCAAGGCGTCGTGCTTAAATAAGCGAAACGGCCAGTATCCGCACAGCGGGTTGGCCACATTTCCAGCGGCCGTCACTCCGGTGCCGCGACACCCTGCGCACCGGCCCCACCTCGCACTAGCGACACCGAACGTGTTGCTTGCGCACCGCGCTCAACCGGGCGACGCCGACGCCTGCCTCTAAACCGGTCGTCAATCGGTCACCGACCCTTAAGTTTCCCTCAATTCCGCCGATATGAAGTCGAGGTCCGCGAATCGGGATACGTCCCGCTGATTACGCGGCAACAGGCAGGCATCAACCGCGCTGGCATCTGGCCTTGCGTCGCACAGGGTCCGGGTGCGTCCGGATGACAGACGAGGGCGCGCGGCAGGACCAAACGGGATAACAGATGGGTCAAATCACCCTCACACTCAAAGACGAAACCATTACGACGCTGCGCAAGGACTTCGACGCCTTTCTGCGAGTTTCGCTGAAGCTCGATCCGCAGTTCGCGACGCCGTCGTTTGAGGATTTTTTGCGCGCCAAGCTGCTCGACAACATGGTGCCGCTGACCGAACACGCGGTTAAGCGGATGTTGCAAGGTGGCCAGTACGCGTGGGCGAAACGCACACTGGACAAGGAATTTCCGGACGTCGTCGCGATTCTGATGCGGCAGGCGGGGGAATTCGGTTTCGGCTTTGCGGCCCGCTCGGAATGGACGCCGGAAGAGCTCTCCAAGCAGTGCCACGACTGGGCGGCGGCCATCGTCAAGGAAGCGGAAGGCGACGCGGTGCTAGTCGATCCGCTCGCCGCGCAAATCAAGAGCGCGGTGCAGGACATCCAGGCGCTCGAAGAAGTCATGCAGACGCCGGCCTGGCGGCTGGTGGAATCGCTGCGCCAGCGCGTCTACGAAGCCAAAGTGGCATGCGAAACAGGTGTGGGCAGCACCGCGCGCGAAAAGCTCGGCGAACTGCGTGGCCTGTTGCGCCTGGGTATCTCGCACGGCTCGTTCCAGAAGCAGGAAGCGCAGCAGATCATGGAGTATCTGCGCTTGCTGAAGCCAGAGATTTTCATCGAAGAACCCTATGACGTGTTCTCACGTTGCGCCGCATGGTTGCGCAATTTCTTTGTGCCGCCGCGTCCGGCACCGCAACAGCAACCACAGCAACAACGGCGATCGCGCTAAAGGCAGCCGGCAACGGCTAGCCGCAACCGAGGG
This sequence comes from Paraburkholderia sp., assembly GCF_035656215.1. Taxonomy (GTDB): domain Bacteria; phylum Pseudomonadota; class Gammaproteobacteria; order Burkholderiales; family Burkholderiaceae; genus Paraburkholderia. The sequence goes on from NZ_DASRSY010000408.1 coordinate 2,641, forward strand.
CCGCGGCCACGGGCACCGGAGCGCAGAAGACGAGACCGAAAGGATGTGACCTCGATCGCCCCCCAACCCCGCATCACCGCTTCAATCCCACATCTTCCTGAGCCGGGCCCCAATCTCGATCTTCGCCTGCGCCGCCGCGGCCAGCCCCGTCGCTGTGGGGGCGCTCGGCACCGGCACGCGTGGCCAGGCGTAGACGTCGAACAAGGGCATCAGATGCGCCGGAATGAACCGCGTGCGCGACGCCCACACGTGACGGTCGCCCATATGCGTCTGGTTATGCACGTAAAAGCGTTGCGGCACGACGATATGCAGGTCTTCCTTCGCGCGCGTCATCGCCACGTAGAGCAGGCGGCGCTCCTCGTCGATTTCCTCCGCGCTGCCAGTGCCGAGGTCGGACGGAATGCAACCGTCGACGCCATTCAGCACGAACACGTTGCGCCACTCCTGCCCTTTCGCCGAATGAATCGTGGACAGGATCAGGTAGTCCTCGTCGATCAGCGGCACGCCCGATTCGTCGCTGGTGGCGTCGGGCGGATCGAGCGTCAACTCCGTCAGGAAGCGTTCGCGCGACGCGTAGGTGCCCGCGATGCTTTCCATCTGCAGCACGTCTGCATGACGGATAGCCGCGTCCTCGTGATTGCGTTCGAGATGCGGCTCGTACCAGCGCCGAACCATTTCGAACTCGGCTGGCCACGGCGTCTGCCGGCCGTACACGCTCGACATCAGCTTGACGAACGGATGCCAGTCTTCCTGCGCGCGAGCGGGCGGCGCAAAGGCGGCCAGCGCACCGCCGGCGCTATGCGTGATATCGACCGGATTACCGGCCGCCCGGGCCGCGACCTCGTCCAGCACCTTCGCGGCGGTGGCGGGACCGACGCCCGGCAGCAATTGCACGACGCGAAAACCAGCGACACGGTCGCGTGGATTCTCCGCCCAGCGCAGCACGGCGAGCACATCCTTGACGTGCACCGAGTCGAGAAACTTCAGGCCGCCAAATTTCACGAACGGAATGTTGCGCCGGGTCAGTTCGATCTCGAGCGCGGCGCTGTGATGGGCGGCGCGAAACAGCACCGCCTGTGACTTGAGCTTCATGCCCTGCTCGCGCGCCTCGAGCACCTGTTCGACGATGTAGCGCGCCTGATCGGCTTCGTCGGCGACCGTCACCAGACGCGGGCGTTGCGCCGAAGCCTTGTCGGTCCACAAATTCTTCGTGTAGCGCTCACTCGCAAGCTCGATTACCGCGTTCGATGCCGCCAGAATCGACCCTGTAGAGCGGTAATTGCGCTCGAGCGTGACCTGTTTGGCTGGCGGGTTGAAGTGCGCCGGAAAGTCGAGAATGTTGCGCACGGTCGCACCACGAAACGAATAGATCGACTGGGCGTCGTCGCCGACCACGGTCAGGCCGCGGCCGTCGGGTTTCAACGCCAGCAGGATCGACGCCTGCAAGCGGTTGGTGTCCTGATACTCGTCGACCATGACGTGATCGAAGCGCGCCGACAGATCGGCCGCGATCGCCGGCTCGGCGGCCATGTGCGACCAGTAGAGCAGCAGGTCGTCATAGTCGAGCACGCTCTGCTTCTGCTTGGCCTCGACGTATGCGGCGAACAGCATGCGCAGATCCGCTTCCCACTCGCGGCACCAGGGGAACGTGCCGTTGAGCACGTCGGCGAGCGACGCGCCTGTGTTCACCACGCGCGAGTAAATCGCAAAGCAGGTGCCCTTGGCCGGAAAGCGCCGCTCTTTCGCCGACAAACCGAGTTCGTGGCGCACGAGATTCATCAGGTCGGCGGAATCCTCACGGTCGTTGATCGTGAAGGTGGGCGCGAGGTCGATCAGATCCGCATATTCACGCAATAGCCGCGCGCCGACGCTATGGAAGGTGCCCGACCACGTCAGCCCTTGCGCCAACGCGGCCCGCGCTCCGAGCGCCGCACCGGCGATGCGCGCGACGCGGCGGGTCATTTCGAGCGCGGCGCGGCGCGAGAAAGTCAGCAGCAGGATACGGCGCGGATCGGCGCCCTTCACCACCAGATTGGCAACCCGGTGCGCCAGCGTGTTGGTCTTGCCGGAACCGGCACCGGCTATTACCAGCAGTGCGCCCGGTGGCGCATTGGGACTGTCGGCGCCGTATTCGACGGCTTCGCGCTGCGCGTCATTGAGCTTGGCCAGCCAGGCGGCGGTATCAGTACCGGAATCGGACAGTGGCGGAGATTCAGCGACGGAGAGCACAGTGGATTCGGGCCTGAGGTGAAGTTGAGGCGGCGACGCATACTGTATATCCATACAACTATCGGAGACAAGCGACCCTTTTTTCCGTCTCTTCACCGCCCCCTTCAGGCTTCAAGATATCTTGCAGAATCGTCAGTGAAACTCTGCCTCACACCGTGGCAGGCACGTTGGAGATTACCCAACTCGAAGAAGCCTCGTGTGCGTGCGCGCGGCGCTTTCCAGGGCGTCGTGCGCCGCTTCGCCGGGCACCGGCGTCAAGCATCGCTTCGTCGGGCAACAACGTCGGGCGCACGTTTCTCCTGAAACGGCAACGAAACACCGGCACAGCGGCGACGCAAAACAAACGCAAAAAAATAGCCCGGGCGCACACGCGCTCCGGACTATTTTTCTTCGGCAAGGCACCGCGCGCCGTCCACGACGCCCTGCTTTCAGCAGTTGAGCCTACGGCTTACTGCTTCTTCGCGTCTTTCACATTGGCGTCGGCGTTCGCCTTATCCGCATCGGCCTGGGCGTCAGTCTTCTTCTTGTCGGCCTTGGCTTGCGCCACCGATGCCTTCTTGTCGGCCTTCGACTGTTCCTTGGCCGCCTTCTTGTCAGCGTGAGTCACCGGCGCGGCGGCCGGGTCGCTCGCCTGCGCGAATACGACCGACGACAGGCAACCGGCAACTAGCGCGGCGTACACTCGGTTCTTCATGGGCGTGGTGATGGTCATGCGATACCTCCGTACAACGGCATGCGGACAAATCAGGCAGTCTGCACGGCGCCTGGTCCACTCCGCAGCAAAGTTGGGTAAAGCGAGCCGGCTGGAGCCGGCCGCTCCGGGTACAGCGCCTTTGCACGGCACCCGGTTAGCGAGGGCGCGGCTGCGGCTAACGTCACCGCCGGGCCCGGCGCGTTAGAACTCAGGCTTAGTGCTTGACGTCAGCGCCGTTGTCCTGGTCGGCTGCCTGGCCTTGCATGTTCATCTTCATTTCGTTGTTGGCAGTCTGCTTGTCAGCCTTCTGGTTGATCTTGGCGTCGCGCACCTGCTCCTTGTACTGCGACTTGGCCGCCTTTTTCTGTTGCGCCAACTCCGCCTTGGACGCCTTCTTCGACGCCCTGTATTCGGCATTAGCCTGCGCGTTGGCGTCGCGCTTCTGGACCAGCGGATCGGTCGAGCCCGATGCCGTCAGACGCGTCGGTGCCGGCGTTACCGGCTGCACACCTTGCGCGGCCGGTGCGACATCAGCGCCTTGGGTCTGGACCTGTGCCTGGCCGTTCATACCGGCGGCCGGTTGCGCGGTCTGCGCGACTGCAGCGGTAGCGGCAAAAGCAGTCAGGGCGGTACCGATCAGGAGTGTACGAATCTGGGTCATGGCTAAATCCTCTCTAGAGTTGTTGTGACGCGGGCGTCATAACCGGCGCGGCACAGGGATATGTGCTTCATACGCGCCCCGCCCGGTCTATTCACCGCCGAAAAATCCAGCAGGCTTTCCTACAGACCCGCACTTTACGAGTGAAGTTCGTAACATACGACCAGTGTTACGGAACGTTTCATTTTCTGACAACTGCATAACATCTGCTTGCAGTTGCCTGAGCGAGGCCCGGTTCCACAGGGGACTTTCATTCGGGGCAAGCTTCTGGCTTATGATGCGAACCCTTTGCTTCAAGGTGCAAACGCCATGCCAAACCTCGATTTCACACTGACCGGCGACTACGTCGAACTGCATAATCTCCTGAAGATAACGGGGCTCGCGGACAGCGGCGGGTCGGCAAAAATGATGGTCGCGGACGGCGCTGTGACTGTCGACGGCCGGGTCGAAACGCGTAAAACCTGCAAAGTTCGCGCGGGCCAGGTCGTGCTGCTCGGCGATACGCGGATCGCGGTGCACGAGGCTTGAGGCGCTGCCTAGCCAGCTTCCGGGAAACTCGCGGCTACAGACGTTGAGCCGGAGACTGGCAGCCTTGAACTCGAAGTCGAAGACTGGCACCCAACGGCCCCTACTCCGAGACTTTCAGTCCGGAAACTCGGAGGGCCGCACGCACCAAAATCGTGCCTCCTCCATCGACATCGCCACGCCTAAGCAATAAGCTGTCAGTTTCGACAGACAACCAATCGGCTGACAGCCGCCCTACGCCTTAGGCGCGCCCCGCATTCCGCCACCGGCAGCGCGAAAACCTCGCGAGTCGTCCGGCTTGCGCCCGCCGCCACGCTGTCGCCCCTTCCGCTTTCAAGCGCTCCATGACTCAATCCGGCTTCACCCGGGTGGCCGCCCGGCCGCCGACCCTTTCCCGCCATGCCGCCGACACCGCCCGGCTCGCCGCGCCGCTCGCCATCGCGCAACTTTCGCAAATGGCGATGGGCGTCACCGATACGATCCTGCTCGGCTCGCTCGGCCCCGACGCTCTCGCTGCCGGCGGCCTCGGCGCTAACCTGTTCTTCGTCGTGGTCACGCTGCTGCAAGGCGTGCTCACTTCCGTCAGCGTGAGTGTGTCGCACGCACGCGGCGCGCAGGACGAAGGGCGGGTGCCGCATATCTACTGGACCGGCTTCGTGTTGTCGGTGCTGCTGTCGGTGCCGGCGTTCTTCCTGCTGTCGTTCGCCACGCCAATCCTGCTGGCCTTCGGCGAACCCGCGCTGCTCGCGCACAACGTCGGCGAATACGCGGCGGTGCTCCGCTGGGGCTCGCTCGGCAGTCTGATCGGCGTCGGCCTGATGCGCTCGTTTCTGCCGGCCATCGGCGCGGCCAAGCGGCTCTTGTGGGTGTCGCTCGTCAGCGTGTTCGTCAACGGGTTTCTCAACTACGGGCTGATTCACGGCGTCTACGGACTGCCCCGTCTCGGCTTTCTCGGTTCGGCGGCGGCCACCTCGATCACTGTCTGGCTGAGCGCGCTCGTCCTGATGGCCTTGTTGCATCTGCGGCCACGCTATAAACATTTCGTCGTCGCGACGCGGCCGAACGTGCCGTTGATGGGCGAGTTGTTCGGCATCGGCTGGCCGGTCGCGATCACCTACGGCGTCGAGTCGACCCTGTTCCTCGCCACCGGCCTGATGGTCGGCCTGCTCGGCGAATCACAACTGGCCGCGCATCAGATCGCGTTGAACGTCGCCTCGGTGGCCTTCATGGTGCCGCTCGCGATCGGCCAGGCAGCCAATGTGCGGGTCGGCTACTGGTCCGGCGCCGGCCAGCCGCTCGCCGCGCGCCACGCGGGCTTCGTCGCGCTGGCGCTCGGTGTCGGCTTCATGACGCTGTCGGGCATCGTGCTGATCGCGGCGCCACACTGGATCGTCGGCCTGTACCTGCATCTCGACGACCCGGCCAACGCAGCCACGGTTACGTTGGCGAGTTCGCTGCTCGGCGTGGCCGCGATCTTTCAGATCGTCGACGGCATGCAGACAGTGGGATCGGGCTGCCTGCGCGGCCTCAAAGACACGCGCGTGCCGATGATTGCCGCAACGTTCGGGTACTGGGTCATCGGCTTTCCAACCGGTTATGTGCTGGCATTTCATTTCGGACTGGGCGCCCGCGGCTTGTGGTGGGGGCTCGCCGCCGGCCTCGCGAGCGTCGCGCTGCTGATGACGCTGCGCTTCCACAAACTGAGCTTGCGGCGCGTGCCGGTCACGCCCGGCGCGCCGCCTGCACCATCGGCATGAGCCACGCAAAGCACAGGTGATTGGTTGGCCGCGCGCAGTCCGCGCGCCAGGATCTGGTTGCACGCGCAACCAACGTTTCCCGGCAAACGCGCCGTGAACGGTAAAATGCGCGCTTTGGCAAAAATCGCGCGCACCCGCGTGAGCCGACTCGCGCACCTCACAAAGGCCCGCGCCGCCCAATGGCCCGACACCCGCCGCCAAGGCCTGCCGCTCCTCGCGAGCGGCGCCCCGGGCATGCACCGCTCATCGCGGCATGCCGCTCGACCGACCTTCAATTCTCGCGATAAAACATAAACAAGGACCACCCGTCATGCTTGCCCGCGTCACCCGTTTATTTCCGCTCTGGGCCGTGCTCGTTTCGATTGCCGCGTACTTCTCGCCCGCTTCGTTCACCGGTATTGCGCCGCACGTCACCACGCTCCTGACAATCATCATGCTGGCGATGGGCGTCACGCTATCGGTAGCCGATTTCCAGCGCGTCTTCACGCGACCGGCGCCGGTGATCGCCGGCATCGTGCTGCATTACCTCGTGATGCCGCTGGCAGCGTGGGCCATCGCCAAGGCACTGCGCATGCCGCCGGATCTGACGGCCGGCATGGTGCTGGTGGGTAGCGTGGCAAGCGGCACGGCGTCGAACGTCATGATCTATCTGGCGCGCGGCGACGTGGCGCTGTCGGTGACGATCAGCGCGTTGTCGACCCTGGTCGGCGTGTTCGCGACACCGCTGCTCACGCGCCTTTACGTGGATGCATCCATCGCTGTCGACGTGCATGGCATGCTGATGAGCATCCTGCAGATCGTGGCGTTGCCGATCGTGGTCGGCCTGGTCGTCAATCAGTTGTTTAACAGGACGGTCCGCAAGGTCGAGCCGATTTTGCCGTTGATCTCGATGGTTGCGATTCTGCTGATCATCGGCGCGGTGGTGGGCGGCACGCAGAAGAGCATCGCGTCGGTGGGTCTCGTGGTGATGCTCGGTGTGGTGCTGCATAACGGCATCGGTTTGCTCGGCGGCTACTGGGGCGGACGTCTGCTCGGCTTCGACGAAGCTGTCTGCCGCACGCTCGCTATCGAAGTGGGCATGCAGAACTCGGGGCTCGCAGCGACGCTCGGCAAACTGTATTTCACGCCGATCGCGGCGTTGCCGGGCGCGTTGTTTTCGGTGTGGCATAACCTGTCCGGCTCGCTGCTCGCGGGTTATTGGGCGGGACGTCCTGCGAAAGGGTCCACGCATCCGGATGGCGAGCGCGTATTGAACGCCGAACGCGGGTAATCATCATCGAGCAGTCATCAAGCGCCGCGGGCCGAAGGCTTCCTGCCTTGACTCGCGGCATCTTTCTGTACGCCTGTGGCGTGCGGGCAGAAAGCGTCGCGCAGGCAAACAAACCACGCCAAAGTCCTCGACATAGTCATACGCGAGAACGAGCGCTCACACCTCTAATTCCCCTTAGAATGCATTTCTCGACAGCGTGAGCACGCCACACGCGTCGCCATGAGAAGCCTGCAAACAGGGAGAAACAGCGTGTCGTGGCATCAAAACCAAAATCAAAATCAGACCGCACTGCGCCGCACATGCGCGTTCAGCACGTTCCGGAGGACGTCACTCGTCTCGAAGAGAGTCGGCCGTCCCGAAGGAAGTCCTCCGCGCCCAAGCAAGTCGCCCGCCCCGAAGAAAATCGCCCGTCCCGAAGGAAGTCCCCTTGGGGGATTGGGGGATTGGAGAGTGGGGGGATTGTGGGATTGGCGGACGACGAGACATTTCTTCCTGCTGTGCTGCGCAACGGCACTTTTGACCGCTTGCGCGACCCGGCCTCCCGCCACCGCGTTCGACCGCAAGGTCACTCACGCACTGCCCGCCACTGAAATAACGCCGCTTCACATGGCCCTCGCGCCGCCCGAAGCCGCGCATCCAGACGAGTCCGGCTTCCGGGTACTGTGGAGCGGCACCGATGCGTTGCAGATGCGCATTGCGCTCGCGCGCGCCGCGACGAAAACCCTCGACATGCAGTACTACATCGCCAACGAGGACACCACCGGCAAGCTGCTGCTCGGCGCCGCGCTCTACGCGGCCGACCACGGTGTGAGAGTGCGCATGCTGGTCGACGATCTGAACTTCAAGGACATCGACCACCTGATGGCGGGTCTGAACTCGCACGACAACATCGAGATCCGCGTTTTCAATCCGTTCGGCAGCGCGCAGGAAGGCGTGTTCGAACGCACCACGAACGTGTTCACGCAAATCGGCCATTTCACGCGCCGCATGCACAACAAGTCGATGATCACCGACAACCAGTTGGCCATCGTCGGCGGCCGCAACCTCGGCGACGAATATTTCAGCGCCAGCGAAACGCTGCAGTTTCGCGATCTCGACGTGCTCGCCGCCGGTCCGGTCGTCGCCGACGTCTCCGCCAGTTTCGACGACTACTGGAACAGCAGCATCGCCTATCCGCTGCGGGTGCTGAACAAACAGAAATTCGATGCGAAAGTGCTCGACCAGACGCGCGACGATTTACGACAGCACTGGCGCACCAACGCCAATCCGTACAACGCGAAGCCGCTGAACGCGACACCACTCGCCTTGCAGATTGCCAGGGATCAACTTGGCTTGACGTGGGCGCCGGCCGAATTCAAGGCAGACCTGCCGGAGAAAATCGTACATCCGTCGCCGGACTACGTCAGCCCACCGATGCAGCGATTGGCGGAGCTGATGCACGACGCGCAGAAAGATTTTCTGATCATTTCGCCCTACTTCGTACCGCACGAGTCCGGTGTCAAGGCGGCGGGCGAACTGACGCATCGTGGGGTACGCATTGCTGTGCTCACCAACTCGCTCGCCGCGACCGATGCAGTGGCCGTGCAAGCCGGCTACAGTCCGTTCCGCGTGCCGCTGCTGCAACAGGGCGTTGAGTTGTATGAATTCAAGCCGCAACAGAAGGCGCCCCGCGTCGGTCTCACCGGCTCTCGCTCGCGAGCCAGCCTGCACGCGAAAACCTATGTCATCGACCACAAGATTCTGGTGATCGGCTCGATGAATCTCGATCCGCGCTCGGCCAATCTGAACACCGAGCAAACGCTGGTCATCCATAGCCCGCAGCTCGCCGAACAGGTCGCGCAGATCTTCGAACGCGCCATCGCACCCGAAGTAAGTTACCGCCTCACGCTCGCCGATCCGGCGCAACTCGCGTATCTGCGCTCGATCGGCGCGCCCCTCTCGCCGCTCGTCTGGACCGACGTAGAAAACGGTGCGCGCCGCACCTATATCTTCGATCCGCAAGCGGGTTTTTACCGGAACGCGCTAACGGGTCTATTCTCCCTATTGCCTGTCAACGCAGAACTTTGAGAAGCGGAGTTGAACCATGACCGAAGACGTCCGAATGGAGCGCGACACGTTCGGCGAGATTGCCGTGCCGAACGCTCGTTTATGGGGCGCGCAGACCCAGCGCTCGCTGCAGAATTTCCGTATTTCGTCTGAAAAACAATCGCCCGAACTGATCACCGCGCTGGCCGTCATCAAACGCGCCGCCGCCGAGGTCAATCAGGGTCTGGGCGTGCTCGACGAGAACAAGGCGAAGGCGATCATGCAAGCGGCCGACGAGATCATCGACGGCAAGCACCCCGAGGAATTTCCGCTCGCGGTCTGGCAAACCGGCTCCGGCACGCAGACCAATATGAACCTCAACGAGGTGATTGCGAATCGCGCGAGCGAGCTGCTCGGCGGCGAGCGCGGCGAGTCGCGCAAGGTGCACCCGAACGACGACGTGAATCGCAGCCAGTCGTCGAACGACGTGTTTCCGACAGCCATGCACGTAGCCACCGCCTACGGGATCGTCAAACATCTGCTGCCCGCGCTGAAGACGCTGCGCGATACCCTCGACGGCAAGGCAAAGGCCTTCGTCGACATCGTCAAGATCGGCCGTACGCACTTGCAGGACGCCACGCCGCTTACGCTTGGCCAGGAGTTTTCAGGCTACGTCGCGCAACTCGATCACGGCATCCGTCATGTGGAATCGGCGCTGCCGCATCTGTACGAACTCGCACAGGGCGGCACAGCGGTCGGCACCGGCTTGAATGCGCATCCGCAGTTCGCCGACAGGGTGGCAGCGGCGATCGGCAAACTGACCGGCTTGCCATTCGTCTCGGCGCCCAACAAATTCGAAGTGATGGCCGCAGCCGATGCGCTGGTGTTCGCGCACGGCGCGTTGAAGACCGTAGCGGTGAGCCTGAACAAGATCGCCAACGACATCCGCTGGCTCGCGAGCGGTCCGCGTTGCGGCCTCGGCGAACTATCGATTCCGGAGAACGAACCGGGCAGCTCGATCATGCCGGGCAAGGTCAATCCGACCCAGTCCGAAGCCTTGACAATGCTGTGTTCACAGGTGTTCGGCAACGACGTCGCGGTGAATATCGGCGGCGCGAGCGGCAACTTCGAACTGAACGTGTTCCGGCCGATGATCGCGCACAACGTGCTGCAATCGATCCGTCTGCTCGCCGACGGCGCGCAGAGTTTCAACGACAACTGCGCGGTGGGCATCGAGCCGAATAGCGAGCGTATCGATACTTTGCTCAACGAATCGCTGATGCTGGTGACGGCGCTCAATTCGCACATCGGTTACGACAAGGCCGCGCAGATTGCGAAGAAAGCGCACAAGGAAGGCACCACGCTGAAAGCGTCGGCGCTGGCGCTCGGCTATGTCACCGAGCAGCAGTTCGACGAATGGGTACGGCCGAAGGATATGGTCGGACATTCGGCGGGGTGATTCCGCCCGGAGCGGCGCTAAAGCAGGCGCCGCTTAAACCTTCCCCTGCGCCACTTCTTCCGGCTTCAATTCGACGATCGCGTCGAGTGCTGCCTTCACATCCATCGCGTACTTGGCGAGGCGCTTCTGCTCATCCGTTTCCGGCGCGAACGCCGGCACCGGCACCGGGTGACCGTTCTCGTTGACGGCAACCATCACGACGAGGCAATCGGTGGTTTGCAGCAGTTCGCCACCCTTCGGATCGCCCGCCTGCACCGACACGTGGATGTGCATGCTGGTGCGGCCGGTCGTCACGACTCGCGCGCGCAGTTCGACCAGGTTGCCGACCAGGATCGGCCGACGGAAGCGGATATTGCCCACGCTGACCGTCACGCAATAACGCCCGGACCAGACCGCCGAGCACGCATACGCGGTCTCGTCGATCCACTTCATCAACGCGCCGCCATGCACCTTGCCGCCGAAGTTGACCGAGCTGGGCTCAGCGAGAAAGCGGAAGGTGGTTTCGGAACGGTCCAACGGCGCTAAGGCAGGGGTGCTCATCTTGACTCCGGTCAATCGGATGCATTGAAAGGAGGCGATTA
>NZ_DASRSY010000409.1:0-6571 GCF_035656215.1 Paraburkholderia sp.
GACGGTGCTGCGCAATATCGGTGTCGCATTCGGCTACTCGCTGCTCGCCTACGACTCGCTGATTCGCGGCCTCGACAAGCTCGAAGTAAACGCGCAGCGTCTGAACGAAGACCTCGACAACTGCTGGGAAGTGCTGGCCGAGCCGGTGCAAACGGTAATGCGCCGTTACGGCATCGAGAACCCGTACGAGCAGTTGAAGGAACTGACGCGCGGCAAGGGCATCACGCGCGAAGCGCTGCAAACGTTCGTGAGCGGCCTGGCGATTCCGCAAGATGCGAAGGATCGCTTGCTCGCCATGACGCCGGGTTCGTATATCGGCAAGGCGGTCGAACTGGCGAAGCGGATCGCTTGAGCTTCAGTCATTGCCTCGTTTCTTGAGGCACAAAAAAGCCGCTTCAAAAGTTCCGAAGCGGCTTTTTCTATCCTGCGGCCTGCGTGACTGAGCGAGCTTGAGACCTCAACGCGTCACCATCTGCTTCAGCACCTCGTCGACGATTTGTTCCGGCGACAATTCGATGCTCACCGTGATCGCTTCGTCCGGACCCGGCTCTTCGAGCGTATCGAGCTGACTTTGCAACAGCGACGGATCGAAGAAGTGACCGGTGCGCGTGGTCAGCCGCTCGCGTAGCACCTCAAACGAACCCTGCAGATAGACGAAGCACACGCCCTTATCACCGTTACTACCGCCGCGCAGAACATCGCGGTACGAACGCTTCAGCGACGAACAGGTGAACACCGCCTTCTCGCCCGCCCGCTGCTTCTCTTCGATCGCCACACGGATGGTTTGCAACCATGGCCAACGGTCTTCGTCGGTAAGCGGAATGCCTTTGTGCATTTTCTCTTTGTTGGCGGCGCTGTGAAACGCGTCGCCGTCGGTAAATGTGCAGTGCAGGCGTTCCGCCAGCATTTCGCCAATCCTCGTTTTGCCGGCGCCCGACACGCCCATTGCGATCAAAATCATCAAAAACTCCTTACACGACCGTCGCGAGCGCGAAAGTCAAACCCAAGCCCATCAGCGAAATGATGGTTTCGAGGAGCGACCATGTCTTGAAGGTCTGCCCCACCGTCATACCGAAGTATTCCTTGACCAGCCAGAAACCGCCGTCGTTCACATGCGAAAAAATCAGTGAACCCGAACCGGTGGCGAGCACCAGCAATTCCGGCGTGACCTGCACCCCGCTGGCCGAGGCAATCGGTGCGACGATACCGCAGGCGGTGGTCATTGCGACTGTCGCGGAACCCGTAGCCAGACGAATCAGCGCGGCCACCAGCCAGCCAAACAGCAGCGGCGACAGATGCATGACCGTTGCCACACCGACGATTTCCTTCGAGATGCCGCTATCCATCAGCACGCGTCCGAAACCGCCGCCCGCGCCCACGATCAGCGTGATGCCCGCGATTGGCGCCAGACAGTCGCCGCAGAACTTCTGGATCTGCTCACGATTGAAGCCGCGGCTCGCGCCGAAGGTCCAGAAACTGACCAGCACAGCGATCAACAGTGCGACGTCCGAATTGCCGACGAAACGCAGCAGATCGTTCGGCAGGGTCTTCGGCGTAAACACGAGGTCGGCCCAACTGCCGATCAGCATCAGGATCACCGGCAGCAGAATCGTAAACAGCGTAATGCCGAAGCTCGGCAGCTCGCGCTTTTCCTGTTTCTCGTCAGCGACACTGAGGAACTGCGCCGCGAGCGGATTGTTCTGCGGCAGCTTGATGTGGCGGCTGACCAACAGCGCGAACAGCGGACCGGCAACGATCGCCGTCGGCACACCCACGATCAGCCCGTAAGCAATCGTCTTGCCGACGTCGGCGTGATACGCCTGCACCGCGAGCATCGCAGCCGGGTGAGGCGGAATCAAACCGTGCACGACAGACAGACCCGCGATCATCGGCAAACCGATCAGCAGCAGCGACTTGTTGGTGCGTTTGGCAACGTTGAACGCGATCGGAATCAGCAGCACGAAGCCGACTTCAAAAAACACCGGCAAGCCGACGATGATCGCCACGACCATCATGGCCCAGTGAATGTGCTTCTCGCCGAACTTGTCGATCAGTGTGGTGGCGATGCGCTCCGCGCCGCCCGACTCGGCCATCATCTTGCCGAGCATGGTGCCGAGGCCGACCACGATCGCAATGTGGCCCAGCGTATTGCCGTTGCCGGTTTCGAACGATTTGACGATCGTGCCGATCGGCATGCCGGATACGAGACCCAGCAGCAGCGAAACGATGATCAGGACGAGGAGCGGATAAACCTTGTAGCGGGTGATCAACAGGATCAGAAGTGCGATGGCGATCACCGCGAAGACTAGCAGCGTGCTGCCGTGGACAGCTTCCATAAAGCTCCTCCTTTGCGTTATTGATGTCGGTGCTGAACACGGCTGGCACCTGTCTCACGGCGACCTGAAGCAGTGCCGAAAACCGGGCAAGCCGCGCGGACGCTGAATTTTACTGTTTGTTGCCTCTAAAAGCGCGCGAATCCGGCACGCATATCGCCAAGAAGCCTCGCCGCGACAGCCTGACAGGCTGCATCGACGAGGCTCCTTGGCGTTGGACCTTGCTAACGGACTAGAATGCGGGCCGTTTCAACTCAATGGGCGGGCGCGGCCAACTGGCTGGCAGCACGCGCCAGACGCGTGACTTCGTCCCAGTTTTGCGCGGCGAGCGCGGCTTTCGGCGTCAACCACGAGCCGCCCACGCACACCACGTTCGGCAGCGACAGGAAATGCGTGGCCGTTTCAGCCGTAATGCCACCAGTCGGGCAGAACTTCAGCGTCGGGAAGGGGCCTTGGAAAGCTTGCAGCATCGGCACGCCACCAGCTTGTTGCGCCGGGAAAAACTTCACGATCTCGTAGCCGAGCTCCAGTGCGGTGATGATGTCGGTCGGCGTCATGACGCCCGGCAGCAGCGGCAAGCCCGCATCTTGCGCGGCCTTGTGCATGTCCCGTGTCAGGCCCGGTGACACGCCGAACTGAGCGCCGGCTTTCTTCGCCTGAGCGCAATGCTCGGGCTTCGTGATCGTGCCGACGCCGACCACGATGTCTTCGGCCAACTGACTTGCGCGTTCGATCGCTTCCAGACCGGCTGCCGTGCGCAGCGTGATTTCCAGCACCTTCACGCCACCCGCGTGCAGTGCGCGCGACACGTGTTCACCCTGCTCGACCGAGTCGAACGCGAGCACCGGAATCACCGGGCCGAGGCGCACGATATCGCTTACTGTTTTCGCTGTCATAGTCAGACTCCTTGTTTCTGCAGCGTTTAGCTGGCTTGAGTGGTGCTTGTGTGTTCTTCTGCGTGTGCTTTGACCCGCTTACCGTGTTGCGCCGCGTGCTCGCCCACCATCGGACCGAACACCGAGGCGCCCTGCTCCGCCGGCGCCGCCGCCGCACGGAACACGCCGAACAGTTCACGGCCGAAGCCGACTTCGTTTTCCGCCTGATGCTGCGGCAAAGCTTCCGGCCGCGCCGCCCATTCGGCTGCATCGATTTCGATGTCGAGCACGCCCGCGTCCGCATCGATCACCAGCATGTCACCGGTGCGAACCTTGCCGATCGGGCCTTGCAGCAAAGCTTCCGGCGACAGGTGAATCACCGCCGGCACCTTGCCCGACGCGCCCGACATGCGGCCATCGGTCACCAATGCAACGTGGAAACCTTGATCCTGCAACACACCGAGCAACGGCGTCAAACGATGCAGCTCAGGCATGCCGTTTGCGCGAGCGCCCTGGAAGCGCACGACAGCAATGAAATCGCGCTTCAGTTCGCCGTTGTCGAACGCGGCCTGTACTGCTTCCTGCGAATCGAACACGATGGCCGGCGCCTTCACCTTGCGATGCTGCGCCGCCACTGCGGAAATCTTGATCACGCCGCGGCCGAGCTTGCCTTGCATCAGACGCAAGCCGCCGTCCGGCTGGAACGGTTCCTTGATGCCGCGCAGCACCGCCGTGTCTTCGCTCTTTTCCGCGCCCGGGACCCATTGCAGCTTGCCGTCGATCAGCTTCGGCTCTTCCGTGTAGTGATGGAGACCCTTGCCGGCGACGGTGTTCACGTCTTCATGCAGCAAGCCACCTTCCAGCAGATTGCGGACCAGGAACGCGACGCCGCCCGCAGCGTGGAAGTGGTTCACGTCGGCCTTGCCATTCGGGTAAATCTTCGCGAGCAGCGGCACGGCTTGCGACAGCGTGTCGAAGTCGTCCCAATCGATCACAATGCCGGCCGCACGCGCGATCGCGACCAGGTGCAGTGTGTGATTGGTCGAACCACCCGTTGCCAGCAACGCGACGATGCCATTGACGATCGCCTTCTCGTCGACCACATGGCCGATCGGCGTGTAATTGCCACGCTCCACCGTCAGATCGAGCACGCGGCGAGCGGCCTGTGCGGTCAGCGCGTCGCGCAGCGGCGTATGCGGATGCACAAACGCGGAACTCGGCAAATGCAGGCCCATGACTTCCATGAGCATCTGGTTGCTGTTCGCGGTGCCGTAAAACGTGCAGGTGCCTTGACTGTGGTAAGCGGCGGCCTCTGCTTCGAGCAACGCGTCGCGGCCGCACTGGCCGGTGGCGAAGAGCTGACGTGTCTTGGCTTTGTCGTCGTTCGAGAGACCGCTGCCCATCGGGCCGGCCGGTATGAAAATCGTCGGCAGATGGCCGAATTGCAGCGCGCCGATCAACAGGCCCGGCACGATCTTGTCGCAAATGCCGAGGCACAGCGCAGCGTCGAACATGTTGTGCGTCAGCGCGACTGCCGTGCTCATCGCGATCACTTCGCGTGAGAACAACGACAGTTCCATGCCCGCGTTGCCTTGCGTGACACCGTCGCACATGGCCGGCACGCCGCCCGCGAATTGCGCGACGCCGCCGTTTTCACGCGCGGCTTCTTTGATGATGTCGGGGTAGTTTTTGTACGGCGCGTGCGCGGACAGCATTTCGTTGTACGAGGACACGATGCCGATGTTCGGTTCGCGGATCGCCTTGATGGCGAACTTGTCGTTACCTTCGAGCCCGGCAAAACCGTGGGCCAGATTGGCGCAGGAGAGCGCGCCGCGCGCCGGAAATTTGCCTTGCGCCTGGTGGATGCGGGCCAGATACGCCTCGCGCGTGGGCTTGCTGCGCTCGACCACGCGTTGCGTGACCTTCAACAATTGCGAATGCGGGGAAACCATCGGAGCTCCTTCGTCGCTGGCGTGAGGCGTGCGCGCACTAATGCCAGGTAGGTATCGCGGGGATGTCGGATCAGTCGACGACGCAATATTAGTAGAAAAACTACACGATCGCAATGGTGATTCCTGTTGCGCTGCGGCATCGCCGAAATAGTCCAAGCGCCTTACTGGCCTTACCTTGGCGAAACAAACACCAAAACGTAGGGATTACACCTAGAACCTAATATGTAGTTTTTGTACCTACTTCAGCAATCAGATATAGTCCACGCATTCTTCAGCATAGTGCGAGTTTTCCGATGATGCTGTCCCAGGTGGAAGAGATGCGCGAGCAGTTGCGCCCGTCCGAGCGCAAGCTGGCCGATTACGTGATCGAGGCGCCGCGCGAGGTGCTCGATCTCTCGATGACCGAAATGGCGGCCCGCGCCGGCGTGAGCCAGCCGACCATCGCGCGGTTTTGTCATGCGCTCGGCTTTTCGGGCTTTCGTGAGTTCAAGATCCGGCTGGCACAAGGCATTGCCGCGGAAGTGCCCGCCGTCTATCGCGACGTGCGGTCAGATGAGCCGACGCCGGGCATCGCGGCCAAGGTGCTCGACAGGACCATCGGCGCGCTGATCCAGGTACGCAATAATCTGTCGTCGGATAGCGTGGCGGCGGCGATCGAGTTGCTGGCGAAGGCGCGGCGCATCGAGTTCTACGGCGCGGGCGGCTCGGGTATTGCCGCGCTGGATGTCCAGCACAAGTTCTTTCGCCTGGGCATGCCGAGCGTCGCATATTCGGACCCGCATACGTTTTTGATGTCGGCAGCGCTGCTGGGCGCCGGCGACGTGGTGGTGGCGATTTCGAACACCGGGCGTACGCGCGATATCGTGGATGCGGTGAAGTCCGCGCTGACGGCGGGCGCGAAGGTGATCGCGATCACGCACGGCAATTCGCCTTTGGCGCGGCTCGCGACGGTAGGCCTGTTCGCCAACGTGGACGAAGACACGGACATCTTTTCGCCGATGACTTCGCGGGTCTCGCATCTGGCGATCGGCGACATTCTGGCGGTAGGGGTGGCGCTGAGCCGTGGGCCGGAACTGGTGGAAAAAATGGCGCAGGCGAAGGAAGTCATCACCCGGCGGCGGATTGATCCGGACGCCCAGCGATAGCGCGTAACAACGGCCTACCATCTGATGTCCGTGGAGGTCCATGCAGCACCGTGAAGCGCGAGCGCATCTGCCAAGGTGTTCAACCCCCAAGCACACAACGAAAGCGGGCTCCCCGAAGGGAGCCCGCTCAGACTGCTGACAAAGTACCCCCGAAGCCTGGCCATGCGCCGGGCTTTGTCGTTTAATGAGCGTCATGCTCAAGAAACCGACGCCCATGCAGCACGAACTCGAGATGGTCACGCTCGAGGAGCTCGTGCCGAAGGATC
>NZ_DASRSY010000410.1:0-9046 GCF_035656215.1 Paraburkholderia sp.
AGCTCATGCCTTCTACCTGGAATTCGAACGTCATCGGGATTGCCTCGAAAAAATGAATGCTGCAATGATTGAATTATGCCTGCCAACGCGCAATTGAGTGGCTGACCTTCCCACGATGGGAAGGTGTACGATCGGGGCACACACTGGGGAAACTGTCATGAACATCGGGGAAGCGGCCCGCGCGTCGGGCGTCACGGCGAAGATGATTCGCTACTACGAAAGCGTGGACTTGCTGGCGGCGAAGGCGCGCACGAGCGCCGGCTATCGCGTATACGGGCCGCAAGAGGTTCATTCTCTGCGCTTCATCCGGCAGGCGCGCCGTCTGGGTTTTCTGGTTGAAGACATCCGCCGCTTGCTGGCGTTGTGGCACGACCGGTCGCGCGCCAGCGCCGAAGTGAAGGCGATTGCGCTGGAGCACGTCGCGGAGCTCGATCGCCGCATTACAGAGCTGAGCGACATGCGCGACACATTGGCGCATCTGGCTGACCATTGTCACGGCGACGAGCGTCCGGATTGTCCGATTATCGAGCGGCTCGCCGACACTGATCTGGTGTCGGGGAAGGGTTGTCATCCGATTTGAGCGCATTGGGTGCAACCCGTCGCAGGATTTGTCGCGACCGGTCGGTCAAAAGCACTGTTATGGTGCAAATTAATCTGGGGTAATATCACGAATGTCAAAATATCATCTTGAATTTAGATAAATCAATGACTTACGTGCACCACGAGCGTGCACCATTCCAAAACGGAATGCACGTCATGCGGGCATTTCACTAGCAAGGTTGCACCATAGGGATATAATTCGGGTTAACCCTTTTTAGGGAAATCCCTGATGCGGAACTCACCGGGGATTCAATCTGATCCTTGGAGAACATCATGTTTGCATACGTACTTGAAAAGCTGAGCACCTGGTTTGAAACCGCAGAACGCAGCCGTCGTGAAGCCTATCTGGCGTCGTCGTCGGATATCGTTCAGCTCGAACAGCGCATCCGCTCGCTCGAAACCAACGGCTACTCGCTGTAAGTTTCAACGGCAAAAGTTTGACCTGGCAGCGTTTCGCGCGCAGCCATCGCAGTAAAGTGTAGAGCCCCGTATAGACGGGGTTTTGTCACATCTGGACCGCGAAAATTTCACGGCAAGTGGTGCTTCAAGGCGACTCATGGCCAATAACAACTAGCCTGGCGGTTGCGGCCGCGGTAAGGTAAAGCGCTTTCCGCGCAATCCGGCATTCTCAAACTCAACCGGTCCGCCCATGCTTCCTGTCCGTTCGCTCAAATTTGTCCTGGCCACGGCCGTCGCGGCTTCGCTGACCATGGCCTTCGCAGAACCGGCGACTTTCGCCGCGTCGAGCGACAATGCCCGCAAGCCTGTGATACTCGACTCGCAAAGCGGGATAAGTGACGGCCAGAGCGGCACGGTGCTGCAGACCGCGCCGCTCTCACGGCAGCCGATCCTAGGGGCACAGCCCATTGCGACGCCCACGGAGTTGGCGCCGAATTCGTCGATACCGATCGTTGTTGCGCCCTACATCCCCGTGCCGGTTGGCGGCGGCAAGCCGTCTCCACAACCGCCGTCGCAGCCCCGTCCAGTGCGTCGTGCGCAATAAGCGTCTCTGGCGCAATCTCTCCCAGTAGTTTCTTTTCCATCCGTTGACGTATCGAGCCGCGGGCCCTCTGCCGCGCCACCGCCTGCGTATGCGTGCCTTCGGCTAATGCGCGAGGTATTGCAAACGCCATTCGGGTTTCGGCGCATGGCGTGTGCGAAACCGTCCGACGACAATCGTGGCGCGTTCTCTCGCCAACGATGTGAGGCATGCACAGTGCGCAGCGCCATCGCATCGAATGAAAACAGAATAAGGAGACATCAAATGCCTACTCACTGGATGCGGCGTGCCGCCGGCACCTGTGCCACGTTGATCGCGTTGGCTGTACCCGCAGCGCTGCCCGGTGCAGCGCTCGCCAAAGACACACCGGAAAAGCCCACCTTGACGATGGCCGTCGGCGGTTTGCCGGGCCTTTACTATTTGCCGGTACTCGCCGCACAGCAGTTGGGCTACTTCAAGGACGAAGGGCTCGACGTCACGCTCGAAGATTTCGCGGGCGGGTCGAAGGCGTTGGAAGCGGTCGTGGGCGGCAGCGCCGACGTGGGAGCCGGCGCATTCGAGCACACGCTGTTCATGCAGGCAAAGGGGCAGCACTATCGCGCGTTCGTGCTGATGGGCCGCGCGCCGCAGATCGTCGTCGCGGTGGTGAAGGCGAAGGCGGACCAGATCAAGACGTTGGCGGACTTCAAGGGGGCCAAAGTTGGCGTGAGCGCGCCGGGTTCGTCGACGGATCTGGTGCTCACCGTGGCTTTGCGCAAGGCCGGCGTACAGCGCAACGAGATTGCGGCGATCGGTGTGGGCAGCGGCGCCACAGTCCTGGCCGCGGTGAGCGGCGGTCAGATCGACGCGCTATCCAATGTCGATCCGATGATGACCAAACTGACGCGTAGCGGTGCGATCAAAGTGCTGGTCGATACGCGTACTGTGAAGGGCTCGCAGGAGGTATTCGGCGGGACGATGCCGGCGGCGACGCTCTACGCATCGGAGACTTTCATCCAGAAGTACCCGAAGACGACGCAGGCGCTCGCCAATGCGATCGTGCGCGCGGACCACTGGTTGCAAACCGCCAGCGATGCTGACTTGCTGAAGATGGTGCCGCCGGCATATCTGCTCAACGACTCGGCCCTCTATGTGGAGGCCTTCCACAATGTGCGCGACGCATATTCGCCGGACGGCTTGATGCCCGCGGATGGTCCGGCGACCTCATTACGCGCCTTGTCGTCATTCGATAGCCGCCTCGATCCGAAAAAGATCGATTTGAACGCGACCTATACCAATGACTTTGCTCGCAAGGCAGCGGCGCAATTGAAGTAAGCGGTCTGGGGGTGGATGATTTATCCGGTCGCGCGCGTGTCAAACCGCTGGGTAAGGCGCGCGCGTGCGACCTGGGACGTCGCTTAACCGCCACGATACGCGCGTGAGTAAACCAGCGATGCGGGTCGAGTGCCGCGAGAGATGCTTGAGCAAACCGCAATGCGGGTCGAGTGCCGCGAGAGATGCTTGAACAAACCTCGACGGTGTCCGAGCGCCACGATATATACGTGCGCGCGGAGCCGCCACGAGGCTCAATCGCCGCGATATTCGACCTTGAACTGCGCGGCCTTGTCCTCGCCGAGCGTTTGGACCAGCCACGGCATCTGGTCTTTGAGCGTTTTTGCTAGCGTATACGGCGGATTCAGGATGAACATGCCGCTGCCGAACAATCCGAAACCGTCGGTTGGCGGATTGCTGACGGTCAGGCTCACATGCAGCCAGTTGCGCTCCTGCAGCTTCTTCAGCTGATCGGGGAAGCGCTGCGATTCCAGGCGTCTTACCTGCGGATACCAGATCGCGTAGGTGCCGGTCGGAAAACGCTTCAGGCTTTCTTCGACGCAGCGTAGCGTGCGTGTGTAGTCGCGCTTGTCTTCATACGACGGATCGAGCAGCACCAGCGCGCGGCGTGGCGCCGGTGGCAGCAACGCGAGTATGCCGTCGAAGCCGTCGCCCGCATACAGCATCGCGCGGCGGCCTGCGTCGCGGAAGTTATGGCGCAGCACGTCGATTTCAGTGGTGTGCAATTCGAACAGACGCATGCGGTCCTGCTCGCGCATCTGCCGCCATGCGATATACGGCGAACCGGGGTAGAAGCGCAACTGGCCGTCCGGATTCAGCGCGCTCACTTCGTCGACATAATCCGCGAAGACCGACGGCAGGTCGTTACGCTCCCATAGTTTGGCGATACCGGTCTGGAACTCGCCGGTTTTGGTCGCGTAGCCTTCCTTCAGCGAATAGACGCCGGCGCCCGCGTGCGTGTCGATGTACCAGTAGGATTTGTCCTTCTGGCCGAGGTAGCGCAGTAGCTGCAACACGACGGCGTGTTTCAGAACGTCGGCGTGATTGCCTGCATGAAAGGCGTGGCGGTAGCTGAGCATGATGAGGAGACGCTGAAAGAGGGCGTGCCGCTCCAGGGCGGATTCGGCGATGCGAGTGCAATGCGGCAGCACAACTGAAGTGCAGCGCGGTCGCGTATTGTACGCGACGCCGCGTTGCACCCCGTAATGCGTTGCGCGTGACACAACCCTGATGGTACGCGGGCCATGTTCCGCGGTCCGGCGAGCGGCCGGTCGGTCAGTCCCCGGCGTCGCGGATGATCTCCTCGATCCGCTGCTTGATCTCCGGCGTGATCCGCTCAGCCACATCGGCGGATTTCATGTTCTCAGCGATCTGTTCGACGCGCGATGCGCCGGTGATGACCGTGCTCACATGGGGATTCTTCAGAATCCAGGCAATCGCCATCTGGCCGACCGTGCAACCCAGTTCATCGGCTACTTCGCCTAGCTGGCCGACCACGTTGTTTTTGCCGGCATCGGTGACCTGCTTGCGCAGCCAGTCGTAGCCTTGCAACTGCGCTCGGCTATCAGCAGGTACGCCGTCGCGGTACTTGCCGGTGAGCAGGCCGGACGCGAGCGGACTCCATGTGGTGAGCCCTAGGCCGATATCCTCATAAAGCCGCTTGTATTCCTGCTCGACACGCTTGCGGTGGAACAGGTTGTACTGCGGCTGCTCCATGACCGGTTTGTGCAGATGATGCCGCTCGGCGATTTCGTAAGCAGCGCGGATTTCGTCGGCGCTCCATTCGGATGTGCCCCAGTACAGTGCCTTGCCGCGCATGATCATGTCGCTCATGGCCCAAACGGTTTCTTCGACCGGCGTGTTTGGGTCAGGACGATGACAGAACACCAGATCGACATAATCGAGCTGCAGCCGTTTGAGCGATGTGTCGATCGCGTTCAGCAAATATTTGCGGTTCAGCGTGTGGTACTGGTTTGGCGCTTCGTTGAGCCCCCAGAAGAACTTCGTCGATACCACATAGCTTACGCGTGGCCATGCGAGTTCCTTGAGTGCCTGGCCCATGATTTCTTCGGATTGGCCGGCGGCGTACACCTCCGCGTTGTCGAAGAAGTTGACTCCCGCATCGCGCGCGGCCGCAAGCGATTCGCGCGCTGCACGATGATCTACCTGATTGCCGTAGGTGACCCATGAGCCGATGGACAGTTCGCTGACTTGCAGGCCGGAACGGCCCAGACGTCGATAATTCATGCATTCCTCCTTGGTAGTGATGCCGCCGGAATCCCGCCGAAACGCCTAGTTTAAAGAGATAAGGTCCGATGTGCGTTTTACAGATGTTGTTCACACGGTTCATGCACAATAGCAGCGTTGGCCGCAGTGCAGCATTCGGCCAAACGGACTATGCCGTTTGGCTGACTTCACGCCGCCCGCGGCCCGTGGTCTCATTGCTCATCAACTGCATGGAGGTTCTGGATGTCGTCACTGAACACGAATCTGAATGGCAAGGTTGCGGTGGTTACCGGCGCCGCGAGCGGCATCGGCAAGCAGATTGCGCTCACGCTTTCCGCTGCGGGCGCGACGATCGCGATCGCCGACCTGAACCAGGACGGCGCGAACGCCGTCGCTGAAGAAATCAAGAAGGCCGGCGGCAAGGCAATCGGCGTGGCGATGGACGTCACGAACGAAGACGCCGTCAACCAGGGCATCGACAAAGTCGCGGCCGAGTTCGGCTCGATCGACATTCTGATTTCCAACGCCGGCATCCAGATCGTCAATCCGATCGAAAACTACTCGTTTTCCGACTGGAAGAAGATGCAGGCAATCCACGTGGACGGCGCCTTTCTCACCACCAAGGCCGCGCTCAAGCACATGTACAAAGACGATCGCGGCGGCATCGTGATCTACATGGGCTCGGTCCATTCGCACGAAGCCTCGCCGCTGAAGTCCGCTTATGTGACGGCCAAGCATGCGCTGCTGGGGCTCGCGCGTGTACTGGCCAAGGAAGGCGCGAAACATAACGTGCGCTCGCATGTGGTGTGTCCGGGTTTCGTGCGTACGCCGCTTGTCGACAAGCAGATTCCCGAGCAGGCCAAGGAACTCGGCATCAGCGAAGAAGACGTGATCAAGCGCGTGATGCTGGGCGGCACGGTCGACGGCATCTTCACCACGGTGGAAGACGTTGCAGAGACGGTGCTATTCCTGTCCACTTTCCCGACTGCGGCGCTGACCGGCCAGTCCTTTATTGTGAGCCACGGCTGGTATATGCAATAAGGAGGCGCCCATGGCGCAACGCAATGTCAAGCGGGCGCGCGTCGGCGCGCCCGGCGGCGAGGAAGGCGAGGGCGCCGGTCCGGCTCCCTCCGCGCATCCCGGCCGGCATCTCCGATTGCCCAACTACGAAACCGTCGCGTTGATGCTGCAAGGCGGCGGCGCGTTGGGCGCCTATCAGGCCGGTGTCTTTCAGGGGCTTTACGAAGCCGGTATTGAGCCGAACTGGCTCGCCGGCATTTCGATCGGCGCGCTGAACACGGCCATCATTGCTGGCAATCCGCCGGAGAAACGCGTCGAGCGGCTGCTGCAATTCTGGGAGACGATCTGCCAGCCGGCGTTCGGGCTACCGTTGCCGCCCTTTATCGAGCACGCGCTGTTCAATTCCAGTGACGCCGTTCGTAGGGCCTTCACAGCGACTCAGGCGATCGGCGCGATCATGGAAGGGCAAAAGGGCTTTTTCGTGCCGCGTTTCCCGCCGCCGTTGCCCACTGTCTCCGGGCCGCCGCAATTGGCGAGCTACTACGACACCACACCGCTCAAGGCCACGCTGGAAGCGCTCTGTGATTTCGATCGCATCAATTCCGGTGAGATGCGTGTGTCGGTCGGGGCGGTGAATTGCGGAACAGGCAATTTCGCCTACTTCGATAATCGGCACACGAAACTGAAGCCAGAGCATTTCATGGCGTCAGGCGCGTTGCCACCGGGTTTCGCGGCGGTCGAAATCGACGGACAGTATTACTGGGATGGCGGCTTGATGTCGAACACGCCGCTCTACGAGGTGATTCAGACCACGCCGCGTCGCGATACGCTCGCGTTCCAGGTCGATCTGTGGAGCGCGATCGGGCCGGTGCCGGATAACATCACCGATGTTCAAGGGCGCATGAAAGACATCCAGTATTCGAGCCGCACGCGTCTCGTGACCGATATGCTGCAACGTTCGCAGCGTTTCCGGCACGTGCTGCGCGAGGTGCTCGATCGCGTGCCGTCTGACCAGCGCGACGATCCGTGGTGCAAGCTGGCGGATGATCTATCGTGTTCGAAGCGCTACAACGTGATCCACCTCATCTATCGGCAGAAGGAATACGAAGGGCACTTCAAAGACTTCCAGTTCGGTCTCTCCACAATGCGTGAACATTGGACGAGCGGCCTGGAAGATATCCGCCACTCGCTTGCGCAACCCGATTGGCTCGACATGCCCGATAACGACGCAGGGTTTGTCACGCACGATATCCATCGGGATACACGCTAAAACAACCGTAGGTGAGCGCAGCAGGTTACGGCAGCAATTGACGGCAGCGAGTCGCAAGCAGCGAGTCGCGACAGCAGGTCGCATTGGCAGTTGACAGTCACACGTCCAGCAACAGCCGGCCAATAAAAAACGGCGCCCGAAAGGGCGCCGTTTCTACAAGCAGTTCAAGCAGTTGCTCAAGCAGCCTCAGCAAATCAAAGCGCGCGCAACGAACACCCGCTCGCGCCCTGAAATACCTTACTTCAACACATGAGCGATCGCGCTAGCCACCACGTCGAGGTTGCGCGTATTCAGCGCAGCCACGCAGATGCGTCCCGTGCCCACAGCATAGATGCCGAACTCTTCACGCAGACGGTCCACTTGCGGCGACGTCAGACCCGAGTACGAGAACATGCCGCGTTGTGCGTTCACGAAGCTGAAGTCGCGATCCACGCCGCTTGCCTTTAGACGTTCGACCAGACCGTTGCGCATGGCGCGGATACGGTCGCGCATTTCGGCGAGTTCCGTTTCCCACGTGGCGCGCAGTTCAGCCGATGCGAGCACCGCCGCGACCACCGAGCCGCCGTGCGTCGGCGGGTTCGAGTAGTTCGTGCGGATCACGCGCTTCAGTTGCGACAGCACGCGAGCCGATTCTTCCTTGCTTGCCGTGATGATCGACAGTGCGCCGACGCGCTCGCCGTACAGCGAGAACGATTTCGAGAACGACGACGACACGAACACGTTCAGTTCCGATGCCGCGAACAGACGGACTGCTGCAGCGTCGGATTCGATGTTGTCGCCGAAACCCTGGTAAGCGATGTCGAGGAACGGCACCAGATTGCGCGCCTTGACGACTTCGACGATCTGCTTCCATTGGTCGACAGTCAGGTCGACGCCGGTCGGGTTGTGGCAGCACGCGTGCAGCACGACAACCGTGCCTGCGGCATAGCTGTTCAGCGCGCTCAGCATGCCTTCGAAGTTCACGCCGTGCGTGTGCGCGTCATAGTACGGATAGGACACGACTTCGAAGCCGGCGCCTTCGAACAGCGCGCGGTGGTTTTCCCAGCTCGGATCGCTGATCGCGACCTTGGTGTTCGGGTTCAGGCGTTTCAGGAAATCGGCGCCGATTTTCAACGCACCCGTGCCGCCCAGTGCTTGTGCCGTCACGACGCGGCCTGCGGCGATCAGCGGCGAATCGTTGCCGAGCAGCAGCGTTTGCACGGCAGCGTCGTAGGCAGCGATACCTTCGATCGGCAGATAGCCACGCGGCAGCGCGGCTTCGACGCGTGCCTTTTCCGCGTCGCGCACGGCGCGCAGCAGCGGAATCTTGCCTTCTTCATTGAAGTACACACCAACGCCAAGGTTGACCTTGGTGGTGCGCGCATCGGCGTTGAAGGCTTCGTTCAGGCCCAGAATCGGGTCGCGGGGAGCAAGTTCGACGGCGGAGAACAGAGACATGATGGGTGGGCAGCGTTAGTGAAAAGAGGGCGGCTTCGAGCGCGGGCGGCCCGGCCAAAGTTGTCTGACGAACAATTCAGACGTCGGGCGGGCATCGACGAGCGAGCGCAGCTTGGCATTGTAGCGAATCCGCGGGCGTTTTTCGGGCGACAAAACCTGCT
>NZ_DASRSY010000411.1:0-17223 GCF_035656215.1 Paraburkholderia sp.
GTACGTGATCGGCATCTTTCAATGAATTTTTAACTCAGGACACTAGACACGCCCGCGCCGCCGCGGCGCGTGCCGTTCTACCGCATGGTGTGCGAGTTCAACCTGCGCCCGGACCTGTACCTGCATGTCACGCGTGTGCCGCCGGAGTGG
The DNA here is from genome assembly GCF_035656215.1 of Paraburkholderia sp. Lineage (GTDB taxonomy): Bacteria > Pseudomonadota > Gammaproteobacteria > Burkholderiales > Burkholderiaceae > Paraburkholderia. Next base: position 151 of record NZ_DASRSY010000411.1, read on the forward strand.
CCCGCCGCCTACCGGCAACTGTCGCGCTTCGGCGATGCGGGCCGGCGCCTGATCGCGCGTCATCTGCTCGACGCGCAGGCCGTCGCGCGACTCACCGACTTCGACGCCGCCACCCCGCTCGCACGGCTTGCGCTCTTGCCTGGCGCCGCGCTCGAACAGCTCGCGACGTATGCAGGCTTGCTGCTGCACCGACACTGGCTGCGCGACGCGTTGCAAGTGCGTCGCGTGCGAGCCGAAATCGTCGCGAAAGTCGGCGCGGATGCGTTGGCGCTGACGCTCGAACGCGCGCCCGAATTCACCACGCTAGGCGACACGCTCGAACCGTGGGCCGCCGATCCCGCTGTACTGCCGGCATTGATTCGCGCGCGCGGCGGGCGTCTGGTCGCCGACTTCATCGCCGCGGCGGGCGTGCCGGTCGAGCGCCGCGTGCGCCTGAAATTCAATCGCGCGATCGACGACGAAGCACCCTATCTGCTCAATCACGCACAGCGCGACCAGTTCGGCGAGCTGCTGTTCCTGTTTCTGATTCCCGAGAGGTTAGCGACATGGGATTGGCTTTTCTGATTACCAGCGACAACCTGCAATTGCTGTCCGAGCGCAAGGTCCTCAAGGAACGCGAATACGCGGCACTGCTCGATGCGTCGGCGGTAATCGCAACGGCGCGTGAGGAAGCCGAGCGGATCGTCGCCGCCGCACAGCGCGAGTTCGAAGCACGCCAGGCGGCTGGCTATGAAGAAGGGTTGCGTCGCGCGCAAAAGGAATACGCGGCGCAGACCTATAGCCAGGCGTTGTCCGCGGCGAAAACGATGGAGTCGATGAAAGACTCGATGGCGGAAATCGTCGTCAAGGCCGTGCGCGCGATCGTCGGCGAAATGAAACCGCAGCAGCTTTACGAAGCCGCGCTTACCCGCATCATGCCGCTCGTGCGCGACGAACCATTTCTGATCGTGCATGTCGCGCCGGGACGTAGCGACGAGATGAAGGAGGCGCTTGCCGGTGCATTCGCCGGACAGGCACTGTCGCAGAAGATTCGCGTCGTCGAAGACGCGCAACTCGCGACCCGGGCCTGCATGGTCGAAACGCCATCCGGGCGCATCGACGCGAGCCTCGATTTGCAAATCGACGCGCTGCGCCAGGCGATCCGCCGCGAACCGCTCAAAGGTGCCGTGCGATGAACGCCTATAGCGGCGGCGCCGCGAATCCCGACGATGATGACGACGCGCTATCGCTCGACAGTGGAAGACTGGTTGGCGATCTGGATGCAGGGCTCGCGTTCTTCTCGCCGGTGTCGGTACAGGGACGCGTGAATCATGCAGTCGGTCAGATTCTGAATGCCACCGGCATCCGCGCGCGGCTCGGCGAAATCTGCGAATTGCGCACGCCCAATCAACCGACGCTGCTCGCCGAAGTGGTCGGCTTTTCGCGGCAAACCACGCTGCTTACGCCACTGGGCGAGGTCGCCGGTCTGTCGCCGGAAACCACCGTCGTGCCGTCCGGGCGCGAGCATATGTTTCCGGTCGGCGCGGCCCTGTTCGGCCGTGTGCTCGACGGGCTCGGCCAGCCGCTCGACGACCGCGGCCCGGTGACCGGCGCATGGGTATCGACCCAGCAGTCGCCGCCCAATCCGCTGGCGCGCCGGATGATCGACACGCCGTTCGCGACCGGCGTGCGGGTGATCGACGGCCTGATGACGCTCGGCGAAGGACAGCGCGTGGGCATCTTCGCGCCGTCGGGTGTCGGCAAGAGTACGCTGCTCGGCATGATCGCGCGCGGCGCGAAGGCCGACGTCAACGTGATTGCGCTCGTCGGCGAGCGCGGCCGCGAGGTGCGCGAGTTCATCGAACATGCGTTGTCGCCCGAGGTGCGCGCGCGCTCGATCCTCGTCGTCTCGACCTCGGACCGGCCGGCGATGGAACGCGTCAAGTCAGCGCTCGTCGCGACCGCGATCGCCGAGCACTTTCGCGATGCGGGCAAGCGCGTGCTGCTGCTCGTCGATTCGCTGACGCGCTTTGCGCGCGCGCAGCGCGAGGTCGGCCTCGCGAGCGGCGAGCCGCCGACGCGGCGCAGCTTTCCGCCGTCGACCTTCGCGGTGTTGCCGCGTTTGCTCGAACGCGCGGGACAAGGCGCCACCGGCTCCATCACGGCGCTTTACACGGTGCTGGTGGAAGGCGACGAAGAGTCGGACCCGATCGCCGAGGAAGTGCGCTCGATTCTCGACGGCCATATCGTGCTGTCGCGCAAGATCGCGCTCGCCAACCGCTATCCGGCGATCGACGTGCTCGCGAGCCTGTCGCGCGTGATGCCGCTCGTGACCACTGCGGTGCATCAGCGTGCCGCGGGGCGGCTGCGCGAACTGCTGGCGAAATATCAGGAGATCGAACTGCTGGTGCAGATCGGCGAATACCGCGAGGGCAGCGACCGGCTCGGCGACCTCGCGCTGCGCGCCCGCGATGCGTTGAGCGCCTTCTGCGCGCAGCCCGCCACCGAGAACGCTCCGTTCGATGCGCTGCTCGCGCGTCTCACTCGCCTTGCCAACGATCATGTCTGAAGCCGACGACACTGCTGTGCTCGCTACCCTCGCCCGTCTGCGGCGGGTACGCGAGATGCGCTCGCAACTGGCGCGCGTCGCGGCCGCGCGCCAGCAAGGCATCGCCGCGCAAAGCCGCCGCGCGCTCGACGACGCGCAACAACGCCTGAACCAGCAGGTGGCGCTCAAGGCGGCGATCCAGCAGCGCCTGATAGACGGTGTGGCCGGGCATGTCCCTGCCGGCTCGGCGCGCGCACTGCAGGAAGCGGCCGCCGACACGCGCACCGCGAATCTGCAGATCGGCACCGCCACGCAATCGGTCGAACAGGCCAACACGACTCACGACGGCCACGAAGCCGAACTCGCGCAACTGCAACGTGCTGCAAGGCGCGCAAAAGCCGCTGAAGACAAGCTCGAGAAAGCCGGCGAAAAAGCGCAACGCACGCTCGCCGCGCGCATCGAACGCGCCGCCGAAGAAGTCGCGGACAGTCATGCGATCCGCGGTTTTTCATCTGGGGCACCCTTCGCGAGCGAAGCGGATCATGCAACGACTGCACCGGCAACCGAGCCCGCTGCCGAAGAAGAAGTCCCGTCACAATCCGACACCCCGCCCTTCCCCCACCCCGACAGCCGATGCTAGACCAGGCGCAGAATTTCAACGACATCGCTGCGGGCGCGAGGCCGATTATCTTCGTGATGCCGCGCCTCCTGCCGATCATGCTGATCGTACCGGTCTTCAACGAGCAGATCGTGACGGGCCTCGTGCGCAACGGTCTCGCGGTTGTGATCGCCGCGTTTGTCGCGCCGGTCATCGACCCCGCGCAGATCGTCGATCTGCCGTTCCTGATCTGGTGCCTGCTCGCCGCAAAAGAAGCGCTGATCGGCATCCTGCTGGCCGGCGCGATGAGCGCGGTGCTGTTCGCGATCCAGGGCGTGGGCTATCTGATCGACTTCCAGACCGGCAGCGGCAATGCGGCCTTCTTTGATCCAATGGGCGGCCACGACGGCGGCCCGACCTCGGGCTTCCTGAACTACGTCGCGATTACGCTATTCGTCACGGCGGGCGGCCTGCAGATGATCGTGCAACTGTTCGCGCAGTCCTACACGTGGTGGCCGATCGGCGCGCTGACGCCGAACCTGTCCGCGGTGCTCTCCACCTTCATCCTGCGCCAGACCGATGCGGTGTTCGTGTGGATGGTCAAGCTCGCCGCGCCCGTCGTGATCGTGCTCGTGCTGGTCGAAGCGGGCATCGGACTGATCGGCCGCGCGGTGCCGCAACTGAATATCTTCACGTTCTCGCAGCCCGTGAAGAGCGCGCTCGCGATGCTGATGATGGTGATGTTCATGCCGCTCGTGTATGCGTCGCTGCACGCGCAGTTGAGCCCCGACAGCGGCATGATCGCGCTGTTGCGGAGCTTGCTGCGCAGCGCGCCGTGAAATCACTTCCGTCAGGACAGACACAAAAGACGCACACGCCATGGCCGAAAAAAGTCAGCAACCCACCGCCAAGCGGCTGCGCGAAGCGCGCGAAAAAGGCGACGTTCCGAAAAGCGCGGAGACGATTTCGACTGCGGTGTTTGTCGGCGTCTGTATTGCGATAGTAGCGGGCGGTGCGCAGATTTTCGCGTACGTGCAAGCGTTGTTCCGGCTCGTGTTCGAGGCGAGCGGCGCGTCCGATCCCGGCGCGCGTATCGCGGTGCTGATCGACGGCGCCGCGCATGCGTGGCTGCGGGCGTCGATCGTCTTTGTCGGCGTTGGCTTTGCCGCCGGCGTGCTCGCGGGTTTCGTGCAGGTGGGCGGCGTGATGGCGTGGAGCCGGCTCGTGCCGTCGCTCGGGCGCATCAATCCGGCTGAAGGGTTGAAGAATCTATGGTCGCTGCGCAACCTCGTCAATCTCGCGAAGATGCTGCTGAAGACCACGCTGCTGATCGCCGTCCTCGGCTGGCTGATCTACGCGTCGCTCGATCCCTCGGTGCAGTCCGGCTTCACACGGCCGCTGTCGATTCTCGCGCTGCTCGCGCATCTGCTGGTCATGCTATTCGGCTGGGCCGCGCTCATCTTCATCGTGATGGCGTTGATCGATATCGTGCATCAGCGTTTCGAGTTCAGTCAGAAGATGAAGATGTCGATCGAGGAAGTGCGGCGCGAGCGCAAGGAAGACGAAGGCGACCCGCATATCCAGTCGCGGCGCCGCATGATCGCGATGGAAATGCAGCTCGCGTCGCTGAATGACAAGATCGGCTACGCGTCGGTGGTGGTGTATTCGTCGCGCGTGGCGGTGGCGCTCTATTACGGCGGACTCGGCACGCTGCCGTGGGTGCTCGCGCGCGGCGAAGGCGAAGTTGCCGAGCGGATCGTCAAGCTCGCGCAGACCGAGCTGCGGCCGACACTCGCAAACGTCGGGCTCGCTGAAGCGTTGTACGAAACGACGCGTGAAAACGGCACGATCGAAGCGCACCACTTCGAAGAAGTGGCGCGTTTGCTGAAGTGGGCGAAAGGCACCGGCTAGCAATGGGGCCAGCTCCTAGCCGACAATGATCGTCTGCCCCGGGTCAATCGACGCCGGATGTTTCGCCACTGACGGATTGAGCTGCAGAACCTCATCGAATGCCATTGCATCCTGCCGGTTACGCGACATCTTCTGCTGGTCTGCCGCCGAAACATGCGCGGCGTCCAGCAGCGAACGCCGGTTGCGATCGGCGATCACCCACAGCGAATCCCCCTCAACGACGAAGTACTGCTTCGGCTGGTTCGACGGCGGAGTCGTAGACGGACTACCGGTCGGCGCCGGTTGCGTGTACGACGTCGAACCAGGCGCGGGCGCAGACTTCGATGGCGGTGTCGACGGCGATGTCGACGTCACGCCAGCCCCCGGAGTCGGACTGACCGACGGCGCCGTGGGCACACCCGACGGCAGCAAACCCGGCGCCGGGCTGGCTGACGCCCCCGGCTGCTGCAAATGCTGCGTATTGCCCGGATTCTTCGTGTTCTGACTCGACCCGCCGGACAGGAGGCTCTGAATCAGCGTGCCCGCGAAAATACCCACCGGCGCGAGCGCCAGCACAGTCGGGAAGCGCTCCATGCCCGGCGTCGCGTTGGGAAACTGGGTGTGCAACCGCCCCGCACCGAGAATCGTCGCGGAGGTGATCGCGAGGCCGCCCAGTACCGGATGCCCTTCGCCGATCTGCACGATGGCGCTCGCAAAGCCAGCCGCCGAGGTCACGTAGTCGCCGGCCGCATCGACAAAACGGGTCACGCGGCTGCGTTTGTCGGCGTTGACCTCATGCGCGTTGCTGAGATAAACGAGACTCGTGTAAGTCATGCCGAGCGACGCCCCGAGCGTCGTCAGCACAGGCGCGAGCACGCCGTGATGCGCGGTGATGGTCGCGATGTTGGTCGCAATCGTCGCCGAGTAGCCGACGATCGCGGCGCCGCGTCCAATCAGGCCGACCGCATGACGCGGGCTGCCGTGATGCAGGCGCTTTAGCGACGTGCCGCCCACCACGCCCTGCATCTGCGCGAGCATGTCCGCCGCGACAGCTTTCGTGTGCGTGACCGTGTCGTCGAACGAAAGCCGGCCGTCGTTGTTCATCGCCCGCAGTTGCGCGGCTTTCAGCCGGCCTTCCTGCGCGATCAGCGACAACTGACTGACGCGCGCCTCGTCAAGACTGTTCGCGCCCAACTGCGAGCGCAAACCGCGTTCGAGCCGGCCGACCACCGCATCGAACACGCGCGGGTCACCGTTTTTCAGACTGGCGACGGCGCCCTGATGCAATGCCTGAAACACCCGGCCCGCCCGCGTGCCGACGAACAGCGAGGTCGCCGTATGGTGCAGCCCTTCGCTGCCGAACGTATGCAACAGGTTGAGCGAATTGCCGCCGAGCACCAGTGCGGACGGTGTACCCACCGCAATCAGACCGCCCGAGCGGAGCCGGTTGCGCCAGCCGCGCGCGCGCGCGTGCACGCGTAGCGCATGCAGTTCGGCCCCGGCGCGCTGTTCCGGTGCAATCGACTGCGAGCTGAGTTGGGCCGCGGCTTTCCGGCTTGCGCTGATCGGCTTGGTGTCGTCGTAGCGTAATGCCGGATCGGCGACCACCGCACGCCAATGTTCGGCCGGGTCCGTCGTGCCCGCCTTTTTCGCGGACAACGTCTTCACCTTCGGTGCGCTCACCTGCGCGCCGATTTCATTCTTCCCCCGTATCGAGAACGCGCGCGCGAGTTTTTCGGTGCGGCCGCGCGGGGGGTTGCCACTGGCCGTCCAGCCCTTCTCGGCATAGTCGATCGTCGCGAGGCGAGCGCGGTTCAACAACGCGGTTGTGTTGCCCTCGTAAAGCTGCCGATGCAGCGTGTCCAGTTGCTCCGGCGTCATGCCCTGAGCACGGCCGAGCCGTTCGACTTCGGCGAACAGCAACTGATGCTGGTCCGCAAGCGCCTGAGGACTGACACGCTCGAACACGCGCGTGAGCGCATCGGCGCCATGCAGCCGCGCGAGTTTGCCGGGTTCGCCGTGGTAGTCGACGATCAGCTGTGCAAGCGCCGTGGTGAGGTCCTGGTTCGCGATAAAGTCGGCGCCGTGCGTGCCGTACGACAAACCCATGTGAACCCATTCCAGGCTCGGCCGGTCGAGCACGGCCTTCAGCAGTGCCACATGACCCGCGCCCGGCACCGATTCGGGCACCGAGTCCCAGCCGTGGAACGTGACCATCACCGTCGGCGCGCGGCTGTTCGGATTGTCTTTCGCCCACTTGTCGAGCGCGCTGAAGGTCCGCACGAAGTCGTGGTACGTGTCGTTGGTGCCCGCCTGGAAGCGCTGGTCTTTGCCCGACACGAGCGCGCGCGACGGCGCGGTCTCGAGACGGATCGCAAAGCCCGCTTCCGTTGCCTCGTCGAGCCAGCGGTGCAGATGATGCAGATCGTCGAGCGCGAGCGCCTCGCCGCCAGACCCAGCGGCCGGCTCGATCACGCCGTTTTCGCCATCGAAGCTCGCGCTCGCCTGATCGCCGAGCGCTCGCACTTCTCGCAGGAAGGCCGGGTCGTGCGACTGGCCGAGCGCGGCCGCGAGCGAATGCGGATCGACCACGAGCGAGACCATCGGCAGCACGCCGCCATAACGCCTGATCTGCGCGGTCATCAAGGCGGGATCGTCGCGCAACGCAAAAGCGCGCGACATCGGCGCGATACGGTCCTGAATGGCCGGGTCCGAACGCACGAACATCTGGATCATGCGCAGGTCCGCCACGTTGGCGACGCCAAAGCGGCGCGCGAGGGTCCTGATCGGTATCGGTGCAAAACGCGATGGCGTGGTCGGGACATCGCGCGCGACGTAATGCCTGTTGCCGAGCGACTTCCACATCGTAGGATCGGCCATCACGGTCTGCCGCCCCGCGGCGTTCAGCTGGAGCTGCTCGTCGGCCGGCCCGCGGCTGCGCGCGTTGAACGCCTTGATGCGGCCGAGTTCGGGGAACCAGCGCTCCAGTTTCGCCGCGCCGTAGCGCAGATTCGATTCCACCACCGTGGTGGTCGACAGACCCGGCTGATACGGCTCGATCTGCAGCGACGCCGCTGCGGCGGCACGCGCCGTACGCTTTTTACCGCCGTTGCCGCCTTTGTTGCTCGCCTGCAATGCCTGCAATGCCTGGGTGAGCGTATTGATTTCACCCCTGACGCCGTCATAGGTTGCCTTGATGCGGGTGGCTAGCGCCTCGAATTCCGGCGAATTCTTGCCGAGTGCGTCCGCCTGCTTCCATTGTTTCTTCAGCACGCGCGCCCGTTCGTTCAATGTGGCAAGCCGCGTCGGCGTCGTATGCTCCAGAAACTCGTCGGGCTTCAGACGCGTCAACAGAAAGTGCACGTTGGCGCCATACTGCCCCCGGCCCACCGGCATTTCGTCGAGACTGACACCCGGCTCGTTGACATTGCTGGCCTGTTCCCGCTTGTCGAACCAGCGCAGTTCGCTGTCGCGTGTGGCGATGATTCCACGCGGTGTGCCGAGCGTTTCGGCAATCGGGCCTTCGGTGTCATACACGTAGATGTAGTGCTCGGCGCCGACGCTTTTCTGGTCGACGGCGCGCAGCAGATGCAGCGCGTTATGGCCGCTGAAGTCGATCACGCTCAGCGGTTTTTCCGGCGACGGCAGCAGATTCAACTCGACCAGCGGATTGCTTTCGCCAGCCGGTTGCGTGGGCTGCGCGAGCGCCTGCTGCCGGCGCAGCAGGGTCACGGCCTTACGCGCCGCCGTAGAGACCCGCGACGCGCCGTTGCGCACCCCTTCTCTGCCTTGCGCGAGCCTCAACTGCCCGACGTCGCCCGCCTTACGGCGCGGCTTCTTTTCCGGCTCGGTCGAATTCTTCTTCTCGGCCGGCTCAAAGCCGCCGACCCGCGCGACCGCCGCCGGCTCGCGATCGCTGACAATAAAGCTCACACCGCGCCGGCCCGCGCGGCCAACCGGAATGCGGCCCGCCCGGCGCCGGAACGCCGCGCTCAGTTCGTGTTCGGGGATCACCGTGTCGGCAACCGGCGTCGTCTCGTGATAGATCCATTGGTGAAGCGCATTGCGCTCGGCATAGCCGAGCACCTTGCCGGTTTTATCCTCGACCGCGTAGATTTTCTGTTGCGCGTCGACCGCCTGTCCGGCGAGCTTGGGACGCTTGAAGCGGGGCGCGTCGGCCAGCGCGGCGACGTCCTGCGTCAGTTGCGAATCGATCGGCTTGCCGGATGCGGCCACCTGCCAGGACTGCTTGTCGTTCGACGCCTCGATCTTTGCCGCGCCGCCAAAGCGCGCGAGTTCATCCGCGGCGACTGGCGATACGTAAAAATCGTACTTCGTGCGCTCGGCAGCAGCAGTGGGAGCGGACCGGTTCAGCGCTTTCGTCAGTGCGCGCGGCACGGTTTTGCGCTCCAATGGCTGCGGCCTCGTGAGCTTGCCGTGCTCGTCAGTTGCAAGCTCGGCCACGAACTGCGGCTGCGGATGCTCCGCGTCCACAACTGGCCTTGCGCCATGCTTCGCGACCAGAATGTGCGCGCCGCGTCCCGCTTGCCGGGCCAGGTCCTCGAGTTGCGGCACATGCGCGCCGTCGATCCGGCGCAGCGTCCGCAGATCGTGTTCGTCGAGCCATGCCGCCGCGCGCGTTTCGTCGGGTGTCAGTGCGGGCGACTGGGCAGCGGTAGTCGTGGCCGGCGCGTTCGGCGTGCCGGCATTCGGGTTAGGTGCCGGCATCGCGCGCGGCGCGGCGCCGTTGGCAATTTCAGCGGCCTGCTGCTCATAGAAGACCCGATAGCTCGGATGGCCTGGCAACGACGTGCGCACGTCGCCGAATACATTCGCGAGCCGTTCCACCGACGCGGGATCGTCCGCGCTGGCGCGGCCGTATTCGCGTTCGATCGCATCGGGCAGCTTGATCTGTGTACCGATATCGACACGCCCATCGGTTGCGGCCTTGATCTCGTCGCGCACAGCGAAAGCGTTCAACTGCGCGCGTGCTTCCGCGCGCAGTGCGCTCTGCGCGAAAGCTGGTGTACTGCTGTAGTCGAGTGCGAGCTTGCCTTCGATGGCCTCGACAGCATGGCCCGCCTCGTGCGCGAGCACATAAACCATCGCGCCGGCCTGCTGGAATTTGCCGTCGATGACGATACGCCGGTTATGCGCATCGACCTTGCTGCCCTCGCCCGCGCGTCCGCGCACGACCTTCCAACCGTCCTGTTTCCAGAGCCGCATCTGTTGCGTAAGCAGTTCCGAATGGCCGATCAGATCGAGCGCCGCGCGCGGCAGCGGCGCGCCGCCGAAGCGCATGCGGATGCGTGTGATGAGCGACGGCTTTTGCGCGAACGCACCGGGTTGCGCGATCTCTTCGGCGTCGGGGTGCGCGAGTTCGATCTCGCCGCTATCGATGCCGTCCTGCACACTCTGCTGCACCGCATCGATGTCGTCGAGCGTGCTCAGATGGCGCAGCCGGTCGTTAAAGCCGACCTCGCCCGGGTCGCTGACCAGCACGTCGCCGTCGCGCGTGATCATCGCCTGGAAGTCGATATCGATCTCGTGCCGCGCGACCACGTCGCGAATCTGCTGCAGATGGGCGAGCCCCTGGCGCGAGATACGCGCCGGCAATTCGCCGTCCTCGATTGCATGGGTATGCATGATGCCGAGCGGCCGGTACAGAACGGCAACGCGATTGAACGCCGAAAACGGACCGCTCATCGACAGGGTGCGCAAGCCGAAACGGCGCAGCACCGCAAGCGCGTTCAACTCAGCTTCGGCCGCCTGCCGATGGAAGTCAGCATCGTAGCGCGGTCCCTTTTCGAAGACGCCAAGCGCCGCATCGTGGCCGAGCTCGAACACCATCTTTTCTGCACCATAGCCAAGCACAGCGCCGGCATGCTGTTCCGCATCGAGTCGCTGCGCCGGCTCGCCGTCGCGGTAGACACCGCGTGCGTCGGCCGCGAGTTCGCCCAGATTGGGCGCGCCGAACGGCGCCGGGTCGTAGCGGGTCAACGCGCTGGCGTCGAGTAGCGTACCGTCGGCGGCGATGGCCTCGGCCGGCGGCACGTAGATCGGCTGTTGCCACAGATTCGCGAGTTCCGCTGCATGCTGCGGACTCGCATGGCGGGCGGCGAGGATCACGCGTACGTCGTCGCCGGAAAACGTGCGGCCGAGATCGAGCGTGAAGCCGCGCGCGTCGACCGGTACTCCGTCGAGCAACAACGTGCCGTCCGGCGCGGTTTCCGCATGCACGACGATCAGATCGCGATCTTCGTTCTTCGAAGCACGGCCCGATGGCTCGCGTTGCAGCGTGCTCAGGTCCGGCACGTCTGCACCGAACGGCGACGCATGATAGGCACGGGCACGTGTCCACTCGATGCGGTCGGGGAACGAGGCGGTGCTCTCGCTTGTGCCGGCTGTGGCGTGTGTATTGGCGGTGTTGCTGGTGTCACTGACTCCACCGGTATCGCCTGTGTCGCTGACGTCGCTGGTATCCCCGTGATCGCTCATGCGAGTCTGCGCCGTAGCCGCCGGTGTGACCGGTGTGACCGGTGCGCCCGGCTTCCCGGCGGAACCCGGCGTGCCGACGCGCGTCAACCGCGCCTTCGCCAGCTCGATGTAATCGTCGATCATCTTCAGGCTGCTCGCGCTCGGCTGCGCACCTTCAGTAACCGATTCGAAGTCCGCCAGAAAGAACGTCCCGTCGCGGCTGACCAGAAACTGCAAATCGCCGATCGCGACATTGCGCTCGACCATCCAGTCGCGCGTCGCGGTAAGGCTTTCGATCGACTTCGCATTAAAGAGGCTCGTGTCGTACACGGGTGTGCTCGGCGCACGCTGCCCATGCAACGCGGTCTCCCGTGTCAGCGGCCGGTCGGCGGCACGATATGAATCCATCACCAGCGCATCGTGCCCGTGGATGCGCCCGACGCCGTCGATCCGTGCCACATAAGGCGCACCCAGCGCTGCGAGCTGCTGCGTCTTCGCGATCATGTCGTGGGGATCGTCGACCACCTCGGGCTCGTCGATATCGTCTTCGAGCCGCTCGATCGGGTCGAGCTCGCGATACACGACCACCGTCTTGTCACCGAGCTGCAGCGCGGTCTTGTACGCGCCGATGCCGCGCAACTGTCCGAGATGCGCTTCGGGGTCGATCTGACGACGCGTGCCATCCGTACCGGTCACATGAAATGTGCCGCTTTGCGCATCGAACTCGACGGACCCGGTCAGGCCCGAGCTGATCGGCCCGGGCGTCAACATTTCCCACTCGGTCGGCGCATCGATGCGCGGCGCGAACACGTGCACGCCGGTGATATTGGCGAGCTGCTGGGCACGCGCGCGCGTCACGTCACTCGGGCGCGAGAACGGCAACGCGATGGGGTCGCCGCCGCCCTCGAGGCGGCTCGCGAAGAAGCGGTCGTCGAGCACAAGCCGGTGCGGTCCGGTGTTCAGCAATTCCTCGGCAAAACTCAGGCGCGTGGCGCTCTCGAACGGCGAGCGCGCGAGCGCCCGGTTAAGACCCGCGTCAAGCGCACGGCCGTATGCTTCCAGGCCTTCGCGCGTCGTCGGCAATGGCTCAGGCACGGTGGGGCCTTCGCCGGGCTCGTGAGACTGCGGCGCGGGCATATGCCGCGCGGCGCGCGTCGGGAAGCCTGCCGGGTCTGGACGCGCGCGGTCATACGCTTCGTTGTAGAACTGCGCATACGTCTTGCCGGACGTGCCTGAGACGGGCGCGTCGGCGAACGCTTGCGTCAGACGCTCGACCGTGCCCGCATAGTCGTCGGTGGGCGTCCATGCGTCCGCCTCGCGCTGGATCGCGTCGGGCAGGCGCACGTGCGCGGCGATATCGCCGCCGCCCGCCATGTCGATTTCGTAGCGCGCTTCGAATGCATTGATCTGCGCGCGCGCTTCGGCTTCAAGCGCTTTGCGCGTAAAGCGGCTGCGGCCGCTGTAATCGAGGCCGCCGTTGCCGTCGATCGCCTCGACCGCATGCTTTGCTTCGTGCGCGAGCGCATAGGTCATGCTGCCCGGCTCACGCAAGCCGCCGTCGAGCGTCACGCGTTTTTTCTTTGCGTCGATCCGGCTGCCGCGACCTTCGCGACCGACCTTCACGCGCCAGCCTTCGTCGTTGAGCATGCGCAGTTGCTGCGACAGCGTGCCCGACTGCTGCGCGAGCGCGCTCACTTCATTGGGCAGCGGCGCGCCACCGAAGCGCATCTGCAGACGCGCAAGCAGGCCGGCCTTGTTGCTGTCGACCGCCGGTGCAGTCTCTTCCATTTCCGGATGCGCGAATTCGATGCCGTCGGTGTCGGCCTCCTCCGTCTCCGTCGGTTTCTGGCTATCGCGGGCCTTGCCGGCAGCCTGAGTGTTGACGTCTTCGTCGCTCGTGCGGCTCGGGTCTTTCGGCACATACAGACCGTTGCGATAGGTTTGCGGCGCATCGGTCGCGCGCGGCGCCTGCGCATCGGCGAGCGCCTCCGAACCCGCGACGTACAGGCCGCTTTCGCGCAGTGTGAGCCCCTGTGCGTCGGCCAGTGCGCGCGGCGCGGGATCGAAACGGATAAAACCACTGGCGCCGCGAATCGTGCCGTCGGCCGCGAGCGCGTTGCGCGGCGCGACGAAGACCGGCTCGTTCCACGCGTTCGCAAGCTCCGGTGCAATCTTCGCTTCCTCGCTGCCTTCCATCAGAACGATCGGCTTCGCAGCGGATGCCGCGGACGCCGCGGACAAGCGCGCCGCCGGTGCCGTTTCGCTTTCCGCGATCGGTTGCCCGTCCGGGCCGAGCAAGGTGTTGTTGCTCCTGCTGGCGTCGTTGCGCACGACGTACAGCGTGCTGCCGTCATAGTCGCGCGGCTCAATCAGCGGTGCGCGCGTCAGCGGCTGGCCGCCCGGCACCCCCGTGTCGGTTTCAGGTGCAAACGGCGGCGCCTCGGTAGCATTGAGCGCGGTCCACGCGACGCGCTGCTGGAACGTCGTCGGACTCGCTTCGTCCACGCCGTTTCCGGCGAGCGGATCGTTCGCACGCCGCCATACGATCGCATTGGTTTCGCTGCTGCGGAGATTCGCGCTGTCGGTCAGATGCGCTTCCTCGTTGGCCTGCTGACTGCGCTCGTGGACTTCCGCCGAGCTGCGCAGTCCCTCGCTCATCGACTGCGTGGTACCGACGGTGTTTTCCGTCAAGCTCGTCTCTGCGTTCTGCGTGGCCTGGCGCGTAAGCGGATCGGCGGTGTCACTGGCGGGCGGCGTAGTCGTTCGCGGTGCGGTGGGTTCGGTCGGCTCGCTGCTTGACGGCGTGCTGGCATTGCGGCCAGCCAGTTGCGCCACAGTCGCGGCCACTTCCTGCGGCGTTTTCAACTCGCCGGGCCGGCTGAGCGACAGATTGTCCGACAGCTCGAGACCGCCGGATTCGTCAACCGTGACGCGCTCGCCCGTGTCGTACGAAGTCAGCTTCACCTGCCGCAGCGGACCGCTCTTCGTCGGATCGACGACCGAGATGGTGCCGTCGTCGCCGAGCACCGCCGACGCGCCGGTTTCCTTGCCGCGGCCCGTATAGCCGTCCGCATTGCCGCGATTGAGCACGCGCACCGGCATGCCGTCGTAAGTCAGCACCTTGTTGCCGACCTGCAGCGTACCGTCGCTGCCGACCTTCACGGTTTTGCCGTCGAGCGTGGCGATATTGCGATCGAGCGTCAGCGCGTCGGTGCTGGTATTGGCGAGGCGCTGCACGCGCACGGACTGATCGCCGAGCGTCAGATTCGTCTGGCCGTCTTCGGTGCGCGCCGCAAAGTCCAGACGGCTGCGCACGATGCCGGTCGAGGTCGCCTTCAGCACATCATGCCCTTTGACCAGCGCCACGTTCATCACGAGCGACGAGACGTCCTGCGCGATATTGCCGTGGCCTGTCACGACGTCGTAGCTGAGCTGTCCACCGGCCTCGACGGCGCCACCGAATGCGCTCGCTTTGGCGCCGAACTTCGCGGCCGTGTTGATGACGCTGGCCGCCTTGCCGGAGTCCGCGCCGAGTGCGGTCACGCCCTTGGCGAACAATTCGGTGCCGGTGAATTTCGCGGCGACTTTCTCGGCGCCCGCGGCGCCGACCGGAATCAGGTTGATGTAGTCGGCACGCGCGCCGGCATCGAACGGACTGATCGTGCGATCGTGATCGACCCGGTTCCCGAGGTCGTAGACGGAGTTCGCCATGGCCGCCGCCGACGCGCTATAAATCATGGTGGTGCCGATCGCATTCAGCGAGACGCCGAATGGCAGTCCGACGCCCGTCGCATCGAGCACCCCACCAGCCACATCGAGCACGATCCCGCCGACCAGCGTGCCGAGATTCAGATTGCTCGCGCCGAGCGTGTGCAGCGTGCTTTCCCAGAAACTGTCGTGATGCGCGGCGCTCGACTTCACCTGCAGCACGCCGTTGTTGTAACCGGTCGCGATATCGACGGTGCCGTCAGACGACAACTGATTGTTATTGATGTAGTCGTCGATACTCGAATACTTCGCGCCGCCGTCGTCGACATAGTGTTCGTCGCCGCCGTCCTTGTTCGTGACCTTGAACAGCGCGGTCGTCGACATGCCGCTGTCTTTCGACGCATAGACGATCGGCAGGATGCTCACCTGGGCGTCGTTGCCGCCCACCTTGTGAATTTCGTTGTAAACGGTGTTGATCGTTTTCAGCGCGTCGCCGTCGTACTGCACGCCGTCCGCGCCGGGCTGCTGCGCGGTTTGCAGGCCGAGCGCCTTGCCGATCAGATTTTTCTGGTCCGTCGCGCTGGTGGCGCCGAAGTTGTAAGCCTGACCCTTGTTGGTGCTCGCACTCGCGTTACCGAGCATCGATTGCGACAATTCGCTGCGATGCGATTCGTAAAACTGGTCGAGCGCCTTCGCGTAATCGGCCTTGTCCGAATCGGTCACCGGGTTCAGCAGATTGTCGCTGAGGCCCGCGTTGAACTGGTCGAAGAGCACCTGGTCGTGCGCGCCATCGGACATCAGTTGCAGCTGGTTGACCTTGTTGTTCGCCGCGTCCAGCGCGGCGCGCGCATCCGACAACTGTTGGGTGTACGGATTGATCTGATACGGGCCCACCGACGTGAGCAGCACGTGACCCGACTCGCCATGCCGGGCGACATTGACGAACGGTCCGTCGGCCGCGCCGCCGTGCTGACTGTTCCATGTGTCGTATTGCTGCTGGACCGTTTGCAAGGTGCTTTTCGCGCCGGTCTGATCGCTTTGCGCCGCATTCAGTGCGAGTTTCGTCGCCTGGTCGTTGACCGAATCGGACAGGCGCCCGTCTGCCGCACGCAGCGCCGACGCCACGGTTTTCAGGCCCTTGATTTCGAGCGGCGTCGGATCGTTGACCGCACACATCGTGCGATGGTCGTACTGGTTCTGCAGGCCGTTCGCGGCATCGTCGTATTGCGATGCGAGCGAGTTGCCGTAGGCGGCCACGAAGCTGTCGTGCGCGAGACCCGCCTGGGTCTGGTCGGCAGAGAGCTTCGCGTAGGCGTTGCCCACGTCGGTATCCACTTGCGGGTCGACGATCTGCGAGTTCGGATTGGCCTTGTGCCACGTATTCGACGCGCTCAGCGCGTTGTTGTAGTCCGTCTGGTCCTGATCCACCTGACGGTTCGCGGACAGCATTTGCAGATAACCGCCGCTGGTCTGCGCGGCCGTTTGCGCGCGGGTCAGCAGATTCTGCTGCTGGGCCACCGTCGTGGTCATGACCGTCGGGCCGAACTTGCCGGACACCGCGTCGAAAGTCTGCTGCACGTCGGCGAGCTGCGAGGCGTCGCTCGCCGCGCTCAGGCAGGCATTCGCGTAGTTGGCATCGTCGGCGGCGCTGTTCAGGTTGGTCTGCGCCGTGCTTGCGTCGATAGCGGGCGGTGCGTTGACCTCGAGGCCGAGCGGCGCGAGCTTGTTGTTCAGGTTCGCGAGGCTCGTTTTCATCGCGTCGCTATAGTCCGGGTCCGACGCATGCGACTGCAGTTGTGCGTAAGCCAGATTCGAATTGGCGACGTCGGCGCTATAGCGGCTGTTGGCCTTGGCGAGGGAAGCATCGGTTTTT
>NZ_DASRSY010000412.1:0-8581 GCF_035656215.1 Paraburkholderia sp.
GTGGCAGATAGATGCCGCGAAAGATCAGTGCGACGTTCGCGAGCCCACGCGTGGCCTGATTCAGCACCGGCACGCGTTCTTTGACCGGCGCGGCGGAGAAAGTGCGTCCATAAATACGGCTCATCGCGGTGGCGGCTTCCACGAGACGTTCCTTGCGCGCCAGCCAGATTGGGCTCTCGACCAGAAACACCAGCTGCAGTACGAGGATCGCGATGCCGAACAAGGCCGTCGCAGCCACCGAATAACGCCAGATCGAATCGCCCACGTGCCACGATTGAAAGAGCAGGGCGAGCAGCAGGTTGGAACAGACGGCGGTGTACCACATGCCCTGCCACGCATTGAGGCGGCTCTTCAGCTTGACCGGCGTGAACTCGGCGAGCATCGCCATCGCAATCGCGAAATCGATGCCGTACGCCATGCCGACAAAGAAGCGGCCCGCCAGAATGACTTCGAAACCCGGTGCGAATACCACCAGCACCGCGCCGATCACCGCGAGGAATTTGGCCAGCACTAACGGACGGATGCGCCCCCAGCGGTCGGCCATCCAGCCGCCAATCGGGTTAAAGGCGATGGCGACCCATGACGCAAACGACGTCATGAGCGCGATTTGAGGCGCGCCGAGATGGAGGTCTCGCGCCATGGGCCCGAGGCCCGCGCTCAAAGCAGAATTGGAGAATGCGTCCAGAAACAGGCCACCGAGTGCAAGCCACCAGATAACGCCGGCTCGACCGGGAATGCCTGAACATGAGTCGATGAATGAAATGACATCGTCGATGCCACGAATCTTAATCGCGATCGTTTGCACAATCGGTCTCCTTTAGTTTTTCTGTAAGAGGCCGGTGCTGTTCGCGGTGCAAATCGCGGGTGTGTTCCGCTAAGGCGCAAGAGACCATCTTACAGATAGTCTCTTATCTAGATCTGCAGGCAAACTTTATGATGCGTCGTTGAAAGTGTCAAGCGCTGTGACCAGGAGAATCGAGCGAGGTGGATTGAAGCGAGGGCAGGGATTTCCACTATTGCGCTACTGTTCCCTGTTTTGACTGGCAAAGAAAAAGATACGGATACCTAATGGTAATTTCGTGGCAACGGTGCTGGTCACCGACCACCGACCTCTGATCCCTATCTTCAACCGCCGCCCCGCGAGGGGGCCCTGATTCATCGGGCAAATCTATCGGAAATGTAAGGTTATTCCAAATCTTGATTGAGAATGATTCGCGTTTACGTTAGATTGGCGCTCTTCCTTGAGAAATACGGAGCGAATCTATGGCTGAGGTGCTCATTCGGCGGGAGCCTTCAACAGCGATACCGATGTCTGTTCTCAGCGCCGGCGTCGCTTGTCCTCCGGTTTCGCGGCGGGCGCGCACCGAGTCCCGTTCTGTCGATTGGCAAAAGGGCACGCTGCTCGACGTACTGATCGACAACCGGCCGATGCTTGTCAATCTGGCGCGCGGCTTCGTGGGTTGCGCGAGTCTCGCGGAAGACGTGGTGCACGACGTCTTTATCAAACTGGTCGATTTTCCGGATCAGGATGCCGTGCGGCAACCCGTCGCCTACGTGACCCGCATGGTGCGCAATGCGTCGATCGATGCTTTCCGCCGCCAGAGCCTCGAAAACACCTATCACGCTGACGAAGACGACGGCATGCACGTGCCTTCGCCGGAGCCTTCGCCGGAAGCGGCGCTGCTTGTGCGCGACACGCTGCGGCATGTCTACAACGCGCTCGAGCAACTGCCGCCGCGCAGCCGCGCGGCGTTCGAGATGGTGCGTTTGCGCGAGGAAACGCTGCAAAGCACGGCGCGCGCGCTCGATGTTTCGCAAACGCTCGTGCATTTCATGGTGCGCGACGCCGAGAAGCACTGCGCCGACTGCCTCGACGCCTGCAATCGCGGCGTGGCCGGTCCTGCGTTCTGCAGCGGCCGCGCCCGTCGACGGTAAAAAAGCGCGCGCATCAAACGTCAATTGAGTAGAGGCGGTGTGCGAGCGAGATGCCGCCGCCGCTGTTCCGGGGCAGTCCATCAGCAGTCTGCTGAGGCATCCTGACCATTCATCGACTGAGCCATTCATCATGACGCAAGCACAGCAAACCCCTTCCGCAGCAGGCGAGGCGGACGATCTCGTCTATACGGTCGTCATCAATGACGAAGACCAGTACTCGATCTGGCCGACCTTCCGTGCCGTGCCGGCCGGCTGGCGCGAAGTGGGCGTGAGCGGCCCGAAGGCCGCCTGCCTCGCGCATATCGAGTCGGTGTGGACCGACATGCGTCCGGCCAGCTTGCGCCGTCACATGGACGAGGCCGCCTCGAAGGCGAGCGCAGCGTAATCGGGCCGGCCTGGATAAGCCCCAGGCCGTGTCGCTTCTGCAAGAGGAATTCGCATGACCATGATTTCGATGCCGTTGCCCACGCTCGCCGATTTATCGATCGAACCGGGTCTGCCGACTGTCGTCTCGCCGCGCTCGGGCACGGCGATATCACTGGAAGAGGCTGCGCCGCTGCTGCATGCGATCGTTGACGATACGCTCGAAAAGGCCGGCGGCGTGCTGTTCACCGGGTTTCGCGTGACTTCGATCGATGCCTTCCAAAGCTTTGCCGGTTCGTTCGGGCATCCGCTGATCGGTTATGAATTTGCCTCGACGCCGCGCAGTCAGGTGGAAGGCGCGGTATACACGTCGACGGAATATCCGCCGCATCGTTCGATTCCTTTACATAACGAGCAGTCGTACACGCGAGAGTGGCCACTGCGCATCTGGTTCCACTGCGCGCTCGCCGCGCGTTCTGGCGGCGCGACACCGATCGCCGACAGCCGCGCGATCTATCGTGCACTCGACCCCGCACTTGTCGCACGCTTTGCGAAGCGCGAACTGCTGTACATCCGCAACTTCGGGCAAGGGCTCGATCTGCCGTGGGAGCAGGCCTTCGGTTCGGACGACCCAGGCGTGGTCGAACGGATTTGCCGCACCCGCGGCATTGATTGCGAATGGCGTGACAGCGACGATGGCGAACTGCTGCTGCGCACGCGCGAGCGCTGTCAGGCGGTAGCGCAACATCCGCGCACCGGCGAGATGGTCTGGTTCAACCAGGCAAATCTGTTCCACCTCTCGTCGCTCGATGAAGACATGCAGGAAGCATTGATCGATTCGGTCGGCCTTGAAAACGTGCCGCGCAACGTCTATTACGGCGACGGCGAGCCGCTCGAAGCAGACGCGCTCGCGGAGATCCGCGGCGTGCTCGATCAGCAGCGTGTTGTGTTTCCATGGCTCACGGGCGACGTGCTGATGCTCGACAACATGTTGACGGCCCACGCGCGTGATCCTTTCGAAGGGCCGCGCAAAGTGGTCGTGGCGATGGCGCAGAGCTATAGCGAAGGCCACAGCAAAGGCACCGGCGCGGATAAAGTCGAAGCTAAAGTCACGGACGCAAATAGAAGCGAAGGTCACGAGCGGACGGCCGCGCAATGACGAAAACGCAGGGCGCGGCACTCGCGGCGCAAACGCTCACGGTCGGCTACCGCGATCATGTCGTGCTCCACGGTCTGAACCTGACGATCGCGGCCGGTCGCGTCACCGCTTTGTGCGGACCGAACGGCTGCGGAAAAAGCACGTTGCTGCGCACGCTCGCCGGCTTGCAGCCGGCGCTCTCCGGCAGCGTTGAAGTCGACGGCAAGCCACTGGCTTCGTACCGGCGACGCGCATTGGCGCGCACGCTGACGATGCTCGCGCAATTCAACCAGATTCCATCGGGCCTCACCGTACGCGAGTTGGTCGCGTATGGCCGCTACGCTTACGGCGGTTGGCTGCGCGGACTTTCGCGCGCGGACCATGCGGCCATTGACGAAGCGCTCGTCACCAGTGGACTCGCTGAGGACGCCGCGCGCGACGTCGCCGCGCTTTCCGGCGGCGAACGCCAGCGAGCATGGATCGCGATGGCGCTCGCGCAGCAGGCGCCGATCGTGTTGCTCGACGAGCCGACCACGTACCTCGACATTCATCATCAGTTGGACATCCTGCGTGAATTGCGGCGCCTGAACCGCGAACGCGGCCTGACGATCGTCTGGGTGCTGCACGACCTGAATCAGGCCGCAGCCTACAGCGACGAGATCGTGTTGATGCGCGCGGGCCGCGTCATCGCGCATGGATCGCCCGACGCGATGCTCGACCCGCGTCATCTGAGCGACACCTTCAGTGTGCCGATGCTCAAGATCGCGCATCCGCAGACGGGCGCACCGATGTGCGTGCCGGCCTACGAGGGCGACGCCATGGATATCGCCGGCGTTGGATTCAACAACGAGGCATCGAGCGACGCCGTGTCCACGAGCAAGGACCTCGCCGCATGACGACGCTTGCAGCGCGCAAACGCCTGCGCCGTCACGAGTCTGCCATCGATGGCTGGCGCGCGCCGGTGAAAAGCCGCGCAGGGATGATCGGGGGCGCGCTCGTCGCGTTGATCGTCGTGGTGGCCGCATTGCGCCTTGCGCCCGGCTTTCGCACGTGGCTTGCCGCACCCGCAGGCAGTGATGCCGGGCAACTCGCCGGCATTCTGTTGTTCGACCTGAGCGCGCCGCGCATCCTGGCGGCATTGGTCGCAGGTGGCTGTCTGGCTGTCGCTGGCACGTTATTCCAGTCACTGACTCGCAATCCGCTCGCTTCGCCCGATCTGCTCGGCATCACCGGTGGTGCTCAACTCGGCCTGGTCGCTGCGATGCTGGTGCCGTCGCTGGCGGGCGTGGCATCGGTGCCGCTGCTATTCGTTTGCGGCCTAGCCGCCGCCGCGTGCGTGGCAGCCGCAGCGGGCGGCTGGCGCGCGACGCCATTGCGGCTCGTGCTTGCCGGCAGCGTCTGCATGCTGCTGTTCTCCGCGCTCACCACGCTGATTCTCGCGTTTTTCGAGCAAAGCATCGTCGGCGTGTCGTTGTGGGCGAGCGGCAGTCTTTATCAGCCGGGCGCGGCCGGTCTGAAGATTGCTGCCGCGTGGCTCCTGCTGCCGCTCATCGCGTTGCCCTTCGTGATCCGCCCGCTCGACCCGCTCGCACTCGGCGACGATGCCGCCGCTGCGGCCGGCGTGCGTGTCGACACGACGCGGCTCGCGGCGATGGTAGTGGCAGTCGGTTTTGCGAGCGTTGCGGTGAGCGTGGCGGGACCGCTGTCATATGTCGGTTTGATCGCGCCGAATCTGTTGCGGCAGGCACGCAGTGCGAAGGCCTCGCGTCTGGCCGTGCTCGTGCCCTTGTCCGCCCTGGTGGGCGGCGCGCTCGTGCTGTTCACCGATAGCGCGGTGCAGGCGCTCGATCTCGACGCGACGCTCTCGACCGGTGTGGCGATCGCTTTCGTCGGCACGCCATTGATGCTGGCGATGATTCGCAGCGGCGCGGCGTGGGCGGGCGCGTTGCATGCCGGACAGGACCGTCCCGCCGTGCGCGCCGGGACGCGCTTTGTGCGGATACTCGATACTTGGCCGTGGCCGCTGACGGCTGCACTCTTACTGACGTTCGGCATCCTGATCGTCTGCGCGGGCGCATCGTTCGGCCCGACCACGATCGGCTTGCATCGCTGGTTAGCCGCCCTGGATCAGCGTGACGAACTCGCGCGCATGCTGCTCGACTTGCGCCTGCCGCGTCTCATCTGTGCATTGCTGGCAGGTGCGTTGCTGGCCGCAAGCGGGGTGCTGATGCAGAGCATCGTGCGCAATCCGCTTGCCGGGCCGGAAGTGCTCGGCGTGACGCAAGGCGCGGGCCTTGCTACGCTCGCGGCGCTCGTCGCGTGGCCGCTCGCAGGACATTCGACGCTGGCCGTGGCCTCGCTCGTGGGCGGCGGCATAACGCTGGCACTCACGCTATTGCTCAATCGACGGCATCGCTATGCGCCGCTGGCAGTCGCGCTGACGGGCATCGTGATCGGCACGCTATGGACCACACTGTCCCAATGGCTCATCACGCAGCAAAGCGTGCAACCCGCGCGTTTCGTCGTGTGGCTGGTCGGCGGTACGTATGGGCGCAGTTGGGGCGAAGTGACGACGCTGCTGCCGTGGTGCGTGCTGGCGGTTCCTGTGTTTGCGCTACTCGCGCGGCCGCTCGATCTGCTCGCATTAGGCGACGACCAGGCGGCCGCGCTCGGTTTGCCGATTGGCGTGCTGCGTCCTTTGGTGCTGATAGTGGCGACGCTGGCTGCGTGCGCCGCGGTCGCCGCGGTTGGGCCGGTCGGCTTTATCGGTTTGATGGCGCCGCATCTTGCATCGATGCTGGGGGCGCGTGCGCATCGCACGCGTCTGTGGCTCGCCGCCGCGTGCGGTGCGCTGGTGTTGGTGGTCGCCGATATCGCAGCGCGCACGCTGCTGGCGCCGCGCGAAATTCCCGCGGGCGTGTTGACGGCGCTGATTGGCGCGCCTTATCTGCTCGCGTTGCTGATCGTGGAGGCTCGGCGCGAGAAGCGGGGCAAACGGTGAGGCGGCAGCAGGGGTATTCGTTCTCCATCACATCGAACGACGATTTCCACCCGCAATTGCTTCGCGGAATATGCGCCGGACTCGATCGCGCACTTCTGGCGCGTGTGTGGCTCGGCACGCCTGATGCGAGCGACGAACCGACGTTAGCCGAAGACGAACCCGGCCAGCCGGTCGTCATCGCCGTAACGGAATTAGCGCACGACGCGCGTGCCGCGTACGTTATGACATTCCTGGAGAGAAGCAACTGTGTGGACGCTGCCCCTTGCTGTTGACGATGAACGACGCGCAGATCGCTTTACAGGGAGCGTCGCATTGACGAATCGCGCGAGGAAAGCGCAACAGATCAAGCGAGTGTGTGCGGCCACGGCGATGGCGGTCGTGCTGCTCACTCATTCCCATGCGTTCGCGCAGGGCAGTGGAGCCAGCTCCGTGCGCGAAAGCAGCGAAAGCAGCGCTACCAGCGCTGCCCTGGCCCTCCGTACCAGCACGCAAGCCCAGCAAATCTGCGCATCGCTCGCCGACAATCCGGCCGTCTCCCAGGCAAGTCCCTCGTTGCCCGCACGACCGAAACGCATCGTCGTGCTCGAATTCATGTTCGCCGAAGACCTTGCCGCGCTTGGCATCACCCCGGTCGGCATGGCCGATCCCGAGTACTACCCGGTATGGATCGGTTACGACGATGTGCGCCTAGCCTCGGTAGCGGACATCGGCACGCGTCAGGAACCGAGTCTCGAAGCGATCGCGGCAGCCAAACCGGATCTGATCCTCGGTGTCGGTCTGCGCCACGCGCCGATCTTTGCGGCGCTCGAACGAATCGCGCCCACCGTGCTATTCAAATACGGCCCGAACTTCTCCGACGATGGCGCCCGTGTCACGCAACTCGATTGGGGCCGCAAAATCCTCCGCACCATCGGCTGCCTGACGGGCCGCGAGGAAGCGGCGCGCGCAGTCGAAGCCAAGGTCGACGCGGGTTTTGCACGCGACGCACAACGCCTCGCGCAAGCCGGCCGCCGAGGCGAACAGGTAGCGTGGTTACAGGAGTTGGGATTGCCCGACCGTTACTGGGCATTTACCGGCAACAGCACGGCAGCCGGCGTCGCACACGCGCTTGGTCTTGAGTTGTGGCCCGCCGAACCGACGCGGGAAGGCACGTCCTATGTGACGTCGGAAGATCTGTTGAAGAAGTCGAACCTCACAGTGTTGTTCGTCAGCGCGACCGAACCCGGTGTGCCGCTTGCGACCAAACTCGATTCGCCGATCTGGCGCTTTGTGCCGGCACGCAGTGCGGGGCGTGTGGGTCTCGTCGAACGGAATATATGGGGTTTTGGTGGTCCGATGTCCGCGCTGCGGATGGCCGATACGATGACTGAGAAGCTTCTTTCACTGCCGGCGCCTGCCACCGGGAAGTAGGCGGATACGACGGCGGATATAAACGCATGGGCGCGACTCGATGGGCTTCATCTGTCTTGCCGCTCGCGGGGTGTTTGACCAACTGCGCCGGGCATGCAGTAAAACACGCCCGGCCCCGACTTCAACTCACTCAGCTTATCCCACTGTGCCGTTAGCAACGGCAGCATTCTTCACAGCCTGCGCCGCGCCATAGGTTTCGCTGACGATACTGCCGTTATCCAGCTTCAACACGCGATCCGCCAGATGGAAGTAGCGATCGTCGTGGCTGATGACGAGCACCGTCTTGCCTCGCGAGCGCAATTCCGGCAGCAGTTGCTCATAGAACACCGCCTTGAACTGCGGGTCCTGATCCGCGGCCCATTCGTCGAACAGATAGAACGGCCGGTCTTCCAGATACGCGACGACCAGTGCCAGACGTTTGCGCTGCCCGGTGGAGAGCGCGCGCGTCGAGAACGCGCCGTTCACTACCTGGACCTTGTGGTCGAGCGCCAGCTTCGCAACCAGTGCATTCGCGCGCGCGTCGGCTTGCGCACGCGATGCGGCGTTCGGGTCGACGATACCCAGCAACGCGTCGAACAGATGGAAGTCGTTGAATACGGCGGTGAAGCGCTGCCGGTACGCGGCGCGTTCGGCGAAGCCGATCGGCTTGCCGTCCAGTTCGATCGTGCCGTCTTCCGGTTCGTACAGGCCGGTGAGCACCTTCGCGAGTGTGGTTTTGCCGCTGCCGTTGCCGC
>NZ_DASRSY010000413.1:0-8619 GCF_035656215.1 Paraburkholderia sp.
GTCCGCCGGACACCACGCGGCAAATGGAGTGGGATAGCCCATGGGGACGAGGCTTTCCCGGTTGGCATATCGAATGCTCGGCGATGTCCGCTAAATATCTAAGCCCATGGTTCGACATTCATTGCGGTGGAGAGGATCACATCGCCGTACATCACAGCAATGAAATTGCGCAGACCCAGGCACGTCACGGAACCCGCCTTGCGAATTTCTGGATGCACGGACATTTCCTCACGCTGGATGCGGGCAAGATGTCGAAGTCGGGCGGCGACTTCGTGCGCTTGCAGACGTTGATCGAGCGCGGCATTGATCCGCTGGCGTATCGCTACTTATGCCTGAGCGCGCATTACCGGAGCAGTTTGCGTTTCAACACGGGCGCGCTGGACGCTGCGCAATCCGCGTTGGACCGTGTGCGTAGAGCCTATGTGCAGTGGCCAGACGGCGGTGCGCCCGATGTGAATTTTGTCGCCCGTTTCAAGGCTGAGGTCGATCAGGATCTGAATCTGCCACGTGCGCTCGCTGTGTTGTGGGAAGTGGTCAGAAGCGATCTGCCGGCAGCGACGCGGCGAGCAACGGTCGATTGTTTCGATGCGGTGCTCGGGTTACGGCTCGTCGAATGGAAGGAGGACGCGGTACAGGTTCCCGCGGATATCGCGCTTCTCGCCGATGAGCGTGAAAAGGCCCGCGCGGCTAAAGACTGGAACGAGGCCGACCGTCTGCGTGACCGCTTAAGAGCCGAGGGCTGGCATGTCGAAGACAGCGCGAGTGGGCAGGTACTGCGTCCGCTGGATAAGGCGTAGTGGCGATATCCGGGCGTGGCGGCGTTGACTATTCCCATGCGCCGCCACGCAATAGAGCAGGTTTGCTGTTCCGGTGCCACGTCTTCCGTGTTCGCGGCCTAAAGCGGCACCACCACCGGTTCGGAGTGCGAAGGCGGCTTGCCGTATGGCAAATGGAATGGTCCATAGTCCCAATGAATCGGTGGACACTCCCAGCCGCGCCGAATGACAACTGGCGGCATCATCCCGCCGGGGCAAGCAGGCGGTGCTTCTCGGGTGAGGCAGGCGATGCCGCCGCGTACGGACCGCGACGCGGACGGGTCGAGTTCATCGACGCGGGGCAGATCTTTGAGGACTAGCGCTTTCATGGCGGATCTCCGGCAAAGTTGGATTGACAGTGAGCCCGGGTATCGCCGCGCTCATTGGTCCCATTGCACACACCATGCCATCCGCCGCAAAGCGGCATGCCGTCCACATCCGCTGATCTGGCGGGCGCAAGGTGGTTGAGATGGACCGACTTGCCGACGCCAGGATGTCGGTGTGCTGCCAACAGTTACGCTCGTTGCGAGCATGCCCTTGGTCTACCGAAATTCTGGGCACAATAGGCAAGCCCGCGCCACTCGCGTCTGAAGGACGTGATGGCGCCGGGTGCGCTCGATCCGCTGATCAAGGAATTGCTTTACGTCGCAGTGAGCGTGACGAACAACTGCGGTTACTGCGTCGCGAGCCATACGGCTGCGGCCCGCCGCGCCGGTATGACCGACGAAATGTTCGGCGAGCTGCTGGCGGTGGTCGGCATGGCGAACGAGACTAACCGCCTCGCGGTGGGATATCGCGTACCGATCGATCCTGCGTTCGAGTAACGTCGTCGAGTAACGGCGCGTGCGCTTCAGCCTTACACGCCACGCCATCCGGCGAGCAACGCGGGCAATTCGGCCATGTCCCGGAAGACGTGAACCGCGCCCGCGCCATGCAAGGCAGTGGCGCTGCTGTGGCTCAGTTCTTTCGGACAATAACCAAACACCGTGGCGCCGGCGGCTACGCCTGCCGTCACGCCCGTGACGGTATCGTCCACCACAGCGCAGCGTTGCGGTTCCACGCCCACCCCCGCGGCGGCGGCGAGATAGACATCGGGATAGGGCTTGTTGCGCGGTGTTTCGTGGCCGCTGAAGATGCGCCCTTCGAAGCAGTCGAGAATACCCGCCTTCGCCAGTTGCAATTCCACTTTGATGCGATCGGCGCCCGACGCGACAGCGATGCGTGCGTCGAGTGTCGCGTACAGCGCGCGCACTGCTGACGCTGCGCCGTCAATCGCCATCAACTCGCGATCGAGCGCTTCATTACGGCGCGCGCGAAACTGCATGAGCCAATCCGTCGTAATCGCGAAACCGGTGCGTGCTTCGATGAGTGCGGCTTCATCCTTGACGGCCTTGCCGACAAAAATACGCATTGCTTCTTCAACGGTCAATTGCCAGCCCAACTCGCCGAGCATCTCGGTTAGCACGCGGTTGGTAATGGGTTCGGAGTCGACGAGCACGCCGTCGCAGTCGAAGAGTACGGCGTCGAAAGGGAAATCGGACATCGGGCAGGGTACGGATAGAGGTCGCGGAACCGGCAAGGATACCTCACCGGCTCGCGCGACGCTGCACAAAGGCTATGTGACCGGCCCCTGCTGGCGATCAGGACCCTGAAGCTTCGGCGAGGTCGCGAGCGCGTTCGGGTTCGCGGTGATCAGGTTGTTGCTGCTGAGGTTGTTAACCGCCGGCGTGCCTGCGGCTGCCGTGAATTGCGGCTCGCCAACCGGGTTGCTGGCTTGCGGGTAGGTCGCGAAGTAGTGGTCGAACGAGACGTTCTCGCCGAAGATCACCACCACGTGTTTGATCGGCGTGGTCGTCGTGACCGCGTCCTGCGCCGACACTGTTGCTACCGGTGTCGATGCAGTCGCCGGCGCTGACGCCGTCGAGCTGACACTATTGTTTCCGCAAGCTGCGAGCGCAAGCATCGCAGCAAACGGGATGGGTAAGAGGGTTCTACGGAACATGTGACTGGCTCCAGATTCGACTTCGCCGTTCAGCGTTTCCAGTGATGCACGTGTGGATGTTCGCTGGGGATATTGTTAGAAATACAGCTAGTGGTCTTACCGCAAGAAACTGCGCGCATTGAAACACCCGCTGATTAAGATTTGAGGGCGCGAACATTACGCTGCCTATCGGTCGCCATTCATTTGAGTAACGTTTGCTGTCGTTATGCTTTCGTTTGCCTGCAGTGTGAAGGCCGTTTGGTTGGCTACGACCAGCACGCATCGGCGCATTTCTCGTTCATGCCAATCAAAGCGACGGATTTATCCGGCTGCTGCGTTCAAGAAGAAACGGGGTTGTCTATGGCTTCAACTCTTGTGGGAGAAAGCAACATGATGTGGAGCCGCATGCCTTGAGCGAACGCGATCCCGATGCGGAACTGCTGGCGGCGGTTGCCCGGCAAGACCCGGCCGCCGTCCGCTCGCTCGTCGCGCGCAAGTTGCCGCGTCTGCTCGCGCTCGCCACGCGCATGCTGGGAGATCGCATGGAAGCGGAAGACGTGGCGCAGGAGGTCTTCGTGCGGATCTGGAAACAGGCTTCGCGCTGGCGGGAAGGCGAGGCGAAGGTCGATACGTGGGTGCATCGCATCGCACTCAATCTTTGCTATGACCGCTTGCGCGGCCGCCGCGAAGTCCCATACGACGACATGCCCGACGAGATCGACCCCGCCGCATTGCCCGACGCCACCCTCGAAGCGCGCGCCCAGGACGAGCGCGTGCGCGAGGCGCTCGCCGCATTACCGGCACGGCAGCGCGAGGCGCTGGTGCTCAATTACTACCAGGAGATGTCGAACATCGACGCTGCCGCCCTGATGGGCATCACGGTCGATGCGCTGGAAAGTCTGCTGGCACGTGCGCGCCGCAATCTGCGCGCCCAACTGGCCGGCAGCGGCCTTAGCAAGGACAAGTCATGACGCCCGAAAGATTCCATCAGATCGTCGAAGCCTACGGCGCCGATCCGCGCCGCTGGCCGCAACAGGAACGCGCAGCGGCAGAGGCCTGGGCCGCGGCGCATCGTGTCGAGGCCGATGCGGTGCTGGCGGACGCGGCCGGCATCGACGCGTTGCTGGCGGCCGATAAGGTCGATCCGCCGGGCGCGGCGTTGCAGCAGCGCATTATCGGCAGCGCACCAGTGCGGCAGCCGGCCGCGCCGCGCCGGCGCTTGTGGTGGTCGGGCGCGGCGGTGGCCGGTGTTGGACTGCTCGGTGGCGTAGCCGGCGCTTTTGCGGTGTCGTTCTTCGTGTTGACGGGGACGGTTCCGCAAGTGCATGAGTCCTCTTATTTAACTTCGAGTTTCGGTGGGTCGTCCGCCGATTGGAGCGGCGAATGAACGGCCGGTCATGGAAAATCGTGCTGGTGGCTTCGCTGGTGCTCAACGTGTTTCTGCTGGGCGCGATTGCCGGTGGTGCTTATCAATGGTTCACGGCGCACGGTGCGATGACGCCCGTGCTGGCGCAGCAGCGCATGGCACTGCGCTTCGCCGCTGAAACGCTGTCGGCCGAGCGTCAGAAGGCCTTTATCGACGGCTTGAAGCATGCGCGCCGCGAGGGCAACGAGTTTGCCCGCGAGGGGCGTGAAGGGCGCCACGACGTATTGCGTCTGCTCGCCGCGCCGCAGTTCGATCGTGCGGCGCTGGACGCAGCGTTGGCCCGCACGCGTGAGGCCGACAGCAGCTTGCGTGCGCAAGTGGAAGGCAGTGTGGCGAATTTTGCGGCAACGCTGTCGCCCGAAGAACGCGTCGAATTCGCCGACAGCCTGAAGCTGCGCGGCCAATGGCGTGAGCCGCAGCCGGCCGGCAATGCGAAGAAGGCGCCGAAGCCGGCTGCGAGTGACGCTTCGAGTGAAGCTTCTGGCGAATAAAAAATTCTGAGCGGGCGCGACGGATTTCATCGTGGCGGCCGTTTAAAGAAATATCCAACGCCGAAGAGGACGGTATGGCTACCTCACCGAACATGAATGCCGCGGCGATTGCATTGAATCGCTTCGGCCTGGGTGCCCGTGCCGACGACACGCCGCCTGCCGACCCGAAGGGATGGCTGCTCGCGCAGTTCGAGCAGTATCAGCCGCGGCCTGCCGCATGGGCAAGTCAGCCTGATTCGGTGGTGCTGTCCACGGAGCTGGCACAGCAGCGCATGCAACTGAATCAGCTAAACCGGCAGAATCAGCAGAACGCCAGCGAAGGCGCGAGCGCCAATCAGGCGAATGTGCAAGCCAATGCACAAACCAATGCGCAAGCCATCGGGCAAAGCACAACAGGAACCACCGCCCAGACTGCTAAGCAAGCCGAACGAAAAGCGCTGCGCGGTGAAGTCCTCGACATGTACCGTTCTTCGGTGAACGCGCGGGTCGCCAGTGCATTGACTACGCAGACACCCTTCATCGAACGGCTGGTTCATTTCTGGGCGAATCACTTCGCGGTATCCACGGAAAAACCCGGCGTCGCGGCACTGGCCGGTTCGTTCGAAGCGGAAGCGATCCGCCCGCACGTGCTCGGCCGTTTCGAAGACATGCTGGTTGCAGTGGAACGTCATCCGGCCATGCAGTTGTTTCTCGATCAGACGCGCTCGGTCGGACCGGACAGCATGGCGGCCATGCGCGCCGCGCAGCGCAATCCTGACGTCAAGCGTGGTCTGAATGAAAATCTGGCGCGCGAAATCATGGAGCTGCACACGCTTGGCGTGCGCAGCGGCTATAACCAGGACGACGTCACCGAATTCGCCCGCGCGCTGACCGGCTGGAGTCTGGTCGCCAACCCTGGCAATCCGAACAATCCGGGCAACCCGCTTCGGCAGGGTATACCGCCGAACGCCGCGCCGGGCACCTTCGTGTTTCGCACCGCGCTGCACGAGCCGGGCTCGAGAACTATCATGGGCCGCCGCTATGACCAGCCAGGAGAAGAGCAGGCGCTGGCGGTCCTGCACGACCTCGCCAGCGCGCCAGCGACGGCACAGCACATCGGCGGCAAGCTCGCCCGTCACTTCGTCGCGGACAATCCGCCGCTGGACGTGAGCGAGCGGCTCGCGAACGCGTTCGCGCGCAGCGGCGGCGATCTGCCGACCGTGTACCGGACGTTGCTCGATATGCCGCAAGCGTGGTCGCCGGTTGCCGTGAAGTTCAAGACGCCGTGGGAATGGACCATTTCTTCGATGCGCGGGCTCGGCTGGCAGGACCTCAGCAACATGCAGACCGCGCCCATTCTGACGCAACTCGGTCAGCCGGTATGGCGCCCGGGCTCGCCCGCGGGCTACGACGACATCGCAGCGAGTTGGGCGGCGCCCGATGCGCTCGTGCGCCGGGTCGAAGTGGCGCAGCGCTTCGCGTCGCGCGTCGGCGACCGGCTCGATGCGCGCGCGCTCGGCCAGACTTTGCTCGCCGGTTCGCTCAGTGCGCCGACGGCTGCGGCTGTGTCGCGTGCAGAAAGCGCGTCGACGGCGATTGCGCTGCTGCTGGTCTCGCCGGATTTTCAACGGAGATGAACGCCATGTTTTCACGCCGCAAATTTCTGAGTATCGCCGCTGCGGGCGCGGGCGCGATTCTCGTGTCTCCGCAGATCGCTTTTGCCAGCGTCGCCACCGATCGCCGTTTCGTGTTCGTGATCCAGCGCGGCGCGGCCGACGGCCTGAACATCGTCGTACCGTATGCCGAGCCCGCCTACGCGACACTGCGCGGTGCGCTTGCAATCGACACATCCAAAGCGACCCGGCTCGACGGAACCTTCGCGCTGCATCCATCGCTCATGCAGACCGCCGCAATGTATGCGGACCATCAGGCGCTGTTCGTTCATGCGGTGGCATCGCCATATCGTGACCGCTCGCACTTCGACGGGCAGAACGTGCTGGAGACCGGCGGCACGTCGCCGTATCAGATGAAGGACGGCTGGTTGAACCGGCTCGTCGCCTCGATGCCCACCACGCGCGAGAACGCGATCGCCTTCGCGCCAACTGTGCCGATGGCGCTGCGCGGCAACGCCGCGGTGACGTCGTATGCGCCCTCGGGATTGCCGCAGGCTCCTGACGATCTGCTGATGCGGGTCGCGCAACTGTACGACCAGGATGCGCAATTGCGGCCGCTTTGGGAGTCGGCAATGACCGCGCGTGGGCTTGCGGGCGACGCCGGTGCGCGTCAGGACCCGGCGAGCCTCGGCAAGCTCGCCGCCGGCTTTCTGTCACGCGACGACGGTCCGCGCATCGCGATGATTGAAACCGGCGGCTGGGACACGCATACCGCGCAGAACGCGCGTCTCGCCAATCAGTTGAAAGCGCTCGACGCAATGCTGGCGGCGTTGCGTGACGGCATGGGCCCGTTGTGGAACAAGACGACCGTGGTGGTGGCCACCGAGTTCGGCAGAACCGCCGCTGCCAATGGCACGGGAGGCACCGACCATGGCACCGGCTCGGTGGCGATGGTGCTGGGCGGTTCGGTGGCGGGCGGACGCGTGCTCGCCGACTGGCCCGGCCTGAAACCGGGCGACCTTTACGAAGCGCGTGACCTCAAACCGACCATGTCGCTGGACGCCTTGATTGCCGGTGTCGCGAGCGAAAGCCTCGGACTCGATCCGCAACGCACGGCCAGCACGCTGTTTGGCCAGACCGCGGGAATGCGCCCGGTGACAGGCTTCGTGCATGCATAACCGAATTATCACCAGGGAGAACAAATGAAAATCAGATCGACTATCTGTGCCGTATCGCTTGCAGGTCTGTGTGCCGCAGTATTGTCAGCATGCGTCGTTGAACCGGCACGGCCGCCCCAGCCTGCGCCGCTCGTCGAGGTGGTGCCGGTCGCGCCGGCGCCGGGCTATCACTGGGTGAAGGGCCACTATCGCTGGGAAGGCAATCATTGGGCGTGGGTGCCGGGACACTGGGCAGGTTGATCGCGGCGCCGTGCGTGCTATCGGTTGGTTACGAAATGGGGATGTAATACGTTGATTGCGGGCAGACGCGCCTGGGTGAGCGTTTCAAATACCAGGACAACATGAGGGCGATAGGTACCGCCGCAGATTGGCTCTCGCGGCGCTACCCATCGCAAACTGCGTTGTTCCATCAATCGCCGGCGCGATTAACCCCCACCGCCTTGCGTGCCGAGCGTCAGCTTGTTGTTCACCGACGTTACGCCGGCAACACCCTTCGCCACTTCCTCCGCTTGCGGAATCTGCGCACCATCGGGCACCGATCCAGTCAAGGTCACCGCGCCGCCGCGGGCCCGGACGAACACGTTCGACACATCAAAACCCTGTGTTTTCGCCAAAGCCTTGCGTACGGTCAGCCC
This sequence comes from Paraburkholderia sp., assembly GCF_035656215.1. Taxonomy (GTDB): domain Bacteria; phylum Pseudomonadota; class Gammaproteobacteria; order Burkholderiales; family Burkholderiaceae; genus Paraburkholderia. The sequence goes on from NZ_DASRSY010000413.1 coordinate 8,119, forward strand.
CAACTTGCGGTCCGTGCTCTTCATCGCCTTCGTATTCGTAGCCGGCGCTGCCATGGTGCCCGAGGCCATTGCGTCGCTCGACTGGGCATAGGCACTGGACGCAGTCGCCACACACAATGCGATACCGAGTGCCTTCAATAGATTGACTGTTTTCACGTTTTCTCCATTCCTCGAAAAGTTGATTTCGCATCGTTGCATGCAAAAAAATACGCGCTTGCGAGCATCGCGACGCCCGCATGGAGCTCCCTGTCTTGTAGAAGAGTGACGTTGTGAAGCTCCCGGCGCGCTTAAACAATACTCCAGCAAGCGCGCCAGTGTTGAAAAAACTGACCCGGCCGCCCATTGCACGATTCGCCTATCATGGCGGCTTCGACCATCAAAGGCGCACCGCAGATGTCTGACGGCGTACAGCAGCAACTCCACGAACCACGCACGGTTGCCCCAGCATCGTCGATCGATTACGGCCTGTGGGCATTGACCTTCAGCTACGTGCTCAGTCAG
>NZ_DASRSY010000414.1:0-1960 GCF_035656215.1 Paraburkholderia sp.
TACCCGAACCTGCCGCCATTGTCGAGGCCTGCAAGACACTGGTGAAACCGGGTGGCTGGGTGTTCTTCTCCACGTTGAACCGCAACGTGAAGTCGTATCTGTTCGCGGTGATCGGCGCGGAATATATCGCGCGGATGCTGCCCAAAGGTACGCACGACTACGCGCGCTTCATCCGTCCATCGGAATTGGCGGGCTTCGTGCGCGTCGCCGGGCTGCGCACGGTCGACATCAAAGGTATCGTTTATAACCCGCTCAGCAAGCATTTCGCGCTGTCCGCCGACACGAGCGTGAACTACATGCTCGCCTGCCGCCGCGACGTCTGATCCGCCCCGACCTGCCCGGACCCAATCAATGAGCGATCCCACGCCCCTGCCGCAGCGCGAAGACAATGACAACGCACTCGGTCTTTGCCAGGCTGTCCTGTTCGACCTCGACGGCACGCTGGCTGACACCGCGCCCGACCTGGCGGCAGCCGTCAACAAAATGCGTCATGATCGCAGCCTTGATATGGTGCCGCTCGAAGACCTGCGGCCGCTCGCGTCCGCGGGCGCGCGTGGGCTGATCGGCGGGGCCTTCGGCATCGGTCCCGATCACCACGAGTTCGCGTCGATGCGCGAGGAGTTTCTCGCCAACTACGAAGCAGACTTGTGCATCGAGACCACGCTGTTTCCTGGCATCGCCGAATTGCTCGACGATCTCGACGCACGGGGCGTGCGCTGGGGCATCGTGACGAACAAGGTGGCAAGGCTCACCGAGCCGCTGATCGCACAACTCGGCCTCGAGGAGCGCGCGGGCTGCGTGGTGAGCGGCGACACGACCCCACATTCAAAGCCGCACCCCGCTCCCTTGTTGCATGCCGCGCGCGAGCTGGATGTGGTGCCGGAGCATATCGTCTACGTCGGCGACGATCTGCGCGACGTGCAGGCGGGTTTCGCGGCCGGCATGAAGACCATCGCGGCAGCCTACGGCTACTGCGGCAACGACATTCCACCGGCGCAATGGCACGCTCAGCATGTCGTGCAGTCGCCCGCTGAATTGCAGAAGCTGCTGCGCGATATCGGCTGAACACATACAGCGAACACGGCAGACACGGCGCACGCAAGGCGATACGGCGTCTTGCCGCTTCACCGCGACCGTGCAGCAGTGCGGCGAGACGGCAAGGCAATCAGCCAGGACGTGGCCGTCAAACTATTGTAAAATCTGAGTCTGGCCAGACATTTTGGGCAACGAACCGCGGGGGCGACCTGGTTTCGACAGGGGTTGCGAAGCGGCTAGGGCATACCGAGGACCCGTCACCTCGTTAATCAATGGGAAAAACGTAACTGCAAACGACGAAACGTTCGCACTGGCAGCCTAAGGGCCGCCGTCCTCTGCCTAGTTCACTGACGGGCTAGAGTCGCAAGACCGGTAGCAATACCGACAGAGGTCATATACGTCAGTTAAGTCTTGGCGGCGTCACGACGCCAAGGTCGAAAACTTAGTGAATCGCCGTCACGCAGCGTGTTCGTCCGCGTCGTGGTGGTTAAATCAAATGACAGAACTAAGTATGTAGAACTAGTCGTAGAGTGCTTCTGGACGCGGGTTCGATTCCCGCCGCCTCCACCAATTTGTAAGATAAGAACCCGCAAATTCAACGACTTGCGGGTTTTTGTTTTTCTCAGCCCATCAATTAGCCCATCATTGGGCCAGGTTCTACGGCTACCTAGCGATCTCTCTTGCCACATGAGAACCGTCGCGCGTTCGCCACACTCCGCTAGAATCCGGCTATGTCCGGTACGCGCAAGTCTGCCTGTTACGGCAACCTCGTCAACGCTACCGGGAGGGCTCCGGGAGGTAAAGTGAACGATGATCCGTACGCGTACCAGGCAATCAATCCGCTGTGGAGTCTGGTTGATCCGCTCAGTGTGGAAGACGCAGCGGCGCTGATCGCCGGGTTTGATCCGCACTCGATCGATAACAC
>NZ_DASRSY010000415.1:0-16832 GCF_035656215.1 Paraburkholderia sp.
CGCGGCAGGTGTCGAGCACAGCCTTGTGCTCAGTCTTTACCGTGATGACGTGCTTGCCCTTGCTTTTGTAGAAGTGCGCGGCACCCTTGATCGCGAGGTTGTCCGACTCCGTTGCGCCCGAGGTCCAGATGATTTCGCGCGGATCGGCATTCACCAGCGCAGCGACATTCTCGCGCGCTTCTTCGACCGCACGTTCCGCGTCCCAGCCATACGAGTGGCTGCGCGATGCGGGGTTGCCGAACTGCTCACGCAGATACGGAATCATCTTGTCCACCACGCGCGGATCGATCGGCGTCGTCGCGCTGTAGTCCATGTAAATGGGCAGGTGGAGAGTGTCGTTGTTCATCAATTGCTCCGGGGGACGTCATTGCTCTGGCTTCTGGGTTCTTTATCAGGCTGCGGTGTGTTCAGATTGCCGCGCCTAGGAACCGGCCATGTTGAAAACAGAATTAGGCCCTTTCGGCACGACGCGGGCGGGTTCGACCGCCGGCGCCTCATTGCGCCGGTCGCGCAACACCGCTGGCGCACCTTCGCGCGAACGCTGCTGGTCGACCAGGTCTTTCAGGGAAACTGAATCCAGGTACTCGACCATTTTCTGGTTCAGCGTTGACCACAATTCGTGCGTCATGCAGTGGCCGTCGTGCTGTTTGGTGCCTTCGCACGAGCCCTTGCCGCCGCATTGGGTGGCGTCGAGCGGCTCGTCGACAGCGATGATGATGTCGGCGACGGTCACGTCTTCAGCGCGGCGGGCCAGATTGTAGCCGCCGCCCGGTCCGCGCACGGACTCGACGATTTCGTGACGACGCAGCTTGCCAAACAGCTGCTCGAGATACGACAGGGAGATATGTTGGCGCTGGCTGATACCCGCAAGCGTCACCGGGCCCTGCTCCTGGCGCAGTGCCAGGTCAATCATCGCCGTGACGGCGAAACGGCCTTTCGTGGTGAGTCTCATATGGTGTGGGAACCGTAATTCTCGACAAGTTTGGTCAAGTATAAATACATGAGTGAATTAGTCAAGTATCCCTACCGCAATTTGGGTCATTTGCTTAATTGCTAGATAAGGCGGCGGAAGTTCGCCAATGACCCGCTGGGCTTACGCAATCAATTGGGGACGCAACGCCGCGATCAGCCCGCGGCAAGCCGCTTCGCATTGGTCCAGCACCTGCTCGAAACCTTCGTTGCCGCCGAAATAGGGATCGACGACTTCACGAGCGCCGCCCCAGCGACCGTCTGCTTCAGGCACAAACTCCATCAGCAGGCGAATTTTGTCGCGCTGCGCCGCCGGACAAACCTGACGCAGTGCAGCGACGTTTTTGTCGTCCATCGCGATCAGCAGATCGAAGCGCTCGAAATCCGCCGACGCGATCTGGCGTCCGCGCAAGGCAGCAAGCTCGTAACCTCGCCGGCCGGCCGCATGTTGCGCGCGGTCGTCAGGCGGCTGGCCGATGTGCCAGTCGCCCGTGCCGGCGGAATCGATCAGAATGCGCTCCGCAAGCTTCGCCTCCCCAACCAGATGGCGCATCACGCCTTCCGCGGTCGGTGAACGGCAGATGTTCCCCAGGCAGACAAAGCAGATGGACACGGTTTTCATCAGAGGCTTTTGGGCGTCAAGCGCGCGGATCGGCAGTTAAGAAAAGGTGCCGCGATTATACAAAGCTGAACAAAATCTCGCCCGAGGCTGAGCGTCTCAGCCGGCGACCGGATTCGGTTACGGACGCTGCGTTACACCACATCGCCAAGCAGGCAGCCTGCCCACGGACACCGCCGCAACGTCAGGCCACGCTGCAATGACGGAACCGCTGAAATCACGGTGCACAATCCACTCCTGCCGGGCTTAAGACGCTTCGGCCAAGGGCATCGCCGTCACGGCTCGCATGGGCTTGGCCGGCAACGTCGTTGCGCTGTCGACCATGCCATACGAGACGGCACGCGCCAGTTCCGCGGTCAGTTGATCGGCAGCGAGCGGAGCTTGCGAGGAACGCGAAGCGGCGCCGCCGCAAATGTGCAGGTAGCCTGCCACAGCAAGTGGCAAAACGATGACAAGGGGCCAGTACACCGATATTATCTTTTTCATGATGTCGTTCTTCCGATTAGGGGCTCGTGAGCTCGTGACGCACTATGCCCAGTCGAAATGCTATAGGAATTCGCAATCGGGAAAAACCCACCGGCACGAGATACAGCGTTGCGCTGGATGGAACAGTCCATTGGCTGCTTTGCCACGCAAACCGTTGACATGCGTCGCGGCGCGAAAGAGAAATCCTTACAAACGCATACAAAACTGGCGCGACGGTTAGCGATAATAGATGTCTTACAGACATGAAATCTTCGCACTGGTCCTCCAAATGAAACGTATTGCTCCACTTGTCGGCCTCACGGTCGCTGCCGCATTGCTAGGCGGCTGCGCAGTCTATCCGGACGGCACGCCGATGGTCGGCAACGGCTATGGCGGCGGTTACAGCGGCTATGACGGTTACGACGGCTATGCCACCGGCGTGCCGGTTGTGCCACAAACCAACGTGTACATGGGCTATGGCAACTATTCGGGTCCGGGTTACTACGACGGACCGGGCCGCTATTACGGGCCGGGGCCGGGTTATCGGGGCTACCCGGGTTACCCGGATCGGGGACGACCACATAATGGCAACGATGGAAACAACGGCAACCGCGGGGATAACGGGGGCTGGCATGGTCAGCCGAACGGCGGCGGCCAACATGGAGGACCGCCGCCTCAAGGCGCGGTTGGCGGCCCGAGGGGACCGAGCGGCTCCAACGCGCCGCGGCCGGGGGCAGGTAGCCCGCCTCCGCCTCCGCCTCCGCCTCCGCCACAGCAAGCAGGCAACAGCGGCGGGCGCGGCAATGGAGGTAATGCGCCGGCCAGAGGTAATTCCAACCGTCCGTCAGGAGGAATGACGGACCATTGAGCTGCTAGAGAACTGAAGCGCAGTCTTACGTCACGCTTCCCCGCACCTGACGCGCCTGACGCAGTTGGTACCGCGAGCGACTTGCACGAACCGAGTAACTCGATGCAACCGGCTCGAAGCGAATCGCTTCGGAAGCGCCAACTACAAAGCGCAAAGCCAAGTAGCCTGGCAGCGTGGCTCGCGCCACGTTCCGCCCAGATATCAATGCGCCTATGTGCGAAGGCTTCAATGCGCCAGTGTTGCAAACTACAACCGCTGTGCCGCTCGCTCAGCCAATATGGCTGCGTTGCGCGGCGTACAGCTCTCTGAACGTGCGGCCGACCGGAGCCGGTATGTCGCGCGTATTGGTCCAGCCCGCGCCACCCAACGGCAGCCTGGTGATCGAACGATTTCGCCCGCCCATTTGTTCCAGCACGCGAACCGCGAGCCTGGTGAAGAGCGAATAAGCATCCGGGTGCAGCGCGAGAAAACCCCACACCGCGAGCCCTGCCCGCTCGCGCCACGGCCGCAAGCGCCGTTCGACCTGCCTCTCGCGCAGCTTGCGCAGCAGATCGGACAACGGAATCTCCACCGGACACACGCTGTTGCACTCGCCGCACAAAGTTGCCGCCTGAGGCAGATCCAACGCTTTGTCGATTCCGACGTAGCTCGGCGTCAGCACCGCCCCCATCGGCCCTGGATAAACCCAGCCGTAGGCATGACCGCCCACCTTCTGATACACCGGGCAGTGGTTCATGCAGGCGCCACAACGGATACAACGCAGCATCTCCTGGAAGTCGCCGCCGATCAACCCCGTGCGCCCCCCGTCGACCAGCACCACATACATATGCTCGGGACCGTCCTGATCGCCCACCTCGCGCGGCCCGGTCAGCACGGAAAAATAGTTCGACGTCGCCTGGCCCGTTGCCGAGCGCGGCAAAAGGCGCATAGCCGTCGCGAGATCTTCCAGCGTGGGCAACACTTTCTCGATACCGGTCACGGCCACGTGCACGCGTGGCATCACGGTGCACATGCCCTCGTTGCCCTCGTTCGTGACCAACGCGACCGAACCCGTCTCCGCCACCACGAAGTTGCCGCCGGTCACGCCCATGTCCGCGGTCATGAAGTGCGGCCGCAGCATCTCGCGCGCTTCGCGGGTCATGTCGGTGATCTCGGTCAGCCGCGGCCGGTCGTGCGTTTTCGCGAAGAGGTCGGCGATCTCGTCCTTATCTTTATGGACGACTGGCGCGATGATGTGGCTGGGCGGCTCGTTGTCATTGATCTGCAGAATGTATTCGCCCAGATCGGTTTCGATCGATTGCACGCCCATCTGCCCGAGCACTTCGTTCAGGCGCATTTCCTCGGTGACCATCGACTTGGTCTTGATCACCTTCTTCACTTCATGCCGACGCGCAATATCGCCAACGAGGCGCGCGGCCTCCTGCGTCGTCTCTGCGAACAGGACAGTGACGCCGCGCCGGGTCGCTTCACGTTCGAAGGTTTCGAGCCAGACGTCGAGATTTTCCAGTGCACGATTGCGGCGCTCCTTCAGCGCGGTGCGGGTGGCAGGAAAATCGATCGCGGCAATGGCCTCGGCGCGTGCCGACACGAACTTGGTCGACAGCTTGGTCAGGTTCTGCTGCAGACGCTGGTCAGCGAGCTTCTGGCCCGCGCGGGCCTTGAAATGCATCGATTGGACTTGCATGACCGCCTTGAGCGTATTCAGGTGAAATGCGCGAGCGAAGCGCGCGGAATGGAGTGCACCGAATCAAGCAACGGCTTGAGCGCCGCAACGATTTTTAAGCGTCGCCGGCCAGCACCTGAGCGATGTGCAGCACGCGCGTGGTGGTGTCACCCGTGCGCCGCAAGCGGCCTTCGATATTGAGCATGCAGCCGAGGTCGCCGAGCACCACCGTGCCGGCGCCGCTCGCGCTAATATTCGCGCATTTCTCGTCGACGATCGCCGTCGAGATGTCACCGTACTTGACGGCGAAGGTGCCCCCAAAGCCGCAGCAGTGCTCGCAATCCTTCATTTCGGTCACCGCCACGCCCACCTGCGCCAGCAACGCACGGGGCTGCGCCTTGATGCCAAGTTCGCGCAGCCCCGAACAGGAATCGTGGTAGGTCGCCTGGCCTGCGAACTCACCCGGCTGCAATTGCACCTTGGCCACATTGACGAGGAAATCGGTCAATTCGAACACTTTGGCCCGCAACCGGCCGAAACGGTTCATCAGTTCCGGATCATCCGCAAACAGGTCGCCGTAATGCGCGCGGATCATGCCACCACACGAACCGGACGGCACCACGACGTAATCGAACTGCTCGAACTCGCGCAAGGTTTTCTCGGCCAGGTCGCGCGCGATGCGCCGCTCACCCGAGTTGTACGCGGGTTGCCCGCAACAGGTTTGCGCGGGTGGCACCATCACCTCGAAACCGGCGCCCTCGATCAGCTTGATGACCGAAAAACCGATCTCCGGACGCATCAGGTCGATCAGGCAGGTGACGAACAATCCGACTCGCATGAGCCCTCCTTCGGGAAAACGTCCCTGATTATCCGCTGTTTGCCGCACAATACCAACGGCCGGAAGGCATAGGACGAATGCCACGTTAAATTGGAATAGGCGTTCCAACCGCTTCCCTTCTTTTCACAATACGGGATACAATCAATTTCCGCTGTTTGACGTGTCAACCGATTCCTCCCATGAGCGATACGAACCCGGATCCCAAAACTTCGATCCAGGTGATCGAACGCATGATGCGCTTGCTCGATGCACTCGCTGCGCATAGCGACCCGGTCAGCCTGAAAGAACTCGCCATCCGCACGGAGCTGCATCCGTCCACCGCGCACCGCATCTTGAACGACATGGTGATGTGCCGGCTGGTCGACCGGTCGGATCCCGGCACTTACCGCCTCGGTATGCGCCTGCTCGAACTGGGCAATCTGGTGAAGGCGCGGCTGTCGGTACGCGACGCAGCGCTCACGCCGATGCGCGAACTGCATCGTCAAACCGGGCAGACAGTGAACCTCTCCGTGCGTCAGGGCGACGAGATTGTCTATATAGAACGCGCCTACTCCGAGCGCTCCGGCATGCAGGTGGTGCGAGCGATTGGCGGGCGCGCGCCACTGCATCTGACCTCGGTGGGCAAGCTCTTCCTCGCCGCGGACGAATCGACCCGCGTGCGGGCCTACGCTACGCGCACCGGCCTGTCCGGTCATACGCAGAACAGCATCACCGACCTGACCAAGCTCGAACGCGAGTTGTCGCACGTGCGTCAGCAGGCGTGCGCACGCGATAACGAAGAACTGGAACTGGGCGTGCGCTGCATCGCAGCCGGGATTTACGACGACACCGGCAAGCTGGTTGCGGGCCTGTCGCTGTCCGCCCCGGCAGATCGCTTGCAGGACTCGTGGCTGGGACAGGTCAGCCAAACGGCACTACTGATTTCCGAGTCGCTCGGTTATCGCCCGCAGAAACCCCAGGAACATACGCATCACCAGCACGCATAGGCTGGCGGGGCCCTCCTCTGGCTCAATAAAAAAGCCTCGCGGCGTCTGCGAGGCTTTTTTTCTGGCCGGTCCGAGAACCAGCTGCTAGATCCCGCGAGCTCACATCAGGTGCCCGGGGCGCCGGCATCCGCGCTGGTGATGCGCGGCTGATCGCCACCGTTGTCGAGCCACGTGCGCAGACGCGTAGCGTCCGCAAAGCGCGAGTACTTACCCGACGAGTCAAGCAGCACCATGATCATCGGACGGCCGTGAATGGTCGCCTGCATCACGAGGCACTCGCCCGCTTCGTTGATGAAACCGGTCTTTTGCAAACCGATGTCCCACGTCGGATTACGTACCAATGCATTCGTGCTGTTGTACGCCAGCGAACGCTTGCCGGTGTACACCTCGTAGCTGTGATCGGTCGAGAACTTGCGGATCAGCGGATATTGATACGCCGCGTTGACCATCTTCACGAGGTCACGCGCGCTCGACACGTTCTGGCTCGTCAAACCGGTGGGGTTTTCAAAGTGCGTGTCGGTCATGCCGAGTTGCCTGGCCTTCGCGTTCATGGCCGCGAGGAACGCCGGACGGCCGCCCGGGAAATAACGCGACAGCGCTGCGGCCGCGCGGTTTTCCGAGGCCATCAGCGCGATGTGCAGCATGTCTTCACGCGAGAGCACCGAGCCCACCGACAGACGCGAGCCCGTGTTCTTCTCGTAGTCGCGGTCTTCGTCGGTCACTTCGATCTGGTCGGTCATCGGCTCTTTCGAATCGAGCACGACCATCGAGGTCATCAGCTTGGTGATCGACGCGATCGGCACCACGGCGCGCGAATTCTTGTCGAACAGCGATTCGCCGGAGTTCTGATCGATCACGTAGGCAACGCTTGAACGCAGCATCAGCGCGTCCGGCGTTTCGTGCAGACCGAAAGCCTGCCCGACGGTAGGCGGACGCGGTTCATATGCGACGCGGCGCACCACGGAGCGGTGGCGACCGTTCGACGTATACGTTACGCGCTTGCGCTTGACACTCGCGCGCGGCGCGTCGTCACTCGCGGCGGCAACGGTCTTCGCCGCTGCGCCTTTGGCGGCCTTCTTGCTCGACACTTTGTCGGCAGCGGCTGCGGCGGGCTTTTTGGCTGCTTTCGCGTGTTTGGAGGTTTTTGCAGGTGTAGCGGGCGTGGCGGCAAAAGTGCTGACAGGCGCGGCGAACGCCGCTGCGATGACCATGGAGGCGGCCACCGACAGAGCGGTGCTGCGGGCCGCGCCGTGGATCACTTTTAGCGACGAAAACATGTCGGTTTTCATGGGTGTTCGGTAGGGAGCGGCGAGAGGTTTCCGCAAGTGTAGTAAAACAATGAAAAATTAGCAATTTGAAGCACTTATACGCGCTCCTTAAACCGGCTTGTAAGCTCCGATCGCAAAAACACAAATAAGTGCCGGGTTACGATCGAAAAAAACGATCGCCAACGCGCTTCGCCTCGCCTTTGCCGCCACATGCCTGGAATCAAGACGATTCTTTCAGCATAACGGCAATTTCGAGACAACCTTGATCAGGGGAAATACGGTCGGGGCGCAAGCGTCTAAAGCCTTGGCTGCACACCGGAACGTCGCAGGGGCCTCGAGGCAGACAGTTAAACATCTGCTGGAGACCGCCAACGCGCATTCGACCGGCATAGAACATTAACGTTCCGTGACACTTTCTGGTTTACATCGGAATGGTCAATTGACGAGTTTTTTGTCAAACGCCGATACTACTTTTGCGCCGACACCACCCTTGGTCAAGCGGTCAAAATCCCTCCTGAAATCGGTAACAAATGCAGTTTCCTCCCGCACCAGCACAGTGCAATGGACAAATCAACCCGCATCATATGAATGTCATGCCTACTGCATAAGGCGTTGTTTTATCAGCAATTTCTCGACATTGTGCGATGCACAAAAAACGCTTGACATTCGTTGCAGCCATCCTAGAATGGGAACCATTGCTGCGATGCACAATACATCGCGGTCCGGAGAGACGATCTTTAAAGCGTCTCGCCACCAACCCAATGCGGTCCGCACAGACAGGCCGCAATCCAGGAGCGTAAACCATGACTCTGCTGACCCCTGAGCAATTCGCCGCAGCCCAGAAAGCCAACTTTGAAACGTTGTTCGGCCTGACGACCAAAGCATTTGAAGGCGTCGAAAAGCTGGTTGAGCTGAACCTGCAAGTCGTGAAGTCGACGCTCGCGGAAAGCCAGGAAAATGCCCAACGCGCGCTGTCGGTGAAGGACGCGCAGGAATTGCTGGCACTGCAAGCAAGCCTTGCACAGCCGGTGGCTGAAAAGGCGCTGTCGTACGGCCGTCACGTGTATGAAATCGTTTCGGCAACGCAAGGTGAATTCACCCGCGTCGCGGAAGCCCAATTCGAAGAGCAAAACCGCAAGGTCCAGGCGCTCGTCGAAAACGTTGCGAAGAATGCTCCGGCCGGTTCGGAAACCGCTGTCGCCGTGATGAAGTCGGCTATCACCGCCGCCAACACCACGTACGAAACGGTCCACAAGGCAACCAAGCAAGCTGTCGAAATCGCCGAAAGCAACTTCAATGCAGCTGCAACGGCCGCATCGAAGGCAGCGTCGCAAGCCGCTGCACAAGCATCGCGCTCGGCCAAGAAGGCAGTCTAAGCTTCACGCATCACATACGCCGGCCCGCCTCACAGGCTGGGCCGGCGTTATCGCAAGCAACAGCGTCGTGCCGTGCCGCTCACACGGTTTTATCTGGCCGAACGCTCCGATACGTTGAATGGCGTATCGTTTGCCCGGCGAAAGGCCGGGATTTTTTTCCCCTCGGCCTGAGATGCACAGCGCATGTTTCATGCGGTGCTTCACCACAAACGCTCTACGCTGCTTGCTGCAAATAGAAAACGGCGCGCCCTTTGCGGGGCGCGCCGTTTTTTTTCCTCTGTTTTCTTCGGGCCCACCTGCATGCAGGCGGACCCAACGGCATTACTTCTTTTTCTGCGGCGGCAAGTCGGTGCAGACGCCTTCGTACAACTCGGCGGCCATACCGATCGATTCGCCGAGCGTCGGGTGCGGGTGAATCGTCTTACCGATATCCGTTGCGTCCGCACCCATTTCGATCGCGAGACAGACTTCGCTGATCAGGTCGCCCGCGTTCAGACCGACGATCCCGCCGCCGATCACGCGATGCGTTTCTTCGTCGAACAGCAGCTTGGTGAAGCCTTCGTCACGACCGTTGGCAATCGCGCGGCCAGAGGCTGCCCACGGGAACACCGCTTTGCCGTACTTGATACCCTCGGCCTTCAGCTGGTCTTCCGTCTTGCCGGCCCACGCCACTTCCGGATCGGTGTAGGCCACTGACGGAATCTGCAGCGCGTCGAAGTACGCCTTTTCGCCGTGCGCCACTTCAGCGGCGACGTGAGCTTCATGCACGGCTTTGTGCGCGAGCATCGGCTGGCCGACGATATCGCCGATCGCGAAGATGTGCGGGACGTTCGTGCGCATCTGCTTGTCGACGTCGATGAAGCCTCGATCCGTTACGGCCACGCCGGCCTTATCCCCGCCGATCTTCTTGCCATTCGGCGTACGGCCGACGGCGACCAGCACGAGGTCATAGCGTTGCGCTTCGGCCGGGGCCTTTTCGCCTTCGAACGACACGTAGATGCCGTCGTCTTTCGCTTCCGCTGCGGTGGTTTTGGTCTTCAGCATGACGTTGGCAAAACGCTTGCTGTTGTACTTCTCCCAGACCTTGACCAGATCACGATCCGCGCCGGCCATGAGGCCGTCGAGCATTTCGACCACATCGATCTTGGCGCCGAGCGTGGCGTAGACCGTCGCCATTTCCAGCCCGATGATGCCACCGCCGATCACCAGCATGCGTTGCGGAATCTGACGCAGTTCGAGCGCACCGGTCGAATCGACCACGCGCGGATCTTCCGGAATGAACGGCAGCTTCACCGCTTCCGAGCCTGCCGCGATGATCGCCTGCTTGAACTTGACGACTTTTTTGCCGCCTTCGGTCTGCACTTCCATGTGATGCGGATCGACGAACGAGCCGTTACCCGTCACGACTTCGACCTTGCGCGCTTTCGCCATGCCGGCAAGACCGCCGGTGAGCTTCTTGACGACGCCCGACTTGAAGTCGCGCAGCTTGTCGAGGTCGATTTGCGGCTTGGCAAACGTGATGCCATGCGCGCTGAGCGCTTCCGCTTCGTCGATGACGAGAGCGGTGTGCAACAACGCCTTCGACGGAATACAACCGACGTTCAGACAGACGCCGCCGAGCGTTGCATAACGTTCGACGAGCACCGTCTTCATGCCGAGGTCGGCCGAGCGGAACGCAGCCGAGTAACCGCCGGGGCCCGAACCGACCACGAGCATGTCGCACTCGATATCCGCATTACCGGAGAAGCTGCCGGCTTGCGGCGCGGGCGCGGGCGCGGCAGCCGTCGGCGCAGCAGTAGCAGCTTGCGCCGCCTGAGCGGGCGCCTTCTCAGGTTCTTTGGCCGGGGCCTTCGGTGCATCTTTAGCGGGTGCTGCGTCTGCCGACGACTCGACCAGCGCGATGACCGTGCCTTGCGAGACTTTGTCACCGGCTTTGACGCGCACTTCCTTGACTGTGCCGGCGGTATCGCTCGGCACTTCGATGGAGGCCTTATCGGACTCGAGCGTCATCAGCGCCTGTTCGGTCTCGATGACATCGCCCGGTTTGATATTGACTTCGATGACATCGACGTCCTTGAAGTCACCGATATCCGGCACTTTTACTTCGACGAGACTCATAGTGTCCCCTTCTCTTATTGATCGTGATGATGAGACAGCGCGAACAGAACCAAGCAGTCTAAAAGCAGCGCAGAAACAGGCGGCATGCTGGACAAAAACATCCTTTGCCGTCCGCCCAAGGACGCGCCTTTCTTTTGCCTACTTTTCTTTGGAAGACAAAGAAAAGTAGGTGCTGCCCCGCACAGGGGCAACGCTAATAAACCGACATGAAAACAAGTTCATCGAGAGACGTGGATCACCAACAAAAACCCACGCTCCCGGCGCTACAGCGACGTCATCAGATCAAAGAATCACACGCCGAAAATCGGCAAGAATCGCACCCAGATACGCATTGAACCGCGCCGCCGCAGCACCATCAATCACCCGATGGTCATACGACAACGACAGCGGCAGAATCAGACGCGGCACAAACTGCTTGCCATCCCAAACCGGCTTCATCGCGCCACGCGACAACCCGAGAATGGCGACTTCCGGCGCATTGATAATCGGCGTGAAGTTAGTCCCGCCAATACCACCCAGCGAAGAAATCGAGAAGCAGCCACCCTGCATCTGATCCGGCTTCAGCTTGCCGTCACGCGCAGCCTTCGACAGATCGGTCATTTCCTTCGCGATATCGATCAAACCCTTCTTGTCGGCATCGCGAATCACCGGAACGACCAGGCCATTCGGCGTATCGGCAGCAAAACCAATGTGGTAGTACTGCTTGAACACGAGGTTGTCGCCGTCGAGGCTCGCGTTGAACGTCGGGAATTGCTTCAAAGCGGAAACAACCGCCTTGATCACGAATGCCAGCATCGTGATCTTCACGCCGGCCTTTTCGTTTTCCTTGTTCAACTGCACGCGCAGCGCTTCGAGATCGGTGATGTCCGCTTCGTCGTTGTTCGTGACGTGCGGAATCATGACCCAGTTGCGATGCAGATTCGCGCCCGAGATCTTCTTGATGCGCGACAGCGGCTTCGGATCGACCGGGCCAAACCTGGTGAAGTCGACCTTCGGCCACGGCAGCAGATTCAACTCGCCGCCGCCAGCAGCCGGTGCAGCAGCGCCTGCCGGTGCAGCCCGTTGACCCGTCATCACACCCTTGATGAAACCGGTCACGTCTGCTTGCGTAATACGGCCCTTCGGCCCAGTGCCTTGCACTTGCGTCACATCGACACCGAGTTCGCGCGCGAACTTGCGCACGGACGGCGACGCGTGGCTCGCATGACGCGCACCACCCTCGCCCGCCGGAATCAGCGGCGCCTGGGCAAGCGCAGACGGCGAAGCCGGCGCGGGCGACGGAGCCGCCGGCGCGTCCGACGGCTTCTCGACCGCGCCCTGCTTAGGCGCCGGTGCGGGAGCCGCAGCCGGCGCAGCAGCGCCATCCGCTTCCAGCACGACGATGACCGAGCCTTCCGACACGTTATCGCCAACCTTGACCTTCACTTCCTTGACGACGCCGGCGGCCGAGCTCGGCACGTCCATGGTCGCCTTGTCGGATTCGAGCGTCACCAGCGACTGCTCTTTCTCAACGCGATCACCGACCTTCACCGAGACTTCGATCACGGGAATGTCTTTGTAGTCGCCGATATCCGGCACTTTGACTTCTTGCAGACCACCACCACCGGCGGCGGCAGGCGCCGGAGCAGCAGCAGGTGCAGCAGCAGGTGCAGGCGACGCCGCGGGCGCCGGTGCCGCAGCTGGCGTCGGCGCGGCAGCCGCACCCTCGCCTTCCAGCACGACGATCAGCGAGCCTTCCGACACGTTGTCGCCAACCTTGACCTTCACTTCCTTGACGACGCCGGCGGCCGAGCTCGGCACGTCCATGGTCGCCTTGTCGGATTCCAGCGTAACGAGCGACTGCTCTTTCTCGACGGTGTCACCCGCCTTCACCAGCACCTCGATCACAGGAATGTCCTTGTAATCGCCGATGTCCGGCACCTTGACTTCGATCGCTTGACTCATTGTTAGTGTCTCCTGGGCCGCGCACGCCACCCGCCTCTGTTGATCAGAGGCAGGCGCGCACGCCGTGGCACACGGGGAATGATGCCTTAGACGGTCATCGGGTTGGGTTTGGCGGGATCAAGGTTGTACTTCTTGAGCGCCTCGGCGACGACCTTGCGTTCGATCGTGCCTTCATCTGCCAGTGCATTCAACGCGGCAACCGTGACCCAGTAGCGGTCGACTTCAAAGAAGTGACGCAGCTTTTCACGCGTGTCCGAACGGCCGTAGCCATCCGTGCCCAGCACGACGAACTTCTGCGGCACGAACGCGCGGATCTGTTCGGTCAGCGCGCGCACGTAGTCGGTCGATGCGATGACCGGACCTTGTGCATCCTTCAGCAGCTTCTCGACGTGCGAGACTTTCTTCTCTTCGCTCGGGTGCAGCAGGTTCCAGCGCTGAACTTCGTGCCCTTCGCGAGCCAGTTCGGTGAAGCTCGGTACGCTCCACAGGTCGGCGGCGACGCCCCAGTCGTTCTTCAGCAGGTCGGCAGCGGCAATCACTTCGTTGAAGATCGTGCCGGCACCCATCAGCTGAACGCGCGGCGCCTTCTTGTCAGCATCGGCCTTCCTGAACGAGTACATGCCTTTGATGATGTCGGCGGCTACGGCCTCGCCCTGCGGAATCGCCGGGTGCTCGTAGTTCTCGTTCATCACCGTGACGTAGTAGTACACGTCTTCCTGGTCAGCCACCATGCGGCGCAGACCGTCTTGCATGATGACGGCGAGTTCGTAACCGAAGGTCGGGTCATAGCTGATGCAGTTCGGCACCGATGCCGCCCACAGCAGCGAGTGGCCGTCTTCGTGTTGCAGGCCTTCGCCGTTCAGCGTCGTGCGGCCAGCCGTGCCACCCAGCAGGAAGCCGCGCGAACGCATGTCGCCCGCGGCCCAGCACAGATCGCCGATGCGCTGGAAGCCGAACATCGAGTAGAAGATGTAGAACGGGATCATGATCTCGCCGTGCGTCGAGTACGACGTCGCGGCTGCGATCCAGTCACACATACCACCGGCTTCATTAATCCCTTCCTGCAGGATCTGGCCAGTTTCCGATTCGCGGTAGAACATCAGCTGGTCGGAATCTTCCGGCACGTACTTCTGGCCTTCCTGATTCCAGATACCGATCTGGCGGAACAGGCCTTCCATACCGAAGGTACGCGACTCGTCCGGCACGATCGGCACGATGCGTTTGCCGAGCGCCTTGTCTTTCAGCAGGATGTTCAGGATCCGCACGAACGCCATCGTCGTGGAGATCTCGCGGCCTTCGCCCGTGCCCTTCAATAGCGGCTCGAATGCCGACAGTTCCGGCACCGGCAGCGGCTCGGCCTTCTGGCGACGCGCCGGCAGATAGCCGCCGAGGTCCTGACGGCGAGCGCGCATGTACTCGAGTTCTTTCGAACCTTCTTCGAACTTGAGATACGGCACGTTGACGAGGTCTTCGTCGGAGATCGGCAGACGGAACTGATCGCGGAATTTCTTCAGCTGATCCACGTGCAGCTTCTTCTGCTGGTGGGTGATGTTCATCGCCTGGCCGGATTCGCCCATGCCGTAGCCCTTGATCGTCTTCGCGAGAATGACGGTGGGCTGGCCTTGCGAATTCGACGCTTCCTGGAACGCTGCGTAGATCTTGTGCGGATCGTGACCGCCGCGATTCAGATTCCAGATGTCTTCGTCGGACCATTCGGCGACCAGCGCCTTCAGTTCCGGCGTGTTGAAGAAGTGTTCGCGAACAAACGCGCCCGACTCCGACTTATACGTCTGATATTCGCCGTCGACGACATCCATCATCCGGCGCATCAGCGCGCCCGATTTGTCGCGTTGGAACAGCGCATCCCAGCGGCTGCCCCAGATGACCTTGATGACGTTCCAGCCGGCACCGCGGAATTCGCTTTCGAGTTCCTGGATGATCTTGCCGTTGCCGCGCACCGGGCCGTCGAGACGCTGCAGGTTGCAGTTGATCACGAACACCAGGTTGTCGAGGCGTTCGCGGCCGGCCATGCCGATCGCGCCGAGCGATTCCGGTTCATCGGTTTCGCCGTCGCCGAGGAAGGCCCAGACCTTGCGGCCGGTCGTCTTCGCGATGCCGCGCGCCTGCATGTACTTCATGAAGCGCGCCTGATAAATCGCCATGATCGGGCCGAGGCCCATCGAGACGGTCGGGAATTGCCAGAAGTCCGGCATCAGCCACGGATGCGGATACGACGAGATGCCCTCGCCGCCCACTTCCTGACGGAAATTGTCGAGCTGGTTTTCGGTCAGACGGCCGAGCAGGAACGCGCGCGAGTACACACCCGGCGACGAATGCCCCTGCACGAACACGAGGTCGCCGCCATGTTCAGCCGACGGTGCGTGCCAGAAATGGTTATAGCCGACGTCGTACAGCGTGGCGGCCGACGCGAACGAAGCGATGTGGCCGCCGACGTTCGTGTCCTTGCCCGCGCGCAGCACCATCGCAATGGCGTTCCAGCGCGTATACGAGCGGATACGGTGTTCGAGATCCTGGTCGCCGGGAATCGGCGCCTGACGCGACACGGGAATCGTGTTGATGTACGGGGTGTTAGCGGAGAACGGCAGATGTTCGCCGTGTACACGGGCGAATTCGATCTGCTTCTCGATCAGATAGTGGGCGCGATCGGGGCCCACAGCAGAAATCACGCCATCCAGCGCTTCCAGCCATTCGCCGGTTTCCTGGGGATCGTCGTCTTTTTCGGCGGCGACATATTTCATGACTTCGTCGGGTACAGCGGACATGCTCGTCTCCTGGATATAGAGGAACGCTCTTTGAACAGACGACGCGGACGAAGCACGGCCGCGGCAGCTTCGGCCGATTGTAAAAGGGGTCCCGACGTCCGCGCAACAAAATTTTCAAATTACGAGATCGATTCTCATAATGCGGAAAATTGCTGCGACGCAACCTGATTTGACTGCCGATCGACGGATACGTCGGCTAGTTTGCGCCGATTAACGGTACTTTCAGTGCTTTTTTGCGCCATTTGCTAGTGACTCGCTGCGCTACAATGCCACGCATGTTGACCGAACGGCTTTTCGCTCGCTCGGCGCGCACCGCCGGTTCGCCGGCGGATTCGACGCCGTCCTCCCGCTGGCACCACGGACCGTGGTGGTCGAACTCCTATTTGCTTACGCCGCTGTTGTCGATCCTGGTTTTCCTGGTCGTCATGAGCCTGATTCTGTGGAGCCTGAACCGGCGCGAACAGCAGCAGCAGGAAGACACGCTCTACCGTAATGTCGCGTGGGCGCAGCAGCAGATCCGCCTGTCCATGACCGGCGCGCAGGAACAGATTCAGGCCCTCGCCCGCGATCTCGTCGCCGGCCACGCCGATCCGCATTCATTCCAGGTGTCCACCACGGACATCATGCAGGGGCATCCCGAGATCCTCTACATGAACTGGTACACGAGCCAGCAGCAGCCGCGCTGGCCCAATACCGCCCTGCCCGTGTTCGGTCAGCGCCTCGCCAAGCCGAACGACGCGCAGATGGACGATGCCGTCAAAGCCGCTTTTAACGAGGCGCGCAATACGCGCCGCCAGGTGTACTCGCCGCTGATCTACGACGACGTCGGCAACGGCTACATCACGTTGCAAACGCCGGTCTACCGCGACCGCGACTTCCTTGGCACGATTGCCGCCGTGTTCTCGGTGGAAGGAATCCTGAAGCACGACATTCCG
>NZ_DASRSY010000416.1:0-11283 GCF_035656215.1 Paraburkholderia sp.
CGACCAAGATCGTTGCGGCTTGCGAAGGCAAGGGCGTGCACCGGCTGATTCATATCAGCGCGCTCGGCGCCGACTCGAACGGGCCGAGCATGTATTCGCGCTCGAAGGGTGACGGCGAAAAAGCCGTGCACGCGGCGAACCTGGCGTGGACGGTTTTCCGGCCGTCCGTGGTGTTCGGGCCCGAGGACCAGTTCCTCAACAAGTTTGCGTTTCTGCAGCGGATGTTTCCGGTGATTCCACTTGCCATGCCGGATGCGAAATTCCAGCCGGTGTACGTCGGTGACGTGGCAAAAGCGATCTGCAACGTGCTCGATCTCGATGCGGCCAGCGGCCATACCTACGAACTCGGTGGCCCGACCGTCTATGCACTCGAAGACCTCGTGAAGTATTGCGGTGATGTGATTGGCCGGCATGCGAGGATCATTCGCCTGCCGGAAGCATTGGCGCGTCTGCAAGCACTGACGTTCGAAATGGCGCCGGGCGAACCGGTGATCTCACGCGACAATCTCGATTCGATGAAGGTCGACAACGTGTTGAGCGGACCGCTTGCGCCTGAACTCGGCATCGAACCCGCCAGCATTGAAACGATCGCGCCTGTATATCTGACCGGCACATCGGCGCGCTCACGCTTCGACACGTTTCGCGCCAGCGCGGGGCGCTGAATCTTTTTTATCTTCTCTCTTATACAAAGCATGAAGCTGCTTATCGGTGACAAGAACTATTCGTCATGGTCGATGCGTCCGTGGCTGCTGTTCAAACATTTCGGTATTCCGTTCGAAGAGGTGCTGATTCACCTGTATGAACCCGGCACGAAGTCCGCGATCCTGGCGCACGCGCCGACGGGTCCGGGCAAGGTGCCGTGTTTGATCGGCGACGACGGATCGGCCACATGGGATTCGCTGGCGATCGCCGAGACGCTGGCTGAACGCTTTCCGCTGCATGCGCTGTGGCCGCGCGACCCGGCGGCGCGCAGCCACGCGCGCAGCGTGAGCGCCGAGATGCATTCGGGTTTCGGCGACTTGCGCTCGAACATGTGGATGAACATTCGCGCATCGTTTCCTGGCAAGAACGCCACGCCGGGCGCGCTGGCCGATATCGCGCGTATTGAGGCGATCTGGCGCAGCTGTCTCGACACATATGGCGGCCCCTTCCTGTTCGGCGAGTTCAGCATTGCCGACGCGATGTACGCGCCCGTCGTGATGCGCTTCAAAACGTGGCAGCCGGCGCTATCGGAAGCCTCTGCGGCCTATGTGGATCGCATGACGGCGCTGCCGGCGGTGAAGGCGTGGATCGAGGACGCGCTTCGGGAAACGCACACGATTCCCTATCAAGACGTATGCCCATGAATATCTACGCGGTAGGCGGAGCCATTCGCGACGAGTTGCTGGGCGTGCCAGTGCAGGACCGTGATTACGTGGTGGTTGGCGCGACACCCGAGCAGATGGTGGCGCAGGGTTATCGTCCGGTGGGCAAGGATTTCCCGGTGTTCCTGCATCCGCAGACTCACGAGGAATACGCGCTCGCGCGCACCGAGCGCAAGACGGCCGCGGGCTATCACGGCTTCCAGTTCTTCTACGCACCGGACGTCACGCTCGAAGAGGACCTCGCTCGCCGTGACCTGACGATCAACGCGATGGCGCGCGAGGTGCGCCCGGACGGCGAACTGACCGGTCCGGTGATCGATCCGTTCAACGGCCAGGGGGATTTGCAGGCTCGGCTTTTTCGTCACGTTAGCGATGCGTTTCTCGAAGACCCCGTGCGGATTTTGCGGATCGCACGGTTCGCGGCACGTTTCGTCGATTTCACCGTTGCGCCGGAGACGATGGCGCTGATGCGCACGATGGTGGCTGACGGTGAGGTGGATGCACTGGTGGCTGAGCGGGTATGGCAGGAGGTGTCACGCGGATTGATGGAGAAAAAGCCGTCCCGCATGTTCGAGGTGCTGCGGGAATGCGGCGCGTTGGTGCGAATCCTGCCGGAGATCGACGCGCTGTTCGGCGTGCCGCAACGGGCTGATTACCATCCCGAAGTGGATACGGGTGTGCATGTGATGATGGTGCTCGACCATGCCGCGCAGCAGGGGTACGCGTTGCCGGTTCGTTTCGCGGCACTCACGCACGACCTGGGTAAAGCGACGACGCCGGATGATGTATTGCCGCGGCACATCGGGCATGAAGGGCGCAGTGTGGATTTGCTGAAACCGTTATGCGAACGGCTGCGGGTGCCGAATGAGTGCCGCGACCTGGCGCTGCTGGTCGCGCGGGAGCATGGGAATATTCATCGCGTGATGGAGATGGGCGCTGCCGCGTTGGTGAGGCTGCTCGAGCGCAGCGATGCGATTCGGAAACCGGCGCGCTTTGCTGAAGCCTTGCAGGCTTGCGAGGCGGATGCTCGTGGGCGGCTTGGGTTTGAGATGCGGGCGTATCCGCAGGCTGAGCGGTTGCGGGTTGCGCTGGTGGCTGCGCGAGGCGTGGATGCTGGCGCTGTGGCTAAGCAGCTTGCCGACGCTCCCGCTGGAATCAAGGATGCCGTGCACCAGGAACGAGTCCGCGCAGTTGAAATGGCGATGGGCTAGAGGCTACAAAACCCTGGCGATAAGCGACAACACCATAGAAAGCACAAGCGTCGACATAAACGGAAACGGATACTCCCGCCCAAAGAGCCGCAACGTTACGTCACCGGGCATCCGCCCAATCCCAATCTTCCTGAGCCACGGCCAGCAGGCCGACAACACCGCCACCGCAACAAACGTAGTCAACAGCCAGCGGATCATTGCAAATCCCTAAGGCAAAAAATCACAGCGTATGTGACCGGTCGCCGCTGGAAAACGCTTGCAGCGTGTCGTCCAGTCCGCGCGAAAACGCGATCACCTTGAAAAGCTCGCCCATCTCCGCCTCGGACAACAACTTCTGCACCGCATTCGCCGCTGGCAAAAACCTCGTCGTGTCCGTTGGATCGAGCGCCGACAACGCCTCGGTAATCCCTCCATTCAACAAGAACCGCGCTTGCGAAGTGAACCCCAGCAAGTCCGCGCCAGTCTCGACTCCGGCTTCGGCAATGCCGGTAAATTCCACATGTGCAGTAATGTCCTGCAAACCCGGATAAACAAACGGATCACCATGCGCCCGGTGCCGGTAATGGCACATCAACGTGCCCTGCGCGCGCTGTTCATGGTAGTACTCGTGACGCGGAAAACCATAATCGATGAAGAACGCCGCGCCACGCGTGAGCATCGTGCAAATGGTCCGCGTGAACGCTTTGGCGGCGTCATGCGTCTCGGTCACGTAGTCTTCGCCGGCAGTGTCGATCTCAGCCAGAAGCTCAGCCAGAAACGCATGGTCCGTAGCCGCTGATACCAGACGGTCGTCGAACGCAAAAGTCTCGTCGCGCCACACCACGCCGCGTTCGTGCCAGGCGCCGCCAGTAAAGGCGAAAAGCCGCACGGGCATCGCGTCCAACACCTCGTTGCCGATCACCACACCTTCGAATCGCTCGGGCAATGCGTCCAGCCAGCGCACCTTCGCGGCCAGTTCCGGCGCGGCGGCCTCGATCGTCTCGCGTTGGCGCTCGCGCAATTCACCCGACAAATCCACGATCGAGTAGCTGTCGAATTCGACGCCCAGTGCGCCGAACGCGTTCAGCAAGCCGGCAGCCAGTTTGCCCGTGCCGGCGCCGAATTCCATCACGTCACGCGTGCCGCTCGCCTGCAAGGCTTCAGCGAGTGGGCGTGCCAGCGTCGTGGCGAACAGCGGCGACATTTCCGGCGCCGTCACGAAGTCGCTACCATCGTCGCTGCGCAGGCCGAATTTGCGGGCGCCGCCGCTGTAATAGCCGAATCCCGGCGCGTAAAGCGCGCGCTCCATGTAGCGGTCGAACGGCAGCCAGCCGCCTGCTGTTTCGAGCTCCGCACGGATCTGCGCGACCAGCGCTTCGGACTGCGCAAGCGCGCTTGGGCCGGGAGCAGGTAAACTATCGGGTTGGTGAGCTTTCGGATTCATCCCCGCATTGTAAATGACCGCCTCTCTGGACACCGCCGCCGCCCGCGCGCCTGAAACGCCGCGCATCGTGCTGATTACCGGCGCCGCCCGCCGCATCGGGCGCTCGCTCGCGCTCGGCTTCGCCGCGCGCGGCTGGGACGTAGCGGTCCATTACGGCGCCTCGCGGGAGGAGGCCGACGAAGTGGTCGCCGAAATCGTCGCTTTGGGCCGCCGGGCGGTGGCTTTGCACGCGGAATTGGGCGACGAGGCCCAGGTCGAGCGGCTAATGGCTGCATGTATTGCGGCGCTGGGCCGCCCGGCGTGTATCGTCAATAATGCGTCGCGCTTCGAAGAAGACACGGCGCTCAACGTCGGTTACGACCTTCTGCTGAAGCTGACCGCGATGAATCTCGGCGCCCCGCTCGTGCTGGCGCGTATGCTGTTCGAGGCCACACCGGAGGCGGCGCGCACCGACGAAAGCCAGCGCGGGGTCGTGATCAACGTGCTGGACCAGAAGCTGTACAACATGAATCCGGACTACCTGTCCTACACGCTGTCGAAGGCAGCGTTGCAGACAGCGACGGTTGCGCTGGCGCAGGCTCTGGCGCCGAAAGTGCGCGTGGTCGGGCTCGCGCCCGGTCTGACGATGCAATCCGCCGATCAGACGCCGGCAGGTTTTGAAGAAGCTCACCGCGCTACGCCTTTGGGCCGCGCGTCGCGGCCGGAGGATATTGTCACCGCCGCGCTGTATCTCGCCGATGCAGCGGGTGTCACCGGAACGACGCTGGTGGTCGACGGCGGGCAGCACCTTGTGCCGCTGCCGCGCGACGTAATGTTTTTGACGGGCGCCTGAACCGCGCGCGTGCCTGTTGCCGGGTCGAACCGGCGCCCGCCCACGCGTTGAAGTGCCCCTTTGCGTGCTCCGCACACTTTTTTCGACTGGAACGAACATGTTTGCCGCTCTTTCGCATCCCCGGCTCGCCGATTGCCGCCGGCTCTTTCTGCGCAATTACGAAGTGCACATCAACATTGGTGTGCACGACTTCGAAAAGCGTGGCGAACAGCGCGTCGTGATCAACGTCGAACTGTTCGTGCCGCTCGCGCTGTCCACGCCGGTTCAGGACAAATTGAACGAAGTCGTCGATTACGATTTCATGCGTTCGACCATCGCGCGCCGTGTCGAGCAAGGTCATATCCACTTGCAGGAAACACTCTGCGACGACCTCGTCAAGGCACTCCTCGATCATCCGCAGGTGCGCGCCGTGTGCGTGTCGACCGAAAAGCCGGACGTTTATCCCGACTGCGACGCGGTGGGCGTCGAAGTTTTCCGCATCAAAGAGGATTGAGCCATGAATGCTCAGGAAATCCTGAACGATGCCGCGGCTCCTGGCGCTGCGCAGGCCGCGCACGCCCCGGCGGGCAAAGCGCCGCTCACGCGCCGCGAGCAGAAAGAAGCCTACGAGAACAACAAGCTGTTCAAGCGGCTCGCGCGCCAGGTCGGTGAGGCGATCGTCGACTTCAACATGATCGAGGAAGGCGACAAGGTGATGGTCTGCCTGTCGGGCGGCAAAGACAGCTACGCGATGCTCGAAATTCTGATGCGGCTGCGCGAACGCGCGCCGATCAACTTCGACATCGTGGCTGTGAATCTCGACCAGAAGCAGCCGGGTTTTCCGGAGCATGTGCTGCCCGAGTACCTGAAACAACTCGACATTCCGTTTCACATCGAGAATCAGGACACGTACAGCATCGTCAAGCGGTTGGTGCCGGAGGGCAAGACGACCTGCTCGCTATGCTCGCGGCTGCGTCGCGGCATTCTGTATCGCGTGGCGGGCGAACTCGGCGCGACCAAGATCGCGCTCGGCCATCATCGCGACGACATTCTGCAAACGCTGCTGCTGAACATGTTCTACGGCGGCAAGCTGAAGGGCATGCCGCCCAAGCTGCAATCGGACGACGGCAAGAACATCGTGATCCGCCCGCTTGCCTACGTGAAGGAAACCGATCTGGAAAAATACGCGGCACTGCGCGAATTCCCGATCATTCCGTGCAATCTGTGCGGCAGCCAGCCGAACCTGAAACGCGCTGAAATGAAGGCGCTGATCCGCGATTGGGAGAAGCGCTTTCCGGGCCGCATCGAGAATATGTTCAATGCGTTGTCGAACATCGTGCCGTCGCACCTGATGGATCACAAGCTGTTTCCGTTCGCCGGTCTGCGCGCAACGGGTGAAGCCGATCCGCAAGGCGATATCGCCTTCGACGAAGAGCCGTGTTCGACCGATATCGGCGAAGGCGCGTCGCTCAACGGAGCGAAACCGATCTCGATCGTCCAGTTCGACGATATGTAAGGGGCGTTGAAACGCGCGGAAAACGTGTGTTTCCACGCATTTCTGCCCGCAAAAAGGCCGCGCGAGCGGCCTTTGTCGTCATGGACTGCGTGATAGAATCATCGGCTCCAAACTCGTCTGATTGCCGACGCCATGAACATCGTGATTTTGGCGGCAGGCACCGGTAAGCGCATGCGGTCCGCGCTTCCCAAGGTGCTCCATCCCCTGGCCGGCCGGCCACTCCTCGCTCATGTCATCGACACCGCCCGTGCGCTCAAGCCCACGCGTCTGGTCGTGGTGGTCGGCCATGGCGCCGAAGCCGTGCGTCAAGCGGTAGCGGCACCCGACGTCCAGTTCGCCGTGCAGGAGCAGCAACTCGGCACAGGCCACGCGGTGCAGCAGGCGCTGCCGCTGCTCGATCCGTCCCAACCCACGCTGGTGCTATACGGCGACGTGCCACTCACGCGCGCCAGCACACTGCAGGCATTGACCGATCGCGCGGGCCAGGGCGGCTACGGCGTGCTCACCGTCACGCTCGACGACCCCAGCGGCTATGGCCGCATCGTGCGCGATCAGCACGGTAGGGTGTTGCGCATCGTCGAACAGAAAGACGCGACGCCCGAGCAGCTCAAGATCGCCGAGATCAACACGGGCATCATCGTCGCGCCCACCGAGCGCCTCGCCGGTTGGCTCACGGCATTGAAGAACGACAACGCGCAAGGCGAGTTCTATCTGACCGACGCTGTCGAGATGGCGATCGAGGCGGGGCTCGAAGTCATCACCACCCAGCCTGACGAAGAGTGGGAAACGCTCGGTGTGAACAGCAAGCAGCAGCTTGCCGAGCTCGAACGGATTCATCAGCACAATATCGCCGAGACGCTGTTGGTGGCCGGCGTGACGCTTGCCGATCCGGCTCGCCTCGACGTGCGTGGCACGCTCGAATGCGGCCGTGACGTCTCGATCGACGTGAACTGCGTGTTCGAAGGCCGCGTCACGCTGGCCGATAACGTCACCGTCGGCCCGAATTGCGTGATCCGCGATGCGACGATCGGCGCTGGTACGCGCATTGACGCGTTCACGCATATCGAAGGCGCCGAAGTCGGTGCGAACGTCGTGCTCGGCCCCTATGCGCGGCTGCGTCCGGGTGCGTTGTTGCAGGACGAGTCGCACGTCGGCAACTTCGTCGAGGTGAAAAACGCGGTACTCGGTCGTGGCTCGAAGGCGAACCATCTTACGTATATCGGCGATGCGGATATCGGGGCGCGCGTGAATATCGGCGCGGGTACCATCACCTGTAACTACGACGGCGCGAACAAATTCCGCACGATCATCGAAGACGACGTGTTCGTCGGCTCGGACACGCAACTCGTGGCGCCCGTGCGCGTGAAGCGCGGCGTGACGATCGCGGCGGGCACAACGGTCTGGAAGGATGTCGAAGAAGACATGCTCGTCCTGAACGGCAAGACTCAAACAAGCAAGCCGGGCTATGTTCGCCCGACGAAGAAGAAAAGTTGATGGGCGTGACGCGCGCGCGGAGCGCGCTCCCTGAAACCCAGCACTGAAAAGGAATAAGCCATGTGTGGCATTGTCGGCGCGGTTGCGCAACGTAATATCGTTCCCGTCCTGATCGAAGGACTGCGTCGCCTCGAATATCGCGGCTACGATTCGTGCGGCGTCGCGGTACTCGGTAATGAAGGGCCGCGTCGCGCTCGCAGCGTCGCGCGCGTCGCCGATCTGGACGAGCAGGTGCGTGAGAACCATCTCGAGGGCATCACGGGTATCGCGCATACGCGCTGGGCGACGCACGGCGCGCCGGTAACCGACAACGCGCACCCGATCTTCTCGAAAGACGCGCTCGCGGTGGTACACAACGGCATCATCGAGAACTACGAGACGCTGCGTGAAATGCTGCGCGGTAAGGGATACACGTTTGTCTCGCAGACCGATACAGAGGTTATCGCGCACCTGATTCACAGCCTGTATCGCGGCGATCTGTTTGCCGCGGTGCGTGAAGCCGTCGCGCAATTGCACGGCGCGTATGCGATCGCGGTGCTGCATAAGGATCAGCCGCATACGGTGGTCGGCGCGCGGCAAGGTTCGCCGCTGGTCGTGGGACTTGGCAACGGTGAGAACTTCCTCGCTTCGGATGCACTGGCGCTTGCCGGCAGCACTGAACGCTTCATCTTCCTTGAGGAGGGCGACGTCTGCGAACTGGCGCTCGAGGGCGTGCGTATTGCCGATCGTGACGGCAACGAAGCGCAGCGCGAAGTGCGCCAGGTCGCGGCGTATGGCGGCGCGGTCGAACTCGGCCCGTATCGTCATTTCATGCAGAAGGAAATTTTCGAGCAGCCGCGTGCGATTACCGACACGATCCCGCAAGGCGATTCCTTTGACGCGTCGCTATTCGGCGAGGGCGCCGACAAGGTGTTCGCGGATATCGACAACCTGCTGATTCTCGCGTGTGGCACGAGCTACTACTCGGGGCTGACCGCGAAGTACTGGCTCGAATCGGTCGCGAAAATCCCGACCCAGGTTGAGATTGCCAGCGAGTATCGTTATCGCGAGTCGGTGCCGAATCCGAAGTCGCTGGTGGTGGTGATCTCGCAGTCGGGTGAAACGGCCGATACGCTGGCAGCGCTCAAGCACGCGCAGTCGCTGGGGCATAAACATACGCTGGCGGTGTGCAATGTCGGCACGAGCGCGATGGTGCGCCAGACGGAATTGTCGTTCCTGACACACGCGGGTCGCGAGATCGGTGTGGCCTCGACGAAGGCGTTTACGACGCAACTGGTTGCGCTGTTCGTGCTGGCCGCAACGCTCGGAAAGCTGCGTGGCCAGGTCAGCAAGGAGCAGGAAGCCGAATACCTGAAACTGCTGCGCCACTTGCCGGCAGCGTTGAATAGCGTGCTGGCGCTGGAGCCGCAGATCATCGCGTGGTCGGAAGAGTTTTCGCGCAAGGAACATGCGCTGTTCCTCGGGCGTGGCCTGCATTATCCGATCGCGCTCGAAGGTGCGTTGAAGCTCAAGGAGATTTCCTATATCCACGCGGAAGCGTATCCGGCTGGTGAGCTGAAGCACGGGCCGCTGGCGCTTGTGACTGAAGCGATGCCGGTTGTGACGGTGGCGCCGAATGACGCGCTGCTGGAGAAGCTGAAGTCGAATATTCAGGAAGTGCGCGCGCGGGGCGGTGAGCTTTATGTGTTCGCGGACGCGGATACGAAGATCGTCAATGATGAAGGCCTGCATGTGATCCGGATGCCGGAGCACTACGGCTTGCTGTCGCCGATTCTGCACGTGGTGCCGCTGCAGTTGCTGGCTTATCACACCGCGTGTGCGCGAGGCACGGATGTGGATAAGCCGCGGAATCTGGCCAAGTCGGTTACGGTGGAGTGAGGCAGATAGGCAGCTATCGCCAACTTCGCGCTGAAAAAACGGTCGCCTGCGGGCGGCTTTTTTTGCCTCTTTTTTGCCTCAACAGCGCATCTCACTCCCTCACCACCTCCACCGCAGCCGCCGAAACAAACTCCGCCCGCACACTGTCACCGACTTTCAGCTCATTGAGCGGAATGCTCTCCGCTGCCCTCAGCACCTGCTGATGCTTCGGCCCACGTAGCGTCACCATCCGGCTCATGCGGTCGATCTTCAGCACCGTCGCGACAATCTGCACCCTATGCGCCGACGACGCGTATCCCGCTGAAGCCGGTATCGCCACCGTCGTCTCGATGCGTTCACGAACACCTTTGGTCTTCACCTTATCGACTTGAAGCAGTAGCGCCTGCTGATACGCGACGTTCAGCTTGTCGCCAACCCGCAGTTTCCTGACATCGGCCAACTGGGGATTCACGTCGACATCCGCCAGATTGCCGTGCGGGCCACGTAGTGTGACGCTGTTGGTGGCCGGGTAGATCGCCGCCACACGGACCTGTGCGTGAACGACCTCGGCTTTTCCGAGCGCCTGTTGACCGGCTTCGGTGTCAGCGCCCTGAGCGAAGCCGGATTGAGAGCAAACCGCCATCAGCGCAACCGTAGTCCATGTGACCGCGGCCGATGAGCCCACTTTGCGTCGACGAGTCATCCGTTGCTCCCGAAGTGACCACCTCAAAATGACGATTCCGAATGACTGACTTGAGCAACCACCTAAGTCACCGAAAAGGAGCCAGCCACGCTCCCGCGCTTACAGTTCCGGACGCGCAAGGTCGCTGGTCACGATGTGCTCGCCGTACACCTGCGCCGCTGCGACGGCTTCCAGCTTGGTCGCATAAGGTCCGAGTTCCGGCGCGCCGTCGAACGGGAATAGCACTCGGCCATCGGTGGTTCGAACCACTTTCAACATGCCGAAAAAACGGCGATAGCCAGCCAGTTTTGACGTTGCCGACACGTCAAAGTCGTCCTCCGACGTCGCGGGGACGCTGGGAATAAATGCAGTCTTGCTCATACCTGAAAACGTCTCTTGTTCAATGGGGCGGCGCCTGCTCGACAGGTCAGGGCCGCGCCCGGTTGTCCCGGGAAAACATTCACCGGCGGCCCTCATTGTCTCAAATCCCGGCGCGTTGAACCGGATGCTCGATCAGCCAGCAGGCTGGCGCCTGTGCGTCCCGTGTGGATCACCGCGGCAGGCCGGCGCCCGCATGCGGCGTCCTGAGTCACCGCGGCAGGGCCGGCGCCTGCGTCCCTAGATCACCGCAGCAGGCAGGCCGCCTGCGTACCGCGTCCTGGATCACCATAGCAGGCAGGCCGCCAACATCATCCTGCGGCTTTGACTGCCGCCTCATGTTCGGCCGCCAGCGCAACATCCCGCTCACTCACCTGCACGAAGCTCGGCCGCGAGCAGATGCGCTGGGTGTACGCGAGCACGACCGGCGTCTCCGGCACCAGCTTGAACATCATCCCCCAATGCAACGCGATGCCCCACAAGATATCCGCAGCCGACATCTTGTCTCCGAGCAAATAGGGCGACGCCTGCAGTTGGCTCGTCACGG
>NZ_DASRSY010000417.1:0-3996 GCF_035656215.1 Paraburkholderia sp.
GAAGTTCGACGGCGTGGTGCTGACCGCGTTGCGCGAAACTGAAACCAGCCTCGCGACTTATGCGTCCGACTATGCCCGCGCCGACGCTTTGCGTGCTGCGTTGAAGTCGGCCACCGAGTCGGCGGATGAAACGCATCGACTGTATCGCGCCGGACGCGAGTCGTTCATTTCGGATCTGGATGCGACCCGCACGCTGACGTCAACGAAGTCTCAAGTAGCGGCCGCGGAAGGTCAGGTGGCGATCGATCAGGTCAACCTGTTCCTCGCGCTTGGCGGTGGGTGGGAAACGGATGCGCAGATGGCGCCTGCGGCGGCAGTGTCGAACGCTGCTGGTGCGGCTCCCGCTTCTGCTGCAGCTGCGTCGGCGAAGGCCGTACCGACAGCGGGTACCAAAACGCCCTGACCCTCCCGCCTCGTCTCATCCGGGTAAATCACTATTATTGATAAGCTTTCTTTTACCTTTCAATTCAGGTTAAATACGAGCCTCAATACCACGTTACGGGGTCACGTATGTCGCAATTCATGCAAGGCGCAGCCACACTGGGCGGTTGTATAGGCGTTTTCACGGTAGTGGTGGCGGTCGTGGAGATGCTGGCGAACTGAGTTCGCCTCGCTCGTGATTAGCGAGTGACAGGCTTACGCAGGTGCCTGAGCGTGCCGCAGCGTTGTCGGCCCTAAGCGAGCCGCCGCTTCGCGGCCGCCTGGTGAATCGCGGCCCGCACCCTCGGATAGGTGCCGCAACGGCACACAATGTTGGACATCGCCGCGTCGATGTCGGCATCAGTGGGATTGGGCTTCTGCTTAAGCAGCGCGCAGGCGGCCATCAACTGCGCGCTCTGGCAATAGCCGCACTGCACCACGTCGAGATCGATCCACGCCGCTTTTAGCGCCTGCGCTTCGGCACCCTGCACGCCTTCGATGGTCGTGATCTTCTGCGAGTGCAAGCTCGACATCGGCGTCTGGCAGGCAAGGGCCGCCTTGCCGTCCAGATGGATCGTGCATGCGCCGCAAATGCCCACGCCGCAGCCAAACTTGGTGCCGGTCATGCCGAGGTCGCAGCGCAGCACCCACAAGAGCGGCATATCCGGTTCGGCGTGCACGGCCACCGCCCGGCCGTTGATGTTCAGCGATCCCATGCTTTTCTCCGTCAATCCGACGCGTTTCATGCGAGCCTCAACGGCAACGCGCGCAAGCGCTGGCCGGTCAGCGCGAACACCGCGTTGGCCACCGCCGGCGCGAGCGGCGGCACGCCCAGTTCGCCAACGCCCTGCGGGTGCAACTGGCTCGGCATGATGTCGGTTTCGATCACCGGACAATCGTTCATCCGCACGACGGGGAAATCGACGAAGTTCTTTTGCGCCACTACCCCACCAACAATAGTGATTTCGTCCTGCAACGCAGTCGACAGGCCAAACACAATGCCGCTCTCCATCTGCTGACGAATCAGGTTCGGATTCACCGGCAGTCCACAGTCGATCACGCAGACCACGCGATGCACGCGGATCTGCTTGTTCGGGCCGACCGATACCTCCGCCACCTGCGCGACGACACTGCCGAACGCCTCGTGCAGTGCAACGCCACGCGCCCGCTTTGTGCCGTCCGCGGCACGCGTTATGGCATGTCCCCAATCCGACAACGCCGCCACGCGCCTTAACACCGCCAGATGACGCGGATGCTGCGCGAGCAGTGCCGCGCGAAACGCAATCGGATCCTGACCGGTAGCGACGGCGAGTTCGTCGGTAAAACCCTCCGTGAAAAACGCCTGATGCGAATGGCCGACCGATCGCCAGAATCCAATCGGCACCGGCAATTCGACGATCTTGTGTGCCACACGCACAGCGGGCCATTCGTAGGGCTGATCGAACGCGCCCTCGCAGGTAGTCTTGTCGATGGGAATGCGTGGCACACCGTAGTAACGCGCGAGCGCTTCCGGCACGATCGCCTGACTCGCCGACGTGGCATGCCACACGACCAGCTTATTGTCTTTGTCGAAACCGGCCTTCAGTCGCGATACGCACGCCGGACGATAGAAATCGTGGGTGAAATCCTGTGCACGCGACCAGATTGTCTGCACCGGACGGTCGCCCCCCTCGCGCGCGATCGCCGCGGCTTGCGCGATGAAATCGAGTTCGAGACGGCGTCCGAAAGCACCGCCGAGCAGCTGCGTTTGCATATCGACCTTGTCGGCGTCGATGTTCAGCACTTTCGCGACGTGCTGCCGCGCGAGGCCCGGCATTTGCGTCGAGACCCAAACGGTGGCCATACCGTCCGCGACCTGCACCGTGCAATTCACCGGCTCGACCGCGCCGTGTGCGAGATACGGTGCGTGGTACTCGGCGCTGATCGTTCGCGCCGCGCCGCTCAATGCGGCATCGACGTCGCCGCGATGGTAGTAGGCGTGGCCATCGCTATCGTCCAATGCCCGCGCGAGTTGCGTGTCCACGCTCGCGCTCGACAGCGTGGCTGCAGGGCCGTCATTCCACACCACGTTGATCGCGCTGACCGCATTCATCGCGCGGAACGGGTTGTCTGCGATTACGGCGACGCCGCCGCTGCCACCGGCGTAGGGCTTCAGCGAAAACGCCTTAATGAAGCCGGGCATTGTCGTGGCCGGCGACGCGTCGAAATGCGCCACCGTACCGCCTAACGTGGGACACATCACCACGCTTGCGTAGATGAGACCATCGGGTAGCGCGTCAATGCCGAAGCGCGCCGTGCCGTTGATTTTCGATGCGGCTTCGATGCGTCGTATCGGTTTGCCGATCAGTTTGAAGTCCGTGGGATCTTTCAGCGCGACCTTGCGCGGCAGCGCTTGCTGTGCGGCCATCGTGGATAGTTCGCCGAAGCTCGCCTTATGGCCTGACGCGTCCAGTACGTAGCCGCCTTCCGTACGGCATTCGCCGGGTGGCACCTTCCATTGACCGGCCGCCGCGCCGATCAGCATCGCGCGCGCCGAGGCGCCGGCTTCACGCATCGGCGTCCATAGATCGTTCATGCTCGATGAACCGCCTGTCATCATCGTGCCGGCGTCGCGCACCAGCTTGCGGGTCATCCAGACCGCGGCACGCTTGACCGTGCTGTCGTCGTCCGGACGAAACGGCAGATCGTCGATGATGTTCTGCACGCTGTTGTAGATCTTGTCGAGCGGCGAGTTTTCCACACGAACCTGCGACCAGTCGGCGTCCAGTTCTTCGGCCAGCAGCATGGCGAGACCGGTGTGGATGCCCTGCCCCATTTCCGCTTTGCACATCATGATCGTGACGCTGTTGTCGGCGGCGATTTTGACCCAGCCGTTGAGCGCAACCTGATTACCTTCAGCCGGCAGCGGCGTGGATGTGGTTAGACGCTGACCCGGCGGCAGCACCGACCAGCCGACCAGCAACACACCGAGCGCGCCGGCGCCACCTAGCAGGAAGGTTCTGCGCTTTAACATCGTATGACTCGATCAGCTTGCACGGTGGCGGGAAAGCTGCAACGGCGTGGGGCACCGCCGGGGTTAGTACATCGGAACAGTAATAAGACGTACGAGTGAGTGTACGACTTAAATTCGGATGTTTAGGTCCTCCCCGGCTCAGCCGATTTCCCATCTATACAAATTTTTGTATAGTCCCAGAGGACCAATGCAAACTATTGAGGTTCTGCGGGAGCGCACTGGACGACTTGCGCGAATTCCCGCTCTCGGCTCGACGTGATGCCGGCTATCAACTCGATCAAGTCCAGCGCGGTAGGGATCCCGACGACTGGAAGCCAGTGAACACGATAGGCCAAGGGGTACGGGAAATCCGGATTCGAGATGCGAACGGTGCATTCCAGATTATTTTGCAACATCGGCCAAAAATCCGGTGGCGGCAAAGAAGCCCACCGCTAAGGCACCGGCGCGACGCGGTAAGAGCGACATCGCAGCTATCGCGCACCCCCGCTGACCGGCGGCTCATCTGGGCAAGCTTTAGAGTTGGAACGCGGTCTTGTCCGTCAAGGCCTCATAGTTGCCACGAT
>NZ_DASRSY010000418.1:0-17017 GCF_035656215.1 Paraburkholderia sp.
AGCGCCTTGCTGAGCTGGTCCTTGTTGATGTCGTCGAGTACGACGTCGTAGCCCGCCAGCGACAGGACATGGGCGATGCCGTTGCCCATCTGGCCCGCGCCGATAATGCCGATGCGTTCGATCGTCATGGCTTGATCCTTATGGAGCGACAACCCGCCGAACCCCAATCGGTGCCAACGGCACGGTGGGTTCGGCGAGAGGGTGCGCGACCAAAAATAACATCTCAAGAGCCAAGCTTGGTGAGCTCTTCTTCCATCTCGGGGATCGCCTTGAACAGGTCGGCCACCAGGCCGAAATCGGCGACCTGGAAGATCGGCGCCTCTTCGTCCTTGTTGATGGCGGCGATGACCTTGGAATCCTTCATGCCGGCCAGATGCTGGATCGCGCCGGAGATGCCGACGGCCACATACAGTTGCGGCGCGACGATCTTGCCCGTCTGACCCACTTGGTAGTCGTTCGGCACGAAGCCCGCATCGACCGCTGCACGCGATGCGCCCAGCGCTGCGTTCAGCTTGTCGGCCAGCGGCTCGAGAACCTTGGTGTAGTTCTCGCCGTTGCCCAGACCGCGGCCACCCGAGACGATGATTTTCGCCGAGGTCAGTTCCGGACGGTCCAGCTTCGTCACTTCACGGCTCACGAATTGCGAGAGGCCCGTGTCGGCTGCCGCTTCGATCTTCTCGACCGTTGCGCTGCCACCTTCTGCCGCGACCGGGTCGAAACCGGTCGTGCGGACCGTGATGACCTTGATCGGGTCAGCCGATTGCACCGTCGCGATTGCGTTACCCGCGTAGATCGGACGCTCGAACGTGTCGGCGCTATCTACCGCCGTGATGTCGCTGACCTGCGCAACATCGAGCTTCGCGGCGATACGCGGCGCGATGTTCTTGCCGTAGGCGGTCGCCGGCGTGAGGATGTGCGAATAGTCCTTCGCGATGTTCAGCACCGTTGCTTCGACGTTTTCGGCCAGCCCTGCCTCGAGTTGCGGCGCGTCGGCCAGCAGGACCTTCGAAACACCTGCAATCTTCGCCGCCGCATCAGCCGCAGCCTGTGCGTTGTGGCCCGCTACCAGCACGTGAATATCACCACCAATCTTCTGCGCCGCTGCAATCGTATTCAGCGTCGCGGCCTTGATCGACGCGTTATCGTGTTCTGCTATTACAAGATTAACCAGATTCGTCATTTCGTCCGTCTCCGCGTTTTACTTAAAGCACCTTGGCTTCGGTCTTCAGCTTCTCGACCAGCGTCTTCACATCCGGCACCTTCACACCGGCGGAGCGCTTTGGCGGCTCGACAACCTTCAGCGTCTTCAGGCGCGGCGTCACGTCGACACCCAGGTCTTCCGGCTTGACGACTTCCAGCGGCTTCTTCTTCGCCTTCATGATGTTCGGGAGCGTCACATAGCGCGGCTCGTTCAGGCGCAGGTCGGTCGTGATCACAGCCGGCAGGCTCAGCGACAGCGTTTCGGCGCCGCCGTCCACTTCACGCGACACCGTCGCCTTACCGTCGGCCACAACAACCTTCGAGGCGAACGTGGCTTGCGGCAGATTCGCCAACGCAGCCAGCATCTGGCCGGTCTGGTTCGAATCGTCATCAATAGCCTGCTTGCCCAGAATGACGAGCCCAGGCTGTTCCTTGTCGACCAGCGCCTTCAGCAGCTTGGCGACTGCCAGGGGCTGCAGCTCTTCGTTCGACTCAATCAGGATCGCGCGGTCCGCGCCGATCGCGAGCGCCGTGCGCAGCGTTTCCTGCGCTTGCGTCACACCGGCCGACACGGCGATCACTTCGGTCGCCACGCCCGCTTCGCGCAGACGCACCGCTTCTTCCACCGCAATTTCGTCGAACGGATTCATCGACATCTTCACGTTCGCGATATCGACGCCCGTGCCGTCCGACTTCACCCGGACTTTCACGTTGTAATCGACCACTCTCTTCACTGGCACCAGGATTTTCATGCACACGCTCCAAAGTTACGAATACGTCAACCCAACTAACATTATAGCGACTGCCCTCATGACAGCCGCGTCGCGGGCGCTTTAGCAGGAGGATATCGCTCCTCAGCGGCGTGACGGCAATATCGAACGATCGTTCTATTTTAATCTCGAAAAAACCCGGGCGACAACCCCGGGTTAAGACGGACGATTCTAATTTGGCATTGCCGTCGTATCTTGCCAGGCCAACAGTCGGGAAAAACGGTCGAAAAAACGGCCGTCAAATCACCAGGCGGTGATCACCGCGCCGCCGAACTTGCCCTCGACGAACTGCTTCACTTCCGGCGAATGATAAGCCGCGACCAGCTTGGCGACCCACGGCTTATTTCTGTCAGCTTCGCGGATTGCGATGATGTTCACGTACGGACCTTTCGGGTCTTCGATGGCGATCGCGTCCTGCTTCGGCTTCAGACCGGCTTCCATCGCGAAGTTCGTATTGACCGCGGCGGCGTCCACGTCATTCAGCGAACGCGGGATTTGCGCGGCGTCGAGTTCGACGATCTTCAGCTTCCTCGGGTTGTCGACGATGTCGAGCGGCGTTGCCTTGAGGCCGGCGTCCGCGCGCAGCTTCAGCAGACCCTGTTTTTGCAGCAACAGGAGTGCCCGGCCGCCATTGGTCGGATCGTTCGGTACCGCGATCTTCGCGCCCGGCTGCAATTCAGCCAGCGTCTTGATTTTCTTCGAGTAGATGCCCATCGGGTACGTGACGGTATCGGCGATGCGGATCAGTTTGTAGCCGCGGTCCTTCACCTGCGCCTGCAAGTACGGGTCATGCTGGTAGCTGTTCGCGTCCAGGTCGCCGCCGGCGAGTGCCGCGTTCGGCTGCACGTAGTCGGAGAACTCGACGATCTTGATGTTCAGACCGTTCTTTGCCGCGACCGTCTTCACGACTTCCATGATCTGCGCGTGCGGGCCGCCGGTGACGCCGACCTTGATCGTGTCTTCAGCGTGGGCCGCCGTGGCGGCAGCGAACAGCGAAGCGGCGCCGAGCGTGGCGGCCAACTTGAGAATGAAACGACGTTGCATGATGGACCTTTCCGATGACCCTTGTTTATTTATGGCTCAAACGACGCACGAGCCAATCCCCGAACGACTGCACCAGTTGCACAAAGACGATCAGAATCACCACGACCGTCAACATCACTTCCGGCAGGAAACGCTGATACCCGTAGCGAATGCCCAGATCCCCTAGCCCGCCGCCACCGATCGCACCGGCCATCGCCGAATAGCCGACCAGCGACACGAAGGTAATCGTCAACCCGGCGACCACGCCCGGCAGCGACTCCGGCAACAGCACCTTGAAGACAATCTGGCTGGTGGTCGCGCCCATCGCCTGCGCCGCTTCGATCAGACCGCGATCGACTTCACGCAAAGCTGTCTCAACCAGGCGCGCGATGAACGGCGCGGCGGCGATCGTCAGCGGCACCACGGCCGCAGCCGTGCCGATCGACGAACCCACCACGAGGCGCGTGAACGGAATCACCGCGACCAGCAAGATGATGAACGGCGTCGAGCGCACGGCGTTGACGATCACACCCATCACGCGATTCACCGCAATGTTCTGCAGCACGCCCTGACGGTCCGTCAAATACAGCAGCACGCCGAGCGGCAGACCGACCGCCGCGCCGACCAGTCCGGAGATGCCCACCATCACGAGCGTTTCCCAGAACGACTGGACGAACATATCGAACATTTCACTCAACATACGACAGCTCCTCTACCACCACACCCTGTTCACGCAGATACGTCAGCGCCTGTGCGACCTTCGCCGGTTCGCCGCCCGCGAGCACCGCGAGCGAGCCGAACGCCTGCCCCTGGATCTCGTCGATCTGACCGTGCAGGATGTTGAAGTCGAGTTCGTAGCGGCGAATCGTTTCCGACAGGATGGGCTGATCGACACCCGAGCCGGCGAATGCCAGGCGCAGCAAGTGACCACTACCGGTCTTCAGGCGCTCGGCAACGCGCGCTTTCATAGCGGGCGGCAATTCCTGCGCGATCACGTCGCCGATCAGCGCGCGCGTCACTTCATGATGCGGCTGCAGGAACACGTCGATGACCTTGCCCTCTTCGACCACACGACCTGCATCCAGCACCGCGACGCGGTCGCAGACCTGCTTGATCACGTCCATCTGGTGCGTGATCAGCACGATCGTCAGGTTCAGTTCGCGATTGATACGCTTAAGGAGGTCGAGAATCGAGCGCGTGGTCTCGGGATCGAGCGCGGAAGTCGCTTCGTCGGAGAGCAGCACTTTGGGCTTGCTCGCCAGCGCACGCGCGATGCCCACGCGTTGCTTCTGCCCGCCGCTGATCTGCGCCGGATAACGATCCTTCTGCGCCGACAGGCCGACCAGTTCGAGCAGCGGCAGCACGTTCGCCTCGATCTCATCGCGCTTCATGCCGGCGAGTTCGAGCGGCAACGCCACGTTCTCGTATACCGTGCGCGACGACAGCAGGTTGAAGTGCTGGAAGATCATGCCGATTTCGCGACGCGCCTCGCGCAATTGCGCGGCGGGCAGCGTCGTCAGATCGCGGCCGTTGACGACGATGTTGCCTTCGCTTGGGCGCGTCAGCAGGTTGATGGTGCGCACGAGCGTACTCTTGCCCGCGCCGCTGCGGCCGATGATGCCGAACACCTCACCCGCCGGAACCGACAGATTGACGTTGTGCAGCGCCTCGACCCAGCCCCGGGGTCCTGCAAAGCGCTGAGAGATATTGCGTATTTCGATCATGGAAAAACGAAACGGCGGAGTTTGCCAACGAGCGTTGTGCGCTCCCGACAAGCGGCCGCCGTTGCTTTTATTGGGATTTGAGGCCGCAATTCTACCGCAGCGCCGTCATTCCCTTTAATAATCAATTACGATCTTTTCATAACCACAGAGCATTAGAGGAGCGCCCGGCACGATAGGCTCACGCCTGCGCGCCCCCTGCGACTATGATCGGGCGAACCAGAATCAGGACACGCTCAGGATAAACGGCAGCCATGGAAACCACTCGACCCGGCAATGTGCTTCCCACAACAGCGGTCCGGAAAGACAGCACCGCGCTGCGCTCAACGGTCACGACGAGCGACGGCATCGAACTGCCGTTGTATCGCTGGCCCGCCACGGCACCATTGCGCGGCACGGTCGCGCTGGTGCACGGGCTCGCGGAGCACGCCGGGCGTTACGCGGCGCTGGCGGATCGGCTGAACCCGGCCGGCATTGAACTCGTCGCCATCGATTTGCGCGGACATGGGCATGCGCCGGGTAAGCGCGTGTGGGTGGAGCGCTTCGACGACTATTTGCTCGACGCCCAAGCCTTGCTCGATGAAGCGGCAACCCGCTGCGCGCCGCTATTCCTGATGGGCCACAGCATGGGCGGCGCGGTCGTGGCGCTCTACGCAATCGAACGACTGGAGGCGAGCGGGCGTCGACTAAGCGGTCTGATCCTGTCTAGCCCCGCGCTCGCGCCGGGCCGCGATGTGCCGCGCTGGATGCTCAAGGTGAGTCAGGTGATCAGCCGAATCTGGCCGACCTTCCCGGCGATGAAAATCGATGCGGCTTTACTGTCGCGGCTTCAGCCCGTGGTGAACGCCAATCGCAACGATCCGCTGGTTCACCACGGCGCGATTCCGGCGCGCACGGGCGCGGAGTTGTTGCTGGCGATGGCGCGCATCGAACGCGGCCGTGCGGGCTTGCGTGTGCCGCTGCTCGTGTATCACGGCACGGCCGACAAGCTCACCGAACCCGACGGCAGCCGCGATTTCGGCGCGCACGCGGGCTCGCCGGACAAGACGCTCACGATGCACGAAGACAGCTATCACGAGACGATGAACGACCTCGACCGCGATCGGGTGATCGGTGCGCTGATTGAGTGGATCGAGAAGCACTTGCCCAAAGCCTGAGCGCCGGACAGCATTTCGACATCAACACGGAGTTGAGTGAATTGATGCGCGGACGCCCCACGTTTCAGCATCGGAGGGCATTCAGAAGTTGAGGCGTCCGGACAAGTCGGTGCGGGAGCAGGCTCCGACAGGAACGGTCCAGTCCGGCTAGTGCTTCCAGTCCGGCGGTCGTTTGTCGATGAAGGCCTGAACGCCTTCGAGCGCGGAGTCGTCCATCATGTTGCAGGCCATGGTCTGGCCGGCGAGCTGATACGCCGCTTCGATGCCCATTTCGAGCTGGCGATAGAAAAGACCTTTGCCGGCGCGCACAGCTTCGACGGGTTTCGCGCAGATGCTTTTCGCGAGCCGCGCGACCTCTGCGTCGAGCGCGTCTGCCGGCGCAATGCGATTCACGAGGCCTTGCTGCCTCGCTTGCGCGGCGTCGATGAAATCGCCGGTCAGCAGCATTTCGAGTGCGACCTTACGCGACAGATTGCGCGACAGCGGCACCGAAGGCGTCGCGCAATAGAGACCCAGATTGACGCCCGAAACGGCAAAGCGCGCGGTGTCGGCAGCGACCGCCAGATCGCACATCGCGACCAGCTGACAGCCGGCCGCCGTGGCGATGCCGTGCACGCGCACGATCACCGGTTGCGGCAAACGCTGGATCGTCAACATCAGTTTCGTGCAGCGCGCGAACAACGCCTGGTAGTAAGCCAGCGACGGCGCCGCGCGCATTTCCTTCAGATCGTGCCCCGCGCAGAACGCGCGGCCGGCGCCGGCGATCACCACCACCCGCGCATCGGACTCCGCCAGCGCCATCAGCGCCGACTGCAACGCGTCGAGCAGGGCTTCGGAGAGCGCGTTGAAGGCATCGGGCCGGTTCATCGTCAATCGGACGACGCCAGGGACGCCATAAGCGTCGTGTTCGATCTCGACCAGTGAAGCGCTGCGCACATCGGCATTCATGGCTCGGTCCTCGTTGGTTTCATGCGGTTCGCGGCGTTCGCGCATGCGACGTCCGCGCATTCCTTGTGCCGTGGCAGCTTAGATCCCGGCCAGCGCGCGCACATGCGCGACCACGCTGCGCCCGAGCGCCGACAGGTTGTACCCGCCTTCGAGACAGCTGACGATCCGCCCGCGCGCATAGCGCTTCGCGATCTCGCCGACCTGGTCGGTGATCCATGCGTAATCGTCTTCGACGAGACCCATGTTGCCGAGATCGTCCTCGCGATGCGCGTCAAAGCCGGCCGAGATGAAGATCATCTCCGGCTTGAATTCATGCAAGCGCGGCAGCCACAGCATATCGACCACCTCGCGCACCGCCATGCCTTTCGAGCGCGCCGGCATCGGCACGTTGCACATGTTGGGCGCCTGATTGTCGGCGCCGGTAAACGGATAGAACGGATGCTGGAAAATGCTGCACATCAGCACACGCGAATCGCCCGAAAAGGCCGCTTCGGTGCCGTTGCCGTGATGGACGTCGAAGTCGACGATCGCCACGCGCTCCATGCCGTGCGCCTCGAGCGCATGGCGCGCGGCGATCGCGACGTTATTGAAGAAACAGAAGCCCATCGCACGCGCCGGCTCCGCATGGTGGCCGGGCGGGCGCACGCTGCAGAACGCATTGTCGTAACGGCCTTCGATCACGGCGTCGGTCGCGGCCACCGCTGCACCGGCCGCGCGCAACGCGGCCTGCAAGGTGTGCGGGTTCATCGACGTGTCGGGGTCGATTTCGGCGAGCCCCT
The DNA here is from genome assembly GCF_035656215.1 of Paraburkholderia sp. Lineage (GTDB taxonomy): Bacteria > Pseudomonadota > Gammaproteobacteria > Burkholderiales > Burkholderiaceae > Paraburkholderia. The sequence goes on from NZ_DASRSY010000418.1 coordinate 7,599, forward strand.
CCGCGGGCGAACGGCTGCGGATGTAATCGACGTGGGCTTGCGTATGCACACGCAACAGCGCGGCGTCATCGGCGAGCGGCGGCGACTCGCGCTCGATCAGCGAGTCGATGCGGCTCGCAATCAGTTGATCTTCGATTGCCTGCAGGCGCGCCGGGCATTCGGGATGCCATTGCCCCATATCGTGCAGCAAACAATCGGCGTGGGAATAAAAGCCTGTTGCCATGATTCTCGTCTGCGGCGCGGCGCTTTCAAGGCGCGCGCGGCGTGTCTCCGTCCAGGGGCGCGCACACTGGGCGCGCCAACATTTGCCAAGTTACCACACGATGCGACTGTGACGCCGCAGGCACAGTTTTGCAGAAAGGGTCGGGTATACTGCCCCGATCGGTTTTCCCCCCCTGTCTCTTTCGCACTGCGCCCCTAGCTCACTATGACCGTCAAGCTTGCTCTGTCTGCACGAAACCGGCTACGCATGAAGACCGTGGCCACCGCACTGTCCGTCGCATCGTGCATGTTCATGGCAACCCATCCGGCGATGGCGCAAAGCACCGGAAAGCACCCACCGCTGCTGCTCGCGCAAAGCCAACCGCAACCGGCGGTGCCGCAAGGGCAAACCTTCGAAGAAGAGATCATCCCGCAGCGCTACGCGAATAACCCGAATGTCGACGCGTTCATCAGCGACATGTCGGCGCGCTACGACTTCGACGAAGCCGCACTGCACGCCCTTTTTGCACGCGTGAGCTATTCGGCCACGGCGGTCAAACTCGTCACGCCGTCGCCCTCGCCGTCGATCAAGAACTGGCGCGTGTATCAGTCGCGCTTTCTCGACCAGGTGCGCATCAACGCCGGCGTGCGCTTCTGGCGCGCCAACCAGGCCACGCTGCAACGCGCCTACGAAGAGTTTGGCGTGCCGCCCGAAGTGATCGTCGGCATCATCGGCGTGGAGACGATTTACGGGCGTTTCATGGGCAACTTCCGCGTGCTCGACGCGCTGACCACGCTCAGCTTCGACTATCCAAATACCGCCAATCGCGCGGATCGCCAGGCGACCTTCCGCAAGAATCTCGAAGACTACCTGGTGTGGACACGCGATTCGCAAATCGATCCAACCACCGTGCTTGGCTCCTACACCGGCGCGATCGGCATTCCGCAGTTCCTGCCGAGCAGCATCGTGCAATACGCGGTGAGCTATGACGGCAACAAGCAGATCGATCTGCGCACGAGCCAGGCGGACGCGATCGGCAGCGTGGCGAACTATCTGCGCCAGAACGGCTGGGAAAATGGCCGGCCAGTCGTGTGGAAGATCGGCACGGACGCCGGCAGCCTGGGCGTAGCGCAAGCGGCCGCCGACGGTAAGCCAGAGCCGCATTGGCCGCTGGACCAATTGCTCCGTGCCGGACTGCTACTGAATGAGCCGGGAATCGATATCGCGTCGGAAGCCGGTACGCCGGTGACGGTGGTCGATCTGCCCTCGCCAGGGCGTGGTACCGAGTACATGCTGGGCTTGAAGAATTTCTACGTGCTGACGCGCTATAACCGCAGTTTCTTCTACGCACTCGCGGTTTATCAATTGGGCCAGCGGATCAAGGCGCAGATGGAAGCGAGCGACGCAGCGAACGCCAATAGCAATGCGGCGGCGCCGGGTGCGGCTTCGCAATAGGCTGAGCGACGGTTGGCAGACACTCGATTGACAAACACTCGCCGCGTCACGAACGGGTAGCACGCGACACAAAAAAGCGCCGCTTAAACCGGCGCTTTTTTATTGGCTAACTCAGATCGAGCGCCACTCAATGCGCTGCAGCGCAATCAAGCTGGGAACACACCCGTAGACAGATACCGGTCACCCCGATCGCAGACGATAAACACGATCGTCGCGTTCTCGACCTGGCGCGCGACGCGCAGCGCCACCTCACAGGCTCCGCCCGACGAGATGCCGGCGAAGATCCCTTCGACCGAGGCCATGCGCCGCGCCATCGCTTCGGCTGCGGCCTGGCTCACGTTCTCGACATGGTCCACGCGGCTACGATCGAAAATCTTCGGCAGATAGGCTTCCGGCCATTTGCGGATGCCCGGAATGCGCGAACCCTCCTCCGGCTGCGCGCCGATGATCTCGATCGCCTGATTCTGTTCCTTCAGATAGGTGGACACGCCCATGATCGTGCCGGTTGTGCCCATCGACGAGACGAAGTGCGTGATGCGCCCTTCGGTGTCGCGCCAGATTTCCGGGCCGGTCGTCTCGACGTGCGCGGCCGGATTGTCCGGATTCGCGAACTGGTCGAGGATGATGCCCTTGCCTTCGCGCTGCATCTGCTCGGCCAGATCGCGCGCGTATTCCATGCCGCCCGTCACCGGCGTCAGGACGATCTGTGCGCCATAGGCGGCCATGCTCTGACGGCGTTCCACCGACAGATCTTCCGGCATGATCAGCACCATCTTGTAGCCGCGGATCGCCGCAGCCATTGCCAGCGCGATGCCGGTGTTGCCGCTGGTCGATTCGATCAGCGTGTCGCCCGGCTTGATGCGCCCGCGCGCTTCCGCTTTCTTGATCATCGACAGCGCCGGGCGATCCTTCACCGAACCCGCAGGATTGTTGCCCTCGAGCTTCGCAAGGATCACGTTATTGCGGCTGCGGATCTCGTCGTCAGGGAGCCGCACAAGCTGCACGAGCGGCGTATTGCCGATCGTGTCTTCAATCGTTTTGTAAGCCATATCGGTTCTGGGGCTGTCGATGCGCGGAGTCTTTAATCCATCGATTCTAAACCACCGTGCGCGCGGCTGCCGTGCGGCCCTTCTGGCCGCATGGATGCAGGCGCGCATTACCGCGGACCCAACGCAAAAAGCCCGCGGCTGAGAACCGCGGGAGCCAGTCATCTGCATGACAGCTGAAGGAGTGTTCTTACCCACTCCGACCATGAAGGGGAAACGGCAACGGACCAGGCGCGCAGATGTGACCCGCCTCGCGCGCACGGCCCGCGTCAGGTTATTTCTTCACCGCCACAGTGGCGTTGCTCTTTTGGGTAGTGGCCGCACTGGTTGAGTTGGCCGCATTGGCGCCAGTGCCCGCAGCGGGCGCGCCTTTGCTCTGTGCAGACGCCGCAGTCTGCGTGTTAGCAGCCGCGCCAGCCGGACCGACAGCGAGACCCTCCGCCTGCAGGCGCTCGACGGTATGCCCGCCCATGCCTTTGACGCGCTTGCCGAGATCGGACGGGTCCTTGAACGGACCATGCGCTGTACGCTCTTCGAGAATGGCTTTCGCCTTGGCAGGACCGATGCCCTTGATGCCGCGCAGCGCATCCTCGTTAGCTGTGTTGACGTCGACCGCCGCATACGCGTGACCGAAAGCGGCGAGCATGGCCGCGGTAACCAGAATTTTTCGAAACATATGGAATCTCCCTCGTACAACCGGTTGGCGACCATCACCAACCGGGAGATTCCAGTTTAAAGAGGTATCCGAAAGATTTACACCTGGCCGAATAGCCAACGTACGTAGCGATCGACACCTTCCTGCACGCTCAGGAACGGCGCGTCGTAGCCGGCAGCTCGCAGCTTCGACTGATCCGCTTGCGTGAAGCACTGATACTTGCCGCGCAATGCGTCGGGGAACGGAATGTATTCGATCAGCCCGCGCTGCACCTGCTCCGCAAGCGAAAGCGGGGGCTCATTGTTCAGCGCGCGCAACGTGTTGACCACGGTGGTCGCAATGTCATTGAACGGCTGTGCACGGCCGCTGCCGAGATTGAAGATGCCCGATTTCTCCGGATGATCGAAGAAGTGCAGATTGACCTTCGTCACGTCTTCGACGGAAACGAAATCGCGCGTCTGCTCGCCGGCTGCATAGCCGTTGTACTCGCCGAACAGCTTGACCTTGCCTTCCGCTCGGAACTGGTTGAAGTTGTGAAACGCCACCGACGCCATACGTGCCTTGTGCGTCTCGCGCGGCCCGTACACGTTGAAATAACGGAAACCGGCAATCTGGCTTTTTGCGGTGGGCAGCACGCGGCGAATCACCTGGTCGAACAGGAACTTCGAATAGCCGTACACGTTCAGCGGTTGCTCAACCTCGCGCTCCTCGACGAAACGGCTCGAGCCGCCGTACGTTGCCGCCGAAGACGCGTACAGAAACTGGATGTTCTGCGCGAGACAGACATCGAGCACGTCGCGGCTATAACGGAAGTTGTTCTCCATCATGTAGCGGCCGTCGGTTTCCATCGTGTCCGAACAGGCACCTTCGTGGAAAATCGCGCGCACTTTGCCGAAGTCGCCACGTTTGAAGCGCTCGACAAATTCGGTCTTGTCGAGATAATCGTCGATCTCGCAATCGACCAGGTTCTTGAACTTGTCCGCGCGCGTGAGGTTGTCGACCGCGATGATGCGTTGTTCACCGCGCTCGTTGAGCGCCTTCACGAGATTGCTGCCGATAAAGCCGGCCGCGCCGGTGACGATGAGGGTCATGATGATCCTGCGGTAATGAGCTTTGCATGGGATCGGAGTAAGTGCCCTGCACTAACTCCGATCGACAAGTTCAGTTGATGCCTCGCGGGTTCCTCTTTTGCGCCGCTGCAACTGAAGCGCGCAAAACAGGAGACCCGCGGCCCGCATCAATGAAAAAGTTCGTCGTAGTTGACAGTGGCGGTGCCGAGCTTGCCGACCACGATGCCGGCCGCGCGATTCGCGAGCCCGACCGCCTCGACCAGCGTAAGACCCGCGCCGAGCATGGCGGCGAGCGTGGCGATCACGGTGTCGCCCGCGCCCGACACATCATACACTTCGCGTGCAACGGCCGAGGCGTACAGGATGCCGTCGTCGGAGAAGAGCGTCATGCCCTCTTCCGAACGCGTCAGCAGCAACGCCTTGAACTCGAGATCGGCGCGAAGTTTGGTCACGCGCGCGATCAGATCTTCTTCAGACTTCCACTGCCCGACCACCTCGCGCAACTCGGCACGATTCGGCGTGATCAGCGTGGCGCCGCGATAGCGCTCCCAGTCGTCGCCCTTCGGATCGACCAGCACCGGTTTGCCCGCCGCATGCGCCTTGGCGATCATCTGCGTGACGTGCGTGAGACCACCCTTCGCGTAATCCGACATCAGGATCACGTCGTGCGACGGCAGTAGGTCGTCGAAACGCGCGAGGCCTGCGAGCAGTACTTCGTGGGCCGGCGAGTTTTCGAAGTCGACGCGCAGCAACTGCTGCTGACGCGACAGCACGCGCAGCTTGATGGTCGTGAGCAAATCCGGATCGCGTTCCAGATGCGGCACGACACCGCTTTCGCCGAGCAGTTGCACAATACGCTCGCCAGGCTCGTCATGGCCGACAACGCACAGCAAACCCGCTTGCGCGCCGAGCGCAACCGCATTGCGCGCGACGTTCGCGGCACCGCCCAAGCGATCCTCCTGGCGCTGCACGTGCACGACCGGCACCGGCGCTTCCGGCGAAATACGGTTCACGTCGCCGAACCAGTAGCGATCGAGCATCACGTCGCCGACCACCAGCACGCGGGCCGCGCCGAGGCGTTCGCGCGGCACCACCGTCAGGGCCGCCACGGGAGTGGACTGAGCAGTCTCAGGCATTGCTGGCGCCACCGGCCGAAAATTCAGAGGACTGGGCATAAGGTCGTCCGATCGAGTGATAGTCGATGCCGAGCTCGGTCATTGCGTCCGGCTCGTACAGATTGCGGCCGTCGAAAATCAGCGGTGACTTCAGCACTGATTTCAGGTGCAGGAAATCCGGGCTCTTGAATTCCTTCCATTCGGTGACGACCACCAGCGCGTCGGCGCCGGTAAGCGTTTCCTCCTGGGTGCTCGCAAACGTGAGACGCGCCTGCTGCTCCGGTGCATCGTGCAGATCCATGGCGAACACGCGGCGCGCTTCAGCCACCGCGACCGGATCGTACGCACGAACCTGAGCGCCACGCGCCAGCAATTCAGCGATCACGCGACGGCTCGGCGCCTCGCGCATGTCGTCGGTATTCGGCTTGAATGCAAGGCCCCACACGGCGAACGTCCGGCCGCTCAGGTCTTCACCGAGCTTGCCCGTGATTTTCTGCACCAGCACGTCTTTCTGCTTGTAATTCACTTCCTCGACCGCTTCGAGGATGCGCAGATTGTGGCCGCTTTCGCTGGCGGTGCGGATCAGCGCCTGCACGTCCTTCGGGAAGCACGAGCCGCCGTAGCCGCAACCGGCATACAGAAAGTGATAGCCGATGCGCGGGTCCGAGCCGATGCCGCGGCGCACCGCTTCAATATCCGCGCCGACCCGGTCCGCCAGATTCGACATCTCGTTCATGAACGAGATGCGCGTGGCGAGCATCGCATTGGCTGCGTATTTCGTGAATTCAGCCGAACGCACATCCATGTACAGCGTGCGGTCGTGATTGCGATTGAACGGCGCGTACAGACGCTTCATCAGTTCGCGCGCGCGCATGCCGGCTTCGTCTTCGTCGCTGCCGAGCACGATGCGATCGGGGCGCATGAAGTCGTCGATCGCCGCGCCTTCCTTCAGAAACTCTGGGTTGGACACCACCGAAAAACAGTGCTGCTCGCTATTGGCGAGTCCGCGTTTGGCCAGTTCCTCTTCGACCACCGCGCGCACGCGTTGCGCGGTGCCGACCGGTACCGTCGATTTGTCGACGATCACCTTGAAGCCATTCATCGTGCGGCCAATGTTGCGCGCCGCTTCGAGCACATATTGCAGATCGGCCGAGCCGTCTTCGTCGGGCGGCGTGCCGACAGCGATGAACTGCACCTCGCCGTGCGCCACGCTCGCTTCGATATCCGTCGAAAACGTGATGCGGCGCGCCTTGCGCGTGCGGGCGATGATCTCCAGCAACCCCGGCTCGTGGATTGGCACGCCACCGTTGTTGAGAATTTCGATCTTGCGCGGATCGACGTCGAGACAGAAAACGTCGTGGCCGATTTCGGCGAGGCACGCGCCGGTGACTAGGCCAACATAACCCGTGCCGATAATGGTGATTTTCATACGCTTTCCGGTAGAGGGTTCCGGTGAGGGTTTCTCGTAGTGAACAAGGCCGTCATGATCCCATCCGGCTTAGTCCGCCCGACGGGCCGCCGTCGTTGCGGCGCGGCTATACGATTGCATTCGCGATCAGTTCGACGCCGTAATCGGTTCGACGCGACGCGGCGCATAGGTTTCCCAACCGCTGCAACCCGGGCACTGCCAGTAGAACAGCCGCGCCCTGAAACCACAATTCTGGCACGTATACCGTGGCAGATTTTTGGTGCGCTGGCGAATCAGCGTACGCATCAGTTCAAGCTCGCTCTTCCGCGGTTCTTCCGCGACGGCTTCCTGGGCTTCCAGAAGACGTGTCATGCCCGCCAGATTCGGCGACTTCTGCATCTGCGAGCGCGCCAGCGCATGTGCGGCGTCAGGCCCGCGTACCGCCGCAATGTGCTGATAGGTCACGTCGAGCAGGTCGTTCGACGGATAGCGGTCCACCCACGTGGTGAGCAGATCGGCGCCATCCTGCGGACGGCCGAGCGCCTCATAGGCCTTCATCAGCTTTTCCGCGACGAGCGGCAGATAGGCGGGATTCTGCTCCTCGACGCGCTGCCACTGGACAATCGCCGCCTCTTGCGCATCGGCTGTTGCATCAACGTCGCCGAAGAGGATCGTGGCGCGTACGTTGGTCGGGTTCGCCTTCAATGCAAAGTCTAGCTGACGACGCGCCTCATCCGCATTTTTCTGCTGGAGCGCTTCCTGCGCGAGCTCGCAATGGAACTGCGCGATTTCCTTGTCGAGCGACTCGGCGCCCATTGTTTCCAGGTGGCGCGCGGTATCGATCGATTTAACCCAGTCTTTCTCGATCTGGTAGATGGTCAGCAGCGCACGCTGCGCACCCAGCGCGTAATTGCCGGTTTCGAGCGAGCGGAAGGTCTCTTCGGCGCGATCGAGCAAACCGGCCTTCAGGAAGTCCTGGCCCAGTTCGTACAGCGCGTGATCGCGCTCGGTGACGGGCAAATCGGTGCGGCTCAGCAGGTTCTGATGCACGCGAATTGCGCGGTCGGTCTCACCACGACGGCGGAACAGATTCCCCAGCGCGAAATGCAACTCGATCGTTTCCGGGTCGAGTTTGACGACTTCGATAAACGCATCGATCGCCTGGTCAGGCTGCTCGTTGAGCAGGAAATTCAGGCCGCGAAAGTACGAACGCGGCAGGTTGGCGCTTTCGGACAGCAGCGTCTTGAGGTCGTAGCGCGCGGCCATCCAGCCGAACGCAAAAGCGACGGGTATGACAAGCAGCCACCAGAAGTCTAGATCCATGCGATTAATGCAAATGTACGGGACAGCGGAAACGGAAAGCCGCGCTTCAGAAGCGCGGCAGAAGACAACTTAGATCAGCGGCGGCATAGGCGGTTGCTCGACCACCACCGGCGCTTCACGCGCCACACGCAACTCGCGCTTGAGCCGGCCATTCTCCATGCGCAGGCGCACCATGGCCGGTATCGACGACACCAGTCCGGCCAGCAGCCCCACCACGAAGAACGCGAGGCCGATCAGAATCAAAGGCGCCGACCACGCGTAGCCGGCGAGGAAATTCAGCGTAGCGGGTTGTGTATTGGAAAGCGCGAGCACCAGCAGGAGCACGAACACCAGCACACGGATCAGCCAGACGATAAATTTCATGAATAGGTCTCTTGACGGCAGTTGCGGGGTGACGCCGGCTTGATGACGCGTCGCGCCACGGTGTTGCCCGCGCCGAAGTGACCCGTATTGTAATTGAAGCCCTCGCGGCTGGGCAGGAACTGGCTGATAGAGGACTTACGTGAGGTTTATCTTGCCGCAAGAGGATGTGTGGGCAGGTATGTTGGATTTTAGGGATGCGTCGGCCGCATAGCCATGCTGCCGCGTCGTGCCCGCAGGTGAAAGGCACCGGTGACAACGACTATAAACGACGAATACGGACGAAAAAAAAGCGCCCGAAGGCGCTTTTTCTGGTCTTTTGCCGTCTGGCTTTGGCCGCTGACGCTACCAACGCCATGTCGCGAACAGCGCAGCGAAGCATTTACAGGTCGTCGTCATCCGGCTCATCGGCCTTCAGCGGCTCGCCCGAACGTCGATCTACCCGCTCGCGCAATTCCTTGCCCGGCTTGAAATGCGGTACGTACTTCTCAGGTACCAGCACCTTCTCGCCTGACTTCGGATTACGCCCCACGCGGGACGGACGACGATTAAGGCCGAAGCTGCCGAAGCCGCGAATTTCGATGCGATGGCCGTTGGCAAGCGCCTCCGACATCGCATCAAGCATCGTCTTCACCGCGAAATCCGCATCTTTAAGTACAAGCTGCGGAAATCGCGTAGCCAGCTGGGCGACCAATTCCGATTTGGTCATACTGCAGCAGACCTCTCAAGAAAACGCCGGGTCGCCCCCATATTTTGCGCCCCGAAGGAAGTCCCCTTGGGGGATT
>NZ_DASRSY010000419.1:0-3170 GCF_035656215.1 Paraburkholderia sp.
ATCGCACGCGGCAGTCCAGCGCGCACAACGCCACGTTCCTGATTCCATCACTACCTTGCGTATCTTGCTCGGACTGCGCCTCACGCAACGCTTGTACCATTCATTAACGCAGTAGCCTGAAAAATATATGACACAGTAAGATTAGCGGGCAGTTGAAGTTGCAGCTGCGGTTGACGTTACCGCAGCGCGCGCCAGGATCGACGCAAACACACCCGCTAGCGCGGTCGCACCGAAGCGCCGTTCGCTGATCTCCGTTTCGACGTCGATGCGGCCCGCGTTGTGTGCGTCGTACAGATCCGTGATGAGGCGCGCGTGGTTCTCGCCGAGTCCCGCGTCCTGGAGCATGGTGGCCCATTCGTTACGCGGCACTTCGCGGGCGGTGATCTGACGGTGCGCCAATTCGCTGAGCGTGCGTGCGACGTCTAACGCGCTGACGCGCGCTTCACCTTCGATACTGACGATTCGTGGCGACACCTTTGCCGGCCTGTCATCGAGCAATAGTTCGGCGGCCAGCAGGCCAACATCCTCTGCGGCGACCGTCGGAAACAGCTTGCTCAACGGATGATGCAGACTCGGCAGGACGCCTCTCGCGAGCGCGATGGGTAATACGCGAGCCCAGTTGTGCATGTGTTCCGCTGCGCGCAGAAACGTCAACTGTGAGGCAATGGGTGCGAGTTGCGTTTCGAGGGTGTGGAACAGCGTCGTGATGCCCGTGCCGCTGGCGTGTTCCGCGCCGTAGTCGGAGAGCGCGAGTACGCGTTGCGGCGGGTTGGCGCGTAAGGCGTCGGCGCTCACGTCGATCATGCGCCGCATCGTGTTCGCGGGATCGGCATCTGCACGCGGCACCGGGCACAGCATTTGTACCGCGTACGCGCCTTCGATAGCGCGCGCTACCGAAGCTGGATCGAGCAGATCGGCGATGGCGATTTCACAGCCGATTTCCGCTAACACTTCACCTTGCTTGCCGTCACGCACGACCGCGCGCACTTCATGGCCCGCCCGGCGCAATGACGCGGCGCTCACTCTGCCTACATTGCCTGCTGCTCCAAAGATGACGAACACGTTGGGCTCCTTGCCGTATCGGTATGTCCTCATCTTAGCGAGGTGGGGATAGAGAAACGCACGGGCGCGGATTGTCGTGCGCAGATTCGGATGATTGTTTTGCTTTGTGGCAGCGCAACATGCGGGTTGAGGCGGTGCGGGTCAAGCAAAGCCAGGAAAAACGCAGCACAATGCACACACGTTGGCCGCCATCCACGAGGGGAAGCAATGAATGCCGTGACACCGATACCGCAGCCGCACAGTGGTTCCCGCATTGCATTGCGCTCCAGCAAGGCACTCGGCTGGCGAGGTTTTGGCGCGGAGCTGGTCAACGTGTCAGCCGGACTGCACCGGATTCCGGCGCTCAAGCATCATCGCGTGGGCGTGCATGTCGGCGCGCCGGTCAAGGCGCGTTGCATGTGCAACGAGCGCCGCTACTCGCGGATTCAGGCGCATGGCGATGCGGATGTGATTCCTGCGGGTGTCGACGGACAATGGACCGATGAATCCGCCTGCACGATTTTCAGTGTGTGGATCGCTGAAGAGTTTGCGCAGCGGACTGTCGAACAATTGGAATTGAAGACGAGCGAAGCGCAGCTTCGCCCGCAATTTCAGATGCGCGACCCGCGCTTTCAACATCTGGCCTGGGCGCTACGCGCCGAACTCGAAGCGGATGATGCGTCTGATCCGCTGTATGCAGAGAGTCTGTGTACGGCGATGGTGGTGCGGCTGATTGGCAGCGCGCCGGTGCTCGACAAGCTCGAGAACAAGCGCCGCACGCTTGCGCCGAAGACCGCCGCTCGCGTGATCGAGTTTATCGAAGCGCATCTCGATCAGCGCCTCACGCTTGGCGAACTGGCTGCGCACGCCGAGTTGAGTGTGCCGCATTTCAAGGTGCTGTTTCGCGAGACGCTGGGTATGCCGGTGCATCAGTATGTGGTGCAGCGGCGCGTGGAGCAGGCGAGAGCGCTATTGCTTCAAGGCAGGCTGAGCGCGAGCCAGATTGCGCTGGAGACAGGCTTTGCGCATCAGAGTCATATGGCGCATTGGATGGGGCGGTTGCTTGGGGTTACGCCGCGGGAACTAGTCAAGTCAAGCCCGAATTCAGGCAGCATTATCGAACTCGATACCTTCAATGCTCACCGCATCGCAACACCGCGATAACGCTTAGAAACGCACCGCAGCATAACCCGTTTGGAGTCCCCGCTCTATTGCCCTCCATCGATTTGTATAGCTAAATACGCGGACTTCGCAACCGGAGGCCGTCACATGTCGAAATCGAAGGGTTCTCGCATCGTCGCCTGGGCGATCGCTGCTGTTATCGCTAATGTTCCGCTCGCCGTTCTTCTGACACTCGCCACACCAGCCGGTATCGATCGCGCAGTTGCCGCGACGTCGAACACCAGCACCGACGATTATGCTGCAACCCGCTATCCGATCATCCTCGTACATGGCCTCACAGGCACCGACAAATATCTCGGCGTGCTCGACTACTGGTACGGCATTCAGTCCGACCTTCAGCAGCACGGCGCGACCGTGTACGTGGCGAACCTGTCGGGCTTTCAAAGCGACGACGGCCCGAACGGCCGTGGCGAACAGTTACTCGCTTACGTGAAGCAGGTGCTGGCCGCAACCGGCGCGCAGAAAGTGAATCTGATCGGCCACAGCCAGGGCGGCTTGACCTCGCGCTACGTCGCGGCGGTGGGACCGGAACTCGTCGCTTCGGTCACCACGATCGGCACGCCGCATCGCGGCTCGGCGTTCGCCGATTTCGTGGAGGATGCGTTGCAAAAAGATCCCACCGGTCTTTCGACACCGATCATCGGCGCCTTTGCGAATATTTTCGGCGTCCTGACGAGTAGCAATCACAACACCAATCAGAATGCAGTAGCCGCGCTGCAAACGCTGACCACGGCAAACGCCGCGGCATACAACTTGCGCTATCCGAGCGCCGGTCTCGGTGCGCCCGGTTCGTGTCAAACCGGCGCGGCGACTGAAACCGTCAACGGCAACACCCACCTGTTGTACTCGTGGGCGGGCAGTGCGATCCAGCCGACTTCGGTGCTCGGCATTCCGGGTGCCACCGACACCAGCGTTGCGCTAATCGATTCCGCCGATGTTCTCGATCC
>NZ_DASRSY010000420.1:0-21534 GCF_035656215.1 Paraburkholderia sp.
GAGAACTTTCGCTACGCCGTCAACAGGTTTTTCCAACTTTCTCAACCCGCTCACTTCGCGCAAAGCCTTGCCACTGCTGGCTCTCCCGCTTCCCGTGCCCCGGCGTCCGGAGCACGAAAGAGCGAGATTCTAGCGAGCCGAGCGGCGCCTTGCAAGCGGTATCTGGAATTTATTTCAAGGCGCCTTTTCTATGCGACCCGGTTCATCAACAACCGACAGGTCCGCGTCGGGTGCCGAAGCGCGCGCTGCCGGGGCACCGATCGTCCAGTCGTGCAGCACGGTATAGGCAACCGCCAGCAACGTTGGGCCGATGAAAACACCAAGGAAGCCGAAAGCAAACGCGCCGCCCAGGATACCCAGCATCACCAGGATTAGCGGCATGTCACTGCTTTTACCGATCAGGATCGGCTTGATGACATTGTCGGACATGCCGACGACCAACACGCCCCACACGACCAGAAAGATTGCCCAACCCGTTGCGCCGCCGTGATACAGCCAGATCGCCGCTGGCAACCAGACGACAACAGGGCCGCCCGGTATCACCGACAGGAAGAATGTCGCCAGCCCAAGCAGCGCCGGCGCCGGGACGCCCGCAATCCAGCAACCGAAGCCAGCGAGAATCCCTTGCACAAGCGCCGTGCCGAGAATCCCGTAGACCACGCCCTTCACCGTACTGCCCGCCAGCGCCAGCAAATAATCGGCGCGTTCGCCGGCGATGCGCCGCATGCCCGCCCTCAGCCAGGCCGCCGCGCCCTCCCCTCCGGTATAAAAGAAGAACGCGAGCACGATACTCAGTGCCAACAAACCCAAACCGTGCGTAACAGCAATCGCAGCAGCCAGAATCCACTTGCCGGCCGGCGCCGCAAGTGCACGCATTTGCGCGATCAACTCAGAGTTGCTACTTGTTACATTCGCCCAAAACGCCTCGATGTTCGAGCCGACTAGCGGGATTCGCCCAACCCACGGCGGCAAATCTGGCAAGCCAGCCTCGAAGAGCCTTTGTATCAGTGCGACGATGTCATGAACATGCGCACCGAAAGCGAAGCCCGCATAGACGAACGGACCAAGCACTACAACCAGAATGATGAACACGATCAACGTCGCAGCCAGCTTCCGCCGCCCTCCGACTGCCGTAGTGAGCCGCCGGTACAGGCCCCACGAGCTATAACTGAGAATGGCGCCCCACAACAGCGCGGTCGTAAAAGGCGCAAGCACCAGCAGAGAGCCGCCCACCAATATGATCAACGCGAACACTGCGGCGAGACGTTCAATCAGTTGGTCCGATTTCACTATGAATCTCCTGTTGTGCCAGACCACAGCGACGAATAGACATGCGCTTGCGAGGCGCCCACTGAACGCAGTCAGTATAGAAGTGAGTCACGCCTCCGGGCCTGTCTTATATCATCCGGCCAAGACGCCGTGCAACGCATCTGGCAGCATCCGCAACAGGCTTATTTTTAATGCGGAAACGTCCCAATCCATCCGGCATAGTCAGCTAAATAATATGGCGGCATAGAAAAGACTAGAATATAAGGTTCTGTGCCCCCAAATTTCTGGATTTATGCGCTCGCGAATCGCCAAACGTCTCCCTCCCGACGCCGACAAGCTCGTCGGTCTCTCGCTCGCGCTTTTCGCGTCGGGCAGCCGCACCGAAGACCGCTTCTGGGAAGCGAAGCTCGATGCGCTGCTGGCCAAGATCGTCCGCAACGCGAACCAGACTACGCTGGACGCCGCGCTCGATCATCTGCAGCAGAATCATCCTGATGCTTACGGCGCACTCGCCGACATGGCGGAAACGCACAGCGAGTCGTTCATCATCGAACATGAAGGCGTTCCTTATGAAGCGCTGCTGATTGCCGCGCCCGTGCTGGCCTGGACTCGCTACATGATTCCTTCCGGCCCGCTCAAACCGGATGCCGCCGACGCGCTGCGCGCGCACCTGCAGGCGCATGTGCTCGCGGGCAATACGCGTGTCGCCATGGTGCCGTTCCTGTACAGCATCGATCAACTGCCGCGTCACCACGTCGAAACCTGGCGCATTGCCCAGCAACTCGCTCAAGCAGCGATGGCTGGCGCCAACGCCAAACTCAATTTCGGCGAACTGCCGGAAACCTCGCCAATCCTGGCCGACCCACGCTTTCTGCTGGCTGTGGTCGCGGCGCCGGTGGGTGAACCGGCGTTTCGCTGGCAGGAAGAAGAAAACGGCACTCGGATCGAGCGTGGCCAATGCCTCGAACAATGGGCAACGCAAGGCGGCGCCAATCTGTCGTTGGCGCTGCCCGGATGTGAATTCGAGTGTCTGCTGCCGGATGCCTATTATTCGGCCTGCCGCGACGCCGACGAACGTGTGCGCCCTCACACGGTACGTACCGCCGTGCGCTATCTGTTCGACACAATTGGCGCGGCGCCCCAGGAGTTGCGCGCGGTTGTCGCGGGCTTCGGCGAGCGCCGCATTGACGAATACCGCGTCGGCTTCACGCGCCGAGGCAGCAACGATGTGATCTACGGCGTCGTGTGGCCACTTTATGGCCGCGAAAACGGCGAACCGGGCATTGATGAAGAACCGCAAGAAACCGCTGCGTCAGACGACCCACTCGAAGAAATCGTCGCATTGCTCAAGGAAACCGGTGTGACAGACGTCCGTCGCCACTCGGGCCGCTTCGAGCCGGAATATTGTGATGACTGCGGTGTCCCGCTCTACGCGGACCCGCTCGGCGAAATCGTCCACGCTGAAATGCCTGAAGACGCGGAACCCGCGCAACCGCATTTCCACTGACCCACCGACATCGGCGTCATTGCGCCGCACCGTCCGACCTCAGGAAGCCCCGCCGCGTGCGGGGCTTTTTTATGTCATTCCTCCTATGCCTTTTGGACAGGCCGCCAAAACGGAAGGAATTTGTCATGATAGTGCCAGTGGTGCATCGTAATGCGGCCGGCACCTTCGCCGGCTCGCATGCATCGCGCCACCACGCCCGATTCATCTGGAGACATGGCATGCGATTCTCAATACTCAACTCAGACGCGGAACGACGCGATGGACTCAAAGCACTGCTGCGGCAAATCGACCGGCTCGCGCGCTTTAACGAAGCACAGGATTGGCGTCAGGTTGAACGTGCGCTCAAGCGCCTGCGGCCCGACCTGCTTGTGATCGATTGGCAGGACTGGATGTCGGTTGACGATACCCGTCGTCTGCTCAGCCATTACCCGGACTTGCGCATTGCGGTGATGACCGACGAGGTCTCGCCAACTGCCGTGCGGGACCTCATGGACGAAGGCGTGCTCGGCGTAATCCCTCGCGAAACCGATCCGTGCCTGATCGTGCGCGCTTTCGAGATGGTCCTGCTCGGTGGTCACTATGTGCCGCCCGGCGCGCTGGCGCTCAACCCTCCGCTACCGCCGGATGCCACCATCCGGCCATTCGACGAGAAGAGTCCACCGCCACGTCGGACCAAACTTTCCAACGGCCTGTCGCCCCGCCAGGAGCAGATCATGCGCTGCGTTCACATGGGCAGCACGAACAAGATGATCGCGCGGACGCTCGGCATCAGTGAAGGCACCGTCAAGATCCATCTGACCAGCATATTCCAGCAACTCGGGGCGCCCAACCGCGCCGCCGCGGTCGCGCTTTACAACGGCTGGCTGTCGGCTCATTTGCAAGTACTGCGCAACGATGGCGAGCAACCAGTTCGTCCGGTAATGGGACAAGCTGGCGTGGTGCCATTGCGGCACCGCACGCTGCGGCGCTTCCAGTATCCGTTGCCCGCGAACGACACAGCCGACACGCTGCCGATGGCAGCCGAACCGAGCACGCCTTACGGCGATGCGCCCGCCGGGCCGGCGACGGAGCAGGTCACGCAAGGTTCGGCATAACGTCAGCCGGCGCTCGCGCCAGAATCGGAACGCGCGTTTTCTGGCAGCGTTCGCGCCGGCTGGCATGGAATCCGCTCACACCTTTTCTCGTCCAACGAGTAATATGAGATACATGGGTTTCCTCTACACACCGCTTCCGTTCTGGGTCGCTGTCGGTGGCTGGATCGCCACTGCGATAGTGGTCGCGCTCGCGCTGTGGAAAAATCCTTTCAAACGACTTCAGGACGGCACACTCCAGCATGTCTGGCTCGCGATCATCGTCGCGGTGTCGGTCCTGTGGGCGAGCAACGCATGGCTCGACGACGGCACTGTCATGCACCTGCTCGGCGCCACGCTAGTCGTCACATTATTCGATTGGGCGCTGGCGCTGATCGCCATGGCGATAGTCACCGGTCTCGCCGCTGTCGTTTTCGACGCCCCCTGGCAGGGCATTGCGCTAACGTTCATCGTGTTCGGTGCGCTGCCTGTCGGCATCTCTACCTTGATCCAGCGCGCCAGCATCGCCTGGTTGCCGCGTAATCTCTTTATGTTTATCTTCGGCCAGGGTTTTGTCTCACCTGCCATTGCCGTGTCACTCACGGCGGCCGCGGCGCTCGGCGTTCACATTGCACTCGCCGACGGTTCGATGACCGTGGTGCCGGCCGGCTACGCGTTCAGCGTGCTTCTACTAGCCACTGGCGAATCCTGGTTCACGGGCATGTCGACGGCATTGATCGCGGTCTACCGCCCGGCGTGGGTCACCACTTATGATGTGCGTCGATACCGATTGGGCGGCCCACGTATCTGACACGGGCGCGGCACCAAGCACGTTTCTGCGGCTATCGGCTGTCTCGGCACATAAAGCGCCCGCGTCCACGCACCACGACAGGACAGAATATTTGTGTCAGGATTGAACTCCTACCTCCCGCCGTGCATCTTACGTGCCTCACGTCTCATTAGCGTCTAACAAACTAGATGGATAGCACCAACGTACCGCGCCGATTGCTGCGGTTGGTCGGCCGGTTAGCAACATTTGCAGCGGGTCTCTCGCTCATATGCACTGCTCCCGCATACGCCGATCAACTCGAACAG
Source organism: Paraburkholderia sp. (assembly GCF_035656215.1). GTDB lineage: Bacteria > Pseudomonadota > Gammaproteobacteria > Burkholderiales > Burkholderiaceae > Paraburkholderia. Next base: position 4,942 of record NZ_DASRSY010000420.1, read on the forward strand.
CACAACGATCTCGTCAACAAGTTTGTCAATGACATGCATGCAGACCCGCTAGTTGCGGACTGCGCTGCTCACGGTAATTTTGTTGCGAGCACATCGACCGCCTTCGACCATGTCGAATTTCCACCCAGCTCCTTCGACAGCGCGCATGCGTCGGTCACACCTTGGAACGATTCGTTCGACGAGGGCAAGCAGCGCGTCAAGGTGGACAACATTGTCACCGTCGAGGGTCTCGGTATCCGCCAAAGTGGCGGCGGAGATCCGGCCGATCTCAAGTTCCGTTGCGGCTATGTGGGCGCCCAGATGCTGGCGTTCAGCTGGAACGATCCAGTGCCGCCAGCCCGTGCACATAGTTCCGGATCTACGGGAGCGCGAGCGTCCTCGGGCAAGCATAAGAGTGTGAAGGGCAAGCACTCCGCCAGCGGTAAAACTACGAAGAAAGCGACCGGCAAGTCCTCAAAGGCAAGCTCGGGGAAATCTTCGCGAACGACTTCCAGCAAGTCTTCGGGCAAATCGACTGCGAAAAAATCCTCGGCGAAAAAGACTCAATAACGGCAAGACCCGCAGCCGTTTCAACTAACCCTCGCCGCCGGTCTTGCCGCCCTCCCAAAAAAACGGGGCACACACTTTGAAAGTGTGTGCCCCGTTTTTTATACAGCCGCCCGGTTAGGCAAACGTCTCCACGTGCCGCAAAATCGCCTGCAGCATGGCGGCGCCCAGCGACGCGCTACGCTCGCCATTCCAACCCACCCGCTCGTCCGGCAAATTGGCGTTGTCCTTGAACGGCATCTCCAGCGTCAAAGACAAACAGCCGAATTCGTTGCCGATGTACTTCGAAGCCAGCTTGAGCGCGTCCTCGCGATACTTGCTCGCGGCGTAGCCGTACTTGTCCTGGAAATCTGGACTCGCATGCTTGAAGGCTTCGATGAACGCCTTCTGCTCTTCTCCCTGCCGCTCCGTGAAACCCGGCAGCATTTCGGAACCGGCTACGAACACGTAAGGCAGCGCCTCGTCGCCGTGGATATCGAAAAAGAGGTCGCAGCCGGTCGCGTGAATTGCGTCACGCACCACCAGCACCTCAGGACTGCGCGTGGCGTCCGGCTCCATCCATTCGCGGTTCAGGTTCGCGCCCGTCGCGTTAGTACGCAGATTGCCGTGCACGCTGCCGTCCGGGTTCATGTTCGGCACGATGTAGAACACCGCGTGATCGTAGAGCTTGCGCGCCACCGGATCGCCCGCCCAATCGCCCCAACCCGCGAGACGCTTTATGAGACCTTCGACAAACCATTCGGCCATCGTCTCGCCAGGATGCTGGCGCGCGATCAGCCAGATCTTTTTCTTGGGCGTGTCGCCGGTTTGCGGTGTGCCCAGCGTCAACAGCGACATCGGCCGTCCTTCGACCGTCTTGCCCAACTCGGTGAGCGTGGCCTGCGGCATCTGCTGGACCGCGCCGAGAAACTCCGAGTGACGTTCCTCGCTATACGGCTCGAAATACGCGTAGTAGATGCGGTCGAAATCTGGTGTGTGGTCGATCGTCAGCACGCGGCCGTCGTAAGAAGTCGGCACGCGAAACCAGTTCACCCGGTCGTAGCTTGCCACCGCCTGATAGTCGCGCCAGCCTTCGGCAAAAGCGCACGCCGCGGCGTTTTCGAAAGTCATCACACAACGCTCGCCGGCCGCGCCGGACAGCCTGAAATAGAACCACTGCGCGAACTCGGCGTGGCTGTCGGGCCGTACGCGCAGACGGATGTTGCCAGCGTCTTCGCAGGCCAGCACTTCGATCGCGCCTGCGTCGAAGTTGCTCGTAATCGATAACGTCATGATGTTTTTCCCTGCCTGTGTGCGCGGCAATCGCTTAGTCGGCGATGCGGCGGCGGAATACGTAAGTGGAATCGTTCGAGGCTTCGGCGTCGAATGCGTAGCCTTCTGAGTTGAAGTCTCTCAACTGTTCAGGCTTGTCGAGACGGTTTTCGACCGCATAGCGCGCCATCAAACCGCGCGCGCGTTTTGCGTGGAAACTGATGATCTTGTAGCGGCCGCCCTTCCAGTCTTCGAACACCGGCGTGACGATCGGCGCGTCGAGCAGCTTGGGCTTGACCGACTTGAAGTACTCGCCCGAAGCGCAGTTGACCAGCACGCGCGAGGCGGCAGCGCGCTTCTTCAATTGCGCGTTCAAAGCCTGCGTGATCCGCTCACCCCAGAACGCATACAGATCCTTGCCGCGCGTATTGGCAAAGCGCGTACCCATTTCGAGCCTGTACGGTTGCAGCAGATCGAGCGGGCGCAGCAATCCGTACAGGCCGGAAAGCACGCGCACGTGATTCTGCGCGTAGTCCAGATCAGCCGACGACAACGTCCTGGCGCTGAAGCCTTCATACACGTCGCCGTTGAACGCGAGCACCGCCTGCTTGGCGTTGTGCGTGCCGAAGCTGGGCGACCAGTCCGCGTAACGCTGGAAGTTGAGATGCGCAAGCTGATCGGAAATGCTCATCAACGAGCCGATCTGCTGCGGCGACAAAAGGCGCAATCCGCCGATCAATTCGGCTGCATCGTCGACGAAATCGGGGATCGTGTGCTTTTTGACGTGCGGGGGGGTTTCGTAGTCGAGCGATTTCGCCGGCGACAGAACGATTATCATAGAGGCTTGCAGGCACGCCGTGCCTGGCGGTCAAAGACGAAAGCCAGATTGTAACGAATGCCCGGTTCCCATGCCTCACACGGCGCTTTGCGCGTCGTCCTCGATTCCAATGTCTGGATCGATATTCTCGTGTTCGACGATCCGCACACGCGGCCGATTCGCGCCGCGCTCGAAAGTGGCGCGCTCGCCGCGCTGATCGACGCGCGCTGCCTCGCCGAACTCACCTACGTGCTCGACTATCCGCAATTCGTGCATCGCAATGTCGACAAGGCGGCGGCGCTTGCCGTCGTCGCACGCTTGGCGCACTTGGTCGAACCTGCGGCACCGGCGGAAAATGCAAGGCCGTTGCCCAAATGCAAAGACCGCGACGACCAGAAATTCCTCGAGCTCGCGCACGCCGCGCAGGCCGACTGGTTAGTGTCGAAAGATCGCGCGGTATTGAAACTCGCCAAACGGATTGCGCGTGACTTCGGTTTCCAGATTGCACAGCCGCGTCCGTTCGTCAGCGCCTGCATGACCATCGCGGACGAGCCCGCACCCGTATGAACCCTGGCCGGATGGCCAACGTCGGGGCGACCGCGCGCACGCAGCGCCGCGATTCCCTACAATCGGGTTTCGTCCTTTTCGAACGCCGCCCCCTGTCAATTTCGCCAACTCACTCGACCACGCTCCGGACAGCGCCATGAATGCACCGCACGACACGCCCATGAGTCCCTCGTTTCCGTCCCGCCTGCCGGACGTCGGCACGACGATTTTCACTGTAATGAGTGCGCTCGCCGCCGAAAAAGGCGCGGTGAACCTCGGCCAGGGCTTTCCCGACTTCGGTTGCGATCCCCGCATTGTCGACGCGGTCGCGAACGCAATGCGCGACGGCCACAATCAATACCCGCCGATGGCCGGCGCCGCGCCGCTGCGTCAGGCAATCTCGGACAAGATCGCGAACCTGTACGGCCGCCGCTACGACGCCACTACCGAGATCACCGTGACGGCGGGCGCCACGCAGGCGCTGCTGACCGCGATTCTCTGCACGGTGCATCCGGGCGACGAAGTGATCGTGGTCGAACCGACCTACGACAGCTACCTGCCGTCGATCGAGCTGGCCAGCGGCAAGCCGGTGTTCGTCACGCTCGACGCACCCGACTACACAATCCCGTTCGACAAGCTCGCCGCTGCGATCACGCCGAAAACGCGGCTCCTGCTGATCAACACACCGCACAATCCGACCGGTACGGTCTGGCGGGCGGAAGACATGCGCAAGCTCGAAGAAATCGTGCGCGGCACCAACGTGCTGATCCTGTCGGACGAAGTCTACGAACACATGGTGTACGACGGCGCACCGCACGAAAGCATGGCGCGTTATCCGGAACTGGCGCAGCGCAGTTTCGTGGTGTCGAGCTTCGGCAAGACCTATCACGTCACCGGCTGGAAGATCGGGTACGTGGCCGCGCCCGCCGCGCTCACGGCTGAATTCCGTAACGTGCACCAGTTCAACGTGTTCACGGTCAACACGCCAATGCAAATCGGCCTCGCGGACTACATGAAGGATCCGGCACCGTATCTGGATCTCCCCGCGTTTTATCAGAAGAAACGCGACTTCTTCTGCGCCGGCCTCGCGAATTCACGCTTCAAGCTGCTGCCTTGCACGGGCACATACTTTCAGTGCGTCGACTATTCGGCGATCAGCGATCTTCCCGAAGCCGAATTCGCACAATGGCTGACCGGCGAGATCGGCGTCGCGGCAATTCCGGTGTCGGCGTTCTATCACGAGGCCCATGAATCGGGCGTGGTGCGCTTCTGCTTTGCCAAGCAGGAAACCACCCTCGCCACCGCGCTCGACCGGCTGGCGCGGCTCTAGGACGCCCCGCGCGATGCTGCGAACGAACCCACGTTCCTCGCCATCGCGCGCAGCCGCCCACGCGTGCGTTGCACGCCCGAGCTCATCTCACCCGCAAATCCGCCGCACGTCAGGCCGGACGCGAGGCCGCGATGTACGCCTTACGATCTTCGGTCACGCGCTGCGCGGCCGGCCGGGCGTTGATTGCCTTCACATAGCTTTTCCAGTCCACGCCGGCCTCGAGCAGGAGATCGCGGCCGTAGATGGTCTGCGTCGCCATGCCCACCAGCGGCAAGCTCACAAAACCTGCTGCGTCGGCGACACTGAAATGCTCGCCGCGCAAATACGGTCCGAACTTCGCGATCCGCTTGAAGCCGACAATGTGATGCGCAAGCAGCTTCTCGACGCGCCCCTTGGTCGCGTCAGTCACGGTGCCGCCGAAGAACGCTTCCTTGTAAAGATTACGGGCGGTCAGTTCGAGATGCACGTCCACGAACGTGATCAACTCGCGCTCCTTGGCCGCTTCCCACGGGTCAGCGGAAAAAATCGCCTTGTCCGGAAAACGCGCGGCCAGATACTCGACGATGCTTTGCGATTCGCACAGATCGCCGTGCTCAGTCTGGATGTAAGGCACCTTACCGAGCGGAGAATGCTCGAGCATGGTCTCTTCCTGGCTCGGCATCACAAAGACTTCCTCGAACGGAATGCCGTGTTCGAGAAGCACGAACTTCACCTTGTTGTAATAGTTAGAGAGCGCGAAACCGCACAGCTTGATCATCGGGTGTCTCCTTTCTTCGGGTTGTTTGAGACCGCTCGTCAAAATCAAAGCAGCGGTCTTCGATCAATCATCCATTAAATTGCACGATCGTGCTATTCTAAAATAACCATGGAGTCGAGCATCACAATGACCTCTCGCAATTTCAGTATCGAGACTATCGGCATTGTCGGAACCGGTGCAATGGGCCGTGGCATCGCCCAGATTGCCGCGCTGGCGGGCCTCACCGTGCGTCTTTACGACACGAATCCCACTGCGATCGGCGCCGCGCGCGACTACCTTGCCGAGACTTTCGCCAAATTGACCGCCAAAGGCAAGCTCGATCAGGCCCGCTCGCTCGCCGCGTTGGCGAACGTGAGCGGCGCGCAGGTCATCGGCGATCTGGCCGATTGTGACCTGGTCCTTGAAGCGATCGTCGAAAAGCTCGAGGTGAAGCAAGCGCTCTTTCGCGAACTCGAAACGGTGGTGAGCGGCCGTTGCGTGCTGGCGTCGAACACGTCGTCGTTGTCGATTACGGCCATTGCAGCGGGCTGCACGAATCCGTCGCGGGTGGCCGGTTATCACTTCTTCAATCCGGTTCCGTTGATGAAGGTCGTCGAAGTGATCGACGGCCTGCGCAGCGATCCCGCCATCGGCGACGCGCTGATGGAACTCGGGCGCCGTATGGGCCACACGCCGGTGCGCGCGAAAGACATGCCCGGCTTCATCGTCAATCATGCCGGTCGCGGCATGAATACAGAAGGTCTGCGCGTAGCAGGCGAAGGTGTTGCGAGCTTCGCCGACATCGACCGCATCATGCGCGAGCAGGCGGGCTTTCGCCTCGGGCCGTTCGAACTGCTCGATCTGACCGCGCTCGACGTATCGCATCCAGTGATGGAGTCGATCTATCACCAGTTCTACGAAGAACCGCGCTTCACGCCGTCACCGATCACGGGCACGCGGCTCGCGGGCGGACTGATCGGCCGCAAAACGGGCGAAGGCTTTTATCGCTACGAAGACGGCAAGCAGCAGGTGCCCGCAGAAGCGCCCGCGCCGACTGAACTGCCCCAAAGCGTATGGGTCAGCAAACGCTATCCGCAAGCGCATGAAGCGGTCGTGCAACTCATCGCCAAGGCCGGTGTAAAACTCGACGAAGGCGCCACGCCCGCAGCGGACTCGCTGATCATCGTGACACCGTTCGGTCATGACGCGACCACCGCTGCCGTCGACGAAGCACTCGATGCGACTCGCGTTGTCGCTATCGATACCCTCTTCCCGCTGGGCGTCGTGCCGCGTCGCACGCTGATGACGACTCCCACCACCAGCCGCACCGCCCGCGAGACCGCACACGCACTATTTGCCGCCGACGGCGTGCCCGTCACGGTGATCCGCGACTCGACCGGCTTCGTCGCACAACGCATCGTGGCGACCATCGTCAACATTGGCTGCGACATCGCACAAAAGCAGATCGCGACGCCGGACGATATCGACCTCGCCGTAACGCTTGGCCTCGGCTACCCACGCGGACCGCTCGCACTCGGCGATGCACTCGGCGCGAAAACGATCCTCACCATCTTGCGCAATATCTTCAGCGTGCTCGGCGACCCGCGCTACCGTCCGTCGCCCTGGCTTGCAAGGCGAGCGCAACTTGGTCTGTCGCTGACACAACGCGACGCTGCCGACATTCAAACGGAGACACAACAATGAGCGCCGAACTGCTGACCTCGCGCCCGACCGAAAGCGAATCAACGTTAGTCCTCACGCTGTCGAACCCCGGCGCACGCAATGCGCTGCATCCGGACATGTATGCCGCGGGCATCGAAGCGCTCGAATCGGTGGAGCGCGATCCCTCCATCCGCGCCGTCGTGATTGCCGGAGCGGACAACTTCTTTTGTGCCGGTGGCAATCTGAATCGCCTGCTGGAGAACCGCGCGAAAGATCCGTCGGTGCAGGCGGAGAGCATCGATCTGCTCGGCGAATGGATTTCGGCGCTGCGTTTGTCGTCGAAGCCGGTGATCGCCGCCGTTGACGGTGCCGCCGCCGGTGCGGGGTTTTCGCTCGCGCTCGCGTGCGATCTGATCGTCGCCGCGGAAGACGCCAAGTTCGTGATGTCGTATGCGCGCGTTGGTCTCACGCCCGATGGCGGCGGTTCGTGGTTTCTCGCGCAAGCGTTGCCACGTCAGCTGGCGACCGAAGTGCTGATCGAAGGCAAACCGATCGGCGCCACGCGTCTCTTCGATCTAGGTGTCGTCAACAAACTGGCGAAGACCGGCACAGTGCGCGACACCGCTGTCGCCTGGGCTGACGAGCTCGGCAAGATTTCGCCGAATTCGGTCGCGCGCATTAAAGGGCTTATCAGCGCGGCCGGCGCACAGCCACTCGCTGAACATCTGGTTGCCGAACGCGACGGCTTCGTCGCATCCCTGCATCATCGCGACGGTCTCGAAGGGATTTCCGCGTTCCTCGAAAAACGCGCTCCAGTCTACAAGTGAACATAAGCGAACCAAGGGACGATGCCTGAATACCAACTCCCCAAGCGCCGCCGCATCTTCCTGATGCGTCACGGCGACGTGACCTACTTCGACGATAGCGGCCGCGCGATCGATCCTGAAACCGTGCCGCTGAACGCCAACGGCCGCGAGCAGGCAAGCGCAGCAGGCCGCGTGTTCGCCGAACAGCAAGTCCGGTTCGATCGGGTGATCGTGAGCGGTTTGCCGCGCACGATCGAAACCGCGCAGCGCGTATTGGGCGAGACCGGTCAGCAGATCGAGCTCGAAATCGAGCCCGCATGGCAGGAAATTCGCGGTGGCAAACTCAGCAACATTCCGCTGCGGGATATCGAGGCGGCATTTCTCGGTGTGTTCGACGGCATCGTGCCGGAAAGCACGCGCTTTCTCGACGGCGAAACCATCGGCGCTTTATTCGACCGCGTGTTGCCCGCAGTGGCGGCGTTGCGCGAGGACACGTCGTGGGACACCGTGCTATTGGTGCTACACGGCGGCGTGAATCGCGCGATTCTCTCGCACGCGATTACCGCCGGCGGCCGCACTTTCTTCGGCCACCTGGCGCAGGCTACCGGTTGCATCAACGCGCTCGACGTCGGCACCGAGCCGCGCGACTGGGTGCTGCGCACGATCAACTATTCACCGCCGTCGCCGCTACATCGCGACGTTCGCAACACCACGATGGAAATGCTCTACGCACAATTTATTCAATACAAGCGTAGCTGACCCCGAACTGGAGGAGACACATGGTGCAAGCCACACAGACCGGCGAACCAGAACACAAGCCGGATTATTCGACCTTTGAGGGCACGCGCCCGGTTAACGAGCGGCAACGCTTCGATAGCGACGCGCTCGCCGCGTGGTTAGCCCAGCATGTCGACGGATTTGCCGGACCGCTCACGTTGGAGCAATTCGCCGGCGGTCAGTCCAATCCCACGTTCAAACTCGTCACGCAGTCGCGCTCGTATGTGATGCGCGCCAAGCCCGGGCCGGCCGCGAAGTTACTGCCCTCGGCGCATGCGGTCGAACGCGAATACCGCGTGATGCATGCGCTGGCTGACACCGACGTGCCAGTCGCGAACATGCTCGCCTTGTGCGAAGACGAAAGCGTGATCGGCCGGGCGTTCTACGTGATGGAGTTCGTCGAAGGCCGCGTGCTGTGGGACCAGTCTTTGCCCGGCATGACGCCCACGGAGCGCATGGCGATTTACGACGAAATGAATCGGGTGATCGCCGCACTGCATCGCGTCGACGTCGCAGCAGTCGGTCTTGCCGACTACGGCAAACCGGGCAACTACTTTGCACGCCAGATCGGCCGCTGGAGCAAGCAGTACATCGCGTCCGAGACCGAGCCGATCGACGCGATGCAGCGCCTGATCGAATGGCTGCCGCACCATATGCCAGCGGAAACGACCGAGCGCGCTTCGGTCGTGCATGGCGATTACCGGCTCGACAACCTGATCTTCCATCCCACCGAGCCGCGCGTACTTGCCGTACTCGACTGGGAGCTGTCGACGCTCGGCGACCCGCTCGCCGACTTCGCCTATCACTGCATGGCGTGGCACGTCGATCCGGCGCAATTCCGCGGCATTGCGGGTCTCGACTGGGCGGCCCTCGGCATTCCCGACGAAGCACAGTACGTCGAGCGCTATTGCAAGCGCACCGGCTTCGAGATCCACGGCGACTGGAATTTCTATCTGGCGTACAACATGTTCCGCATCGCCGCGATCCTGCAGGGGATCATGAAGCGAGTGGTCGACGGCACTGCGGCCAGCGCTCAGGCGCTCGATGCCGGCCGTCGCGCGAAGCCGATGGCCGAACTCGCCTGGCGCTACGCACAGAAGGTGCGCTAAGCAGACCCGCACATCAAGTTGCGCTCCCGAACAAACGTCATTCGTCATCCGCGAGGTCATACATGAATTTCGATTACACCCCGAAGGTTCAGGCGCTGCGCGAGAAACTGCTCGCCTTCTTCGACGAGCACATCTATCCGAACGAGCAGGCTTTCTACGCCGAGATCGCGCGCAATCGCCAGAACGGCAACGCGTGGCTCCCGACCGAACTAATCGAACAACTGAAACAGAAGGCGCGCGACGCCGGCTTGTGGAACCTGTTCCTGCCTGAATCGGTACGCGGCGCCGGTCTGACGAATCTCGAATACGCACCGCTGTGCGAGATCATGGGCCGCGTGCCCTGGGCGCCGGAGGTGTTCAACTGCAGCGCGCCCGACACCGGCAACATGGAAACGATCGAGCGCTACGGTAGCGACGAGAACAAGCGGGAATGGCTCGAACCGCTGCTGCAAGGGCACATCCGTTCGGCATTTTTGATGACGGAGCCGGAAGTGGCGTCGTCGGACGCGACCAATATCCAGACGAGCATCGTGCGCGACGGCGACTACTACGTGATCAATGGCCACAAGTGGTGGTCGTCCGGCGCGGGGGATCCGCGCTGCAAGATCTACATCGTGATGGGCAAGACCGATCCTGAGGCGCCGCGCCATGCGCAGCAGTCAATGATTCTGGTCCCCGCCGATGCCACCGGCATCACCGTGCACCGCCCGCTCACCGTATTCGGCTACGACGACGCGCCGCACGGCCACATGGAAATCACACTCGAAAACGTGCGCGTGCCGGTTGCCAACATGCTGCTCGGCGAAGGGCGCGGCTTCGAAATCGCTCAAGGCCGTCTCGGCCCAGGCCGCATCCACCACTGCATGCGTTTGATCGGCCTCGCCGAGCGCGCGCTCGAACTCATGGCTAAACGCTCCATGCAACGCGTCGCTTTCGGCAAGCCGGTTGCCGCGCAAGGCGTCACACAGGAACGCATGGCGGAAGCACGTTGCATGATCGAACAGGCGCGTCTGCTGACGCTGAAGACCGCGTACATGATGGACACGGTTGGCAACAAAGGCGCACGCGGCGAGATCGCCATGATCAAGGTGGTTGCGCCGAATATGGCATGCCAGGTGATCGACTGGGCGATCCAGGCGCACGGCGGCGGCGGCGTCAGTGACGATTTTCCACTGGCGTATGCGTATGCATCCGCACGGACGTTGCGCTTCGCCGATGGCCCCGACGAAGTGCACCGCAATGCGATCGCCAAGCTCGAACTGGCGCGCTATATGGATGCGGGTGCTGCGGCTCGCGTGGAGACGCCGATTACGCGGGTTTGAGGTCAGGGTTGAGGCGGTAGCCGGTGGCGCGAAATCGAGACTGCGAAACACGCACAGCCGGCTCGCGACCAGCCGGCTGTGCTCGACGACGGCATGCATAGGGTGATCGCTCGCGCACAAGCATGACGGGGAGCGCGGCGCGGCCTCCGATCGCGCGGGTTCACGGCCAGCAGCATCGTCCGATCTGTGCTCTAATTTTCGTCAACTGCGGCGCCCCTTGTGGCGCCGCTTTCATGAAACGAAGGAGCCAGGATGATCGACGTCTATAGCTGGGCAACCCCGAACGGCCATAAGGTTCACATCATGCTCGAGGAAACGGGCCTCGCGTACACCGCGCATGCCGTGGATATCGGCGCGGGGGACCAGTTCAAACCCGAATTCCTCGCTATCAGCCCGAACAACAAGATCCCGGCGATTGTCGATTCCGAGGGTCCCAAGGACGCCGGCGGCAAGCCGTTTGCGCTATTCGAATCGGGCGCGATACTGATTTATCTCGCCGAGAAAACCGGCAAGTTCCTGCCGACCGATCCGGCAGCACGCTACGCGACCCTGCAGTGGCTGATGTTCCAGATGGGCGGTTTGGGGCCGATGCTCGGGCAAACGCACCACTTCCGCATCTACGCGCCGGAGCCGATCGAATACGCGGTCAATCGCTACACGAACGAAACACGGCGCCTGTATGGCGTGATGGATACGCAGCTCGGCAAGACACAGTATCTGGCCGGCAACGACTACACGATCGCTGACATCGCCGCGTTTCCGTGGACCCGTTCGTGGCAAAACCAGGGAATCGAACTCGACACGCTTCCGAATGTGAAGCGCTGGCATGAGGAGATTGCCGCACGTCCGGCCGTGGTGCGCGGCGTCGACGTGCTGGCGTCAGCCCGCAAGCCGCTCATGGACGATAAGGCTAAGGAAATGCTATTCGGCGCGACGCAGTACGCGAAGCGCTAATTTCGCCGCTGTGTCGTTGTCCGCGCTGATCGTGGCGATGACATTGCGTTCGCAGAAGTGTCTGCATAAAAAAGCGCGAGCCGGCCGTAGTGCCGCTCGCGCTTTTTTGCCAACATTCATGCACTGAAACGCTAGAAGTAATGCCGCGTGATGAACTCCGCGACACATACCGGCCGCTCACTACCCTGCCGCTCCAGCGTCACATTCCACTCAACCTGTACGCCGGCGTTTTCGACGTCGGTGACGGATTTCACTTCAAACCGCGCACGCAGCTGTGAGCCGACCAGCACCGGCGACGTGAACCGCACGCGATTCAATCCGTAATTGACGCCCATGCGCTGCTCGAGCGCCACCGTCTTGCCGAGCAGCGCCGGAATCAACGACAGCGTCATGAACCCATGCGCGACCGGACCACCGAACGGCGACTCACGCCGCGCCCGTTCGGGGTCGACGTGAATCCATTGGTGATCGCCGGTGGCTTCGGCAAAACGATCGACGCTCGCCTGATCGACCGTCAGCCAGTCGCTAACGAGCGGTTCAGCGCCAACCAGCGCACGCAACGCCGTTGCATCGCCAAAGCTTGCGGCAGACACTGCGCTGCTGCCCGTCATGACACGGCTCCCGGATTGCGCAATCCGAACAAGCCCTTGGAGCGCACCGTGATCACTTTTTCGCCGTGCTGGTTGATGCCTTCCCACTGCGTCGAAACGATACCGCGGTCCGGCTTACTCTCCGAAACGCGTTTATCGAGTACGACGTTCATCATCGTGATCGTGTCACCAACGCGCACCGGCTTCAACCAGCGGATCTCGTCGATACCGGGTGATCCCATCGACGTGGAGCCCGCGATCGTGTTGCGCACCAGCATGCCCATCATGACCGAACAGGTATGCCAGCCGCTCGCGACCAGTCCGCGAAACGGCGACTCCGCAGCCGCAGCCTCGTCCAGGTGAAACGGCTGCGGATCGAACTTCTCCGCGAACTCGATAATCTCTTCTCGCGTGAAAGTATGTTTACCGACTTCAGTAGTCGTGCCGACTACCATGTCCTCGAAACTCAAACCCATCGTCACACCTCTTTCTTATCCGATTCGACCGGCTGATCAAGCTTCGGCAGAGACAAAACCGGGCAGCGCGGCGAACCGCGCGAGATGGTGATCGACATCGCCCAATGTGGTTTCGATGATAGCAAGACGTTTGAAAAGATGCGCCGCCGCGACTTCGTTCGTGACGCCCATGCCGCCGTGCAATTGGACCGCCTGCTGACCAACGAAACGCGCGGCCTGACCGACCCGCGCCTTCGCCGCTGAGACCGCGCGGCGACGTTCGTCGGCGTCTGTGCTCGCGTAACGCACGGCCGCGAGATAGGTGACCGAACGCGCCTGCTCGGCATGAATCAGCATTTCGACCATGCGATGCTGCAACGCCTGAAAACGCGCGATTGGTTGACCGAACTGCTGGCGCGTCTTCGTGTACTCGACCGTGGCGTGGTTCAGTGCGTCGAGCGCGCCGACCGCTTCCGCACACAGCAATACCGTGCCGTAGTCTGCGATGTGCTCGAGCGCTGCGGCACCGGCGTGTTTGCCGGTGAGTTGGCGTGCCGGGGTGCTATCGAACTTGAGTGTCGCGGCGCGTTGGCCATCGATTGTGCGGTAGTCAGTGATTTTGACGCCGGCCGCATCGCGGGCGACGACAAAGAGCGCGATCTCGCCATTCAGCCGTGCCGGCACGATCCAGTAATCCGCTTGCGCGCCGTGCAGCACAACCGACTTCGTGCCGGTCAATGTCTGCTGCTCGCGCTGCCCGCTCGCAGCCGTCTCGACCTCGAACAGATCGTAGCGTGCGTGCGGCTCGTGAAATGCCACTGCCAGCTTGATTTCGCCCTGAGCCGCGCGTTCAAGCAGCGCGGCGTCTTCGCCCTGCCCGCTGCCCGCAAGCCGTAGCGCTTCGATACCCACCGCGGTCGCCCAATAGGGCTCGACCACCAAAGCACGGCCGAGCTCCTGCATGACCACCAGCATGTCGATCGGGCTGCCGTTGAAGCCACCCTGCGCTTCCGGCACCGGCAAGGCAGTCAGACCCAGTTCCGTGAAGGCTGTCCAGTGCGCATCCGACACACCGGTTTCCGATTGCGCGATCGCCTGGCGCGCTTCGAACCCGTAGCTCTTGTCCAGATAGCGGCGCAGCGCGTCAGCGAATTGCTGTTGTTCGTCGTTGAAAGTGAAGTCCATGCGCCGCTCCTCAAAGTCCCAGAATCATCTGCGCGATGATGTTCTTTTGAATTTCGTTCGAGCCGCCGTAAATCGACGTCTTACGGAAGTTGAAGTAATACGCGGCCAGCGGCGCGGCGTCATCGTCACCGGCGAGGCTATGTTCGCGTTCGCCTTCAAGGAATGGCACGTCGAACGGTGCGGCGAGCGGTCCGATTGCCTCGAACATCAGTTCGGTCAGCGCTTGCTGCACTTCTGTGCCCTTGATCTTGAGCATCGAGGCTTCCGGTCCCGGCCCACGTCCGCCCGTTTCATTGGCGACCACGCGTTGCACGGTGACTTCGAGTGCCATCAATTCGATCTCAAGGCTCGCGACTTTCGCGGCGAACACCGGATCTTGCAGCAACGGTTTACCGTTCTTCCGCTGATCCAGCGCGAGGCGCTTCAGGAATACGAGTTCGCGCTTCGATTGCCCGACACGCGCGATGCCGGTGCGCTCGTGCCCGAGCAGGTACTTCGCATAGGTCCAGCCACGATTCTCTTCGCCGACCAGATTTTCGACCGGCACCTTTACGTCCTCGAAGAACACTTCGTTGACTTCGTGGTCTTCGTCGAGCGTGATGATTGGGCGCACAGTGATACCTGGCGTTTTCATATCGATCAGCAGGAACGAGATGCCCTCCTGCTTTTTCGCGCCGCTGTCGGTGCGCACGAGGCAGAACATCATGTCGGCGTACTGGCCAAGCGTGGTCCAGGTTTTCTGACCGTTGACCACATAGTGATCGCCTGCGCGCTCGGCACGCGTGCGCAGCGAGGCCAGATCGGAACCGGAGCCCGGTTCGGAATAGCCCTGACACCACCAGTCCGTACCGTCGAGAATGCGTGGCAAATAGTGACGCTTCTGCGCCTCATTGCCGTACTTCATCAGCACGGGCGCCACCATCGAGACACCGAATGGCAACACGGACGGCGCGCCGATACGCGCGCACTCTTCGTCCCAGATGTGCCGTTGGGTCGCATCCCAACCAGGGCCACCGTATTCTTTCGGCCACGCGATGACCGACCAGCCGCGCGTGCCGAGCAGCTTATGCCAGCCCGCAAAGTCTTCGCGGTTCAGACGCTTGTGGTTGAGTACTTTGTCGCTCAGCTCGCGAGGCAGATTCGCTTCGAGCCAAGCGCGGATGTCGGCGCGAAACGCGTCGTCAGCGGGGGAATAGTCCAGATTCATGCGTCGTGTCTCCTGGCCGCAACCGCCCGCTGCCAGTGAGCCACTGCGCTATTGCAGCGGTTCCTTCAAGGCAGCCGGGACCGGCAGCGGCATCACTTCGATGCCTTCTTCGACCAAGGCTTTCGCGTCTTCCTGTGTCGTGACACCGCGAATATTGCGTGCAGGCGCTTCGTTGTAGTGAATGCGCCGTGCTTCCTCAGCGAAGCGGTCGCCCACGTTCTCGGTCTTTTCCAGTACCTCGCGCAATGCGCGCATCACACGCGCCTGCATGTCCCCCGCACCCGCAGGGACTTTCGTGTCAGTCGCGCCCGACAGATTCAGTCGGGGCGCCGACGGCAGACGGCTCACTTCATTCGCACCGCAGATCGGACATTCGACGAGCTTGCGGGACTGCTGCGACTCGAAGTCATCAGCCGAAGCGAACCAGCCTTCGAACCGATGGCCATGCGGGCACTGTAAATCGAGGACCTTCATGTGGAATCAGGGCTTGCGTGCCAGTTTAGCGCAAAATGGAAATTTGTGAACGGTCGTTCGTAAATTTTTACGGACGGTGCGTTGACGCCAGGCGTCGCCGACAAATCGAACGCGGTGGGCGATTTTAACGCTTTGCGCAACGGACTGCCGAAGGTAGCTCAACCGGCAAACCGCACACCGAACCCACAGATGAAAGAACGCACCGATTGGGTGGAGTTCATGGGTTGGCGCGCTTGCCGCGGGTCCCTTTTACGCCACAAGGAATTCGAGCCGGCGGTTAAGCCGCGGCTCGAGCTTAAGCGCCTCTTTGGCGAGGTTGATCTGCTTGGCCGATTTCGCGACATCAAATACGTCCGCCTTGATGTCATACCCGCCACGCTCAGTCAGCCAGTCCAGGATGTCCGACAAATGCCACACCGACGCGCTGCCCTCATGAACCGGCGGCGGAAAGTCGATTGCGTGGCTCAGCATCAGCTTGCGCATGTTTTGCCGTGACACGCCCGCTACCTCTGCGACATCCGTGAGGCCGACGAAATCCGGTCCCGCCTCGACAAGACGTGCAGACGGCACTGCCTGTTTAATATCCTTGAGTGCGCTGACAAGCGCCTCGAACGCCGACGCGGCTTCGCGAGCAAAAAGCAGCGCAATGCGACCCGGTTGCCCCACGCCGATAGTGGCGTCGTCGCATCCGGCTTCGCCCAAGCGCTCGACAATCTCATCAAGATCGCAATCTTCCGCAGCGAGGCGGTACTTCAAGGTGAACACATATTCCATAAGCTACTCCTGCTTCATCCAGCTTCAGGCTTTTTGCCCTTCGAACACTTTC
>NZ_DASRSY010000421.1:0-2629 GCF_035656215.1 Paraburkholderia sp.
AAAGGCACCGTGGTCAGCGGTCAGATCGAACAGCGTCAGCATTCGTCGTCAGCCTTGTCGAACGACGAAAAGACGCGCGGCATGGCGCTCTTCTGCTGCGCGACGGCATGCTCCGATCTCGAAGTGGATATCCGCGAAGTGGCCGGCGTGGGCGACGTGCAGGTCAAGAAACTGCCGTGCCGCGTGAACGCGATCGAGCGCAAGGCCGACGACGTTGTCGTGCTGAAACTGCAACTGCCCGCTAACGAGCGTCTGCAATATCTCGCCGGCCAGTACCTGGAATTTATTCTGAAGGACGGCAAGCGCCGCAGCTATTCGATGGCGAGCGCGCCGCACGCGGAAGGCCCGATCGAGTTGCATATCCGTCACATGCCCGGTGGCGCGTTCACCGATCACGTCTTCAACACAATCAAGGAGCGCGACATCCTGCGCTTCGAAGCACCGCTCGGCACTTTCTTCCTGCGCGAAGACTCGGACAAGCCGATCGTGCTGCTGGCCTCGGGCACCGGCTTCGCGCCGCTCAAGGCGATCGTCGAACATGCGGTGTTCAAGAACCTGAATCGGCCCATGACGCTTTACTGGGGCGCGCGCCGCAAGAAGGACCTGTACCTGCTCGATCTCGCCGAGCAATGGGCTCGCGAGATTCCGAACTTCAAGTTCGTGCCGGTGCTGTCGGAACCGGACGCGGGCGATGCGTGGACGGGCCGTGTCGGCTTCGTGCATCGCGCGGTGATCGAGGATTTGCCGGATCTGTCGCCGTACCAGGTGTACGCGTGTGGCGCGCCGGTGATGGTCGAGTCGGCGCAGCGCGATTTCACCCAGCATCACGGGCTGCCGGAAGACGAGTTCTACGCGGATTCCTTCACGAGCGCGGCGGATCTGGCGAACGCGGTTTGAGGGAATGAACGGCCCGATCGAACCGCGACCGGGCCGTTCCTGAACAGCATGTCAGCACCAAGGCGGATGCGCAAAAATCCCGCTTGACGCCAAATTGTGCAAATTCATGGTTTACACCAGCGCTTTCCTTGTCGTATTCTTTCGCGCATGAACCGCATCCAGTCCGAACTCCGACGTCGCCGCTCGCCGCTCCCTTAGGGACGCCGCTGGCTTCGTCACGGATTCGCGCCGCACAAGGGCGCAAGCAGTTCGAATCATGAAAGCCACGGCATGCCGTGGCTTTTTTGTTTGCTTTTTTTGTTTGCCCAACCGCTCATTAACCCTTCACCCGCTGTCTGGAGCCTGCCGTTATGAATTTCAATGAGTACCCGATCGAGTCGCTGATGTACATCACGAACCGGCCCGATATCGTTTTCACGCACGGCAAGGGCTCGTGGCTCTACGACAATAACGGCAAGCGATATCTGGACTTCATCCAGGGCTGGGCAGTCAACAGCCTCGGCCATTGCAACGACGGCATGATCGAAGCGCTGAACAAGCAGGCGCAACTGCTGCTCAATCCGTCGCCGGCCTTCTACAACGGTCCGATGGCACAACTCGCCGGGCTGCTCACGCAGCACAGCTGTTTCGACAAAGTGTTCTTCGCGAACAGCGGCGCCGAAGCCAACGAAGGCGCGATCAAGCTCGCGCGCAAGTGGGGCAAGAAGTTCAAGGACGGCGCGTTCGAAATCATCACGTTCGATCACAGCTTCCACGGCCGCACGCTTGCGACCATGTCCGCAAGCGGCAAGCCGGGCTGGGACACGATCTACGCGCCGCAAGTGCCGGGCTTCCCGAAAGCGGATCTGAACGACATCGCGTCGGTTGAAAAGCTGATCAACGCAAAGACGGTCGCGGTGATGCTCGAGCCGATTCAGGGCGAAGGCGGCGTGATTCCCGCCACACGCGAGTTCATGCAGCAACTGCGCGCGCTGACCAAACAGCACAACCTGCTCCTGATCGTCGACGAAGTGCAAAGCGGTTGCGGCCGGGCCGGTACCCTGTTCGCGTACGAACTGTCGGGCATCGAACCGGACATCATGACGCTCGGCAAGGGCATCGGTGGCGGCGTGCCACTCGCGGCGCTGCTCGCGAAAGCCGAAATCGCCGTGTTCGAACCGGGCGATCAGGGTGGTACGTACAACGGCAATCCGTTGATGACCGCCGTCGGCTACTCGGTGATCTCGCAACTGACCGCGCCGGGCTTCCTCGAAGGCGTGCGTGCGCGCGGCGAGTATCTGCGCGCCAGGCTGCTCGAACTGTCGGAAGAGCGCGGCTTCGAAGGCGAACGCGGTGAAGGTCTGCTGCGCGCCCTGCTGCTCGGCAAGGACATCGGCAACCAGATCGTCGAGAAGGCGCGCGTGATGCAACCCGACGGCCTGCTGCTGAACGCAGCGCGTCCGAACCTGCTGCGCTTCATGCCGGCACTGAACGTCACGAACGAAGAAATCGACCAGATGATGGCGATGCTGCGTTCAATTCTCGACACGCTGTAATCACACAGGAAAGCGCGTATGACGACGACCACAACGTTATCGATCCGCTGCTTCGACACGCGTGACACCGATGCCGTGGTCGCGCTATGGCAGGAAGCGTTCCCGGAGTACCGGGACGTGACAAGACCGCAGCGCAACCCGCATCTGTCGATCGCAAACAAACTGGCGACGCAACCGGAACTGTTCTTTGTCGCGGT